>JBBSCM010000251.1:0-5945 GCA_038250295.1 Anaerolineales bacterium | reverse complement strand
GGGCATTCCGGCTAGTCACTATTTGCAACTCGTTGGTATAATCCGCCCGCTCAACAAAGCGCCGCATAAGTACCTGAACTAAAATTTTGATTTTTGCCTGTATATTGCTCCACAAAATTTAGTTCCAAATGCAAATAGCGGCAAAAATTAAAAAAATAAGGAAAGTGCAAGCATGATAGATGTAAATGAACTTCGCAAAGGCGTCACATTTGAATTGGACGGTAATCTTCTGAAGGTATTGGATTACAGCCACAACAAGACCGGTCGAGGCAATGCCAATATTAAAGTAAAAGCCCGTAATTTGTTGACTGGCTCCACAATTGAACGTACTTTCAGCTCCGGTCAATCAGTACAGGATGTGAACCTCGATTTCGCCAATGTCTCCTACCTGTACAATGACGGAGACCTGTACTACTTTATGGACAATGTCACATTCGAACAACCGGGCATCAAGAAGGAATCCCTTGGTGATAGCGCCTATTACCTAAAAGAAGGTATGGAAGTAAAACTTACTTTCTATAAGGGAGAAGCCATTGACGTGGAATTGCCCACTTCAGTGGATTTGAAAGTCGTTGCAGCAGAAATGGCCATTCGCGGTGATACCGCCACCGGGGTTACAAAGAAGGTCACTACTGAATCAGGTGTAACCGTTCAATGCCCGAACTTTGTCGTTGTAGGCGACACCATCCGCGTGGACACACGCACGGGCGAATACGTTACACGTGTGTAAAAGGGCAGGCACATAAACAAACGTATGTTTTCTGCTTCTGTACCTGTCTACAGATATACTCCTTCCCCATGAAAACACCCTGCGGGCGTGAATGCCCACACTTCTATGGGGATTACTATCGTGGCCGCAACGTGGAAGAATGTCGTTTATTACAGTTATACGGCCAGCAATGGACGCGCGATTTGTGCAGGACTTGCCCTGTCCCCGATATTACGCGGGCCAATTCCTGTCAGCATATGAAGTTGAAAGTTACGGTTGCGCGCCCGATTACGGCTATTTTTCAACGCCGTGTACTGGTGACTGCCTTTTGTGAAAAGACCAAGCGTGATGTATCCGAACCTCAGATTGGTTGTGGAGAATGTCACGCCTTGCCGTTCAAATTTGAAATAAAAGAATGACTCCCGGTGACTGCGGGGGAGTCCAGAAAAATTATGACGCTGACCTTATTGCTTGATCTTGACGATACCCTGCTCAACACCAATTTAGACTCTTTCGTTCCCGCTTATTTTCAAGCGCTGGCAAAAGACCTTGCGCCGCAGATCGCTCCTGATCTTATGTTTCGTGCGCTGATTTCGGGCATGCGCTTGATGAACGAAAGCGTAGATTTCTCGCGCACATTACAGGCAGTATTTGATGCGGAATTTTACCCGCAGGTTAATCTTTCGCGGGAAAAACTTGAACCTGCTGTCGAAAATTTTTATGACAATGTTTTTCCAACTTTGTCCGGACTTACCTCTCAAAAGCCTGATGCCAGGCCCCTCGTTGACTGGGCCTTTTCCCAGGGCTATCGTATTGCCATTGCCACTGATCCGCTTTTCCCTCGCAAAGCAACACTTCATCGTTTACGATGGGCCGGCTTTGAGCCGGCACAATTTGAGCTTGTTTCAATACCGGGTCATTTTCATTTTACAAAATCACATCCCGCTTATTACGCCGAAGTCCTGGGTCATATGGGTTGGCCCGAAGGCCCTGTTCTCATGGTTGGGAATGACATGGAACGCGACATTTTGCCGGCACAAAAGCTCGGATTGGCTGCATACCACATTGATGACGAACCCGTTTCCAGGTCCGCACCTGAGGCGGGGGCGCGAGGCAAATTAGCTGACCTGCGCCATTGGATCGAGTCTGCCGACCTCACCGCTTTGACTCCATCCTTCAAATCAATTGATTCTGTGCTGGGAATATTATCCGCAACCCCGGCCTCGCTTAATGGGTTATTGTGCGGACTGGACTCATCCACATGGGCCCATGAACCCAGCCCTGATGATTGGTCGTTGACCGAGCTTATTTGCCATTTGCGTGACACAGAACGCGAGATACATCATATGCAAATAAAATTGTTTCAGGCCCAGAAGCAGCCTTTTATCCCGCGCCCTGATACAAGTATTTGGGCCAGTCAAAGAGATTATCTACATGAAAATGGTGTAACTGCGTTAATGGAGTTTAACGATGCGAGAAGGGAAACTTTGGCCCTGATCAATAATATAAGCCCGGATGAATGGGAGCAAAGAGCGCGCCATGCCATTTTCGGCCCAACGAATTTCCTTGAGGTGGCAGGTTTTATTGCTGACCATGACCGCATGCACATTCAACAAGCCTGGGGGACACTGAAGAAAATGTAGTTTTTTCGCGTGTCTTCCAGCCAATACCAGTGTTATTAATGAAAATAAGGACAAGTTTTCCTTTGTCCTTATTTTCATATTTGGAATTGACTGGCAATCTAATTTAAGGAGAACACGAATGCGGAAACGTGTAGTTGTAACGGGGCTGGGCTGCGTCAGCCCGGTAGGTAATAATGTAAGAGACACATGGCAGGCTTTACTGGCAGGAAAATCCGGCGCAGCTCTTATCACTTCCTTTGATGCAAGCGCTCATAAAACGAAGTTTGCGGCGGAGGTGAAAGGTTTCGACCCTGTGGCTTTATTTGGTACGCGCGATGCCCGTAAAATGGATCGCTTTACCCAGTTGGCCACCGCCGCCACTCTCGAAGCGATGGAGCATGCCAACTTCAAGATCGATGAATCGAATCGTGACCGTGTTGGTATTCTGATCGGTACGGGTATTGGGGGGATCATGACCCTGCTTGAGCAATATGATGTTCTGCGCGAGCGTGGCCCCGAACGCGTCAGCCCGTTCCTTATTCCCATGATGATCTCCGATAGCGCCGCGGGCAATATAGCCATTCGTGTTGGCGCCCGCGGACCGAATATGTCGCTGGCTACTGCTTGCGCATCCGGTACAAATGCGCTCGGTGAAGCCGTTGAAATGATTCGGCGCGGCTCAGCAGATGCGATGATCGCCGGGGCATCGGAAGCGGCAATTACAGCCGTTTCCATGGCCGGCATGAACGTGATGACCGCCCTGTCCACGCGCAATGATGATCCGCAAAGAGCATCCCGTCCATTTGACAAAGACCGTGATGGTTTCTTGATGGCTGAAGGCGCGGGTATTTTGATACTGGAATCTCTTGAGTATGCACAGGCACGCGGCGCCAGGATCATATGCGAATTCACGGGCTATGGCACCACGGATGATGCTCATCACATTTCTGCTCCCGCTGAAAATGGAGCGGGTGCGGCCATGTCCATGAGCCTGGCATTGCAAAGCGCTGACCTAAAACCAGCCGATATTAGTTACATCAACGCGCATGGCACATCCACGTATTTGAATGACAAGAGCGAAACATCTGCGATCAAGACTGTGTTTGGCGAGCAGGCCTACAAGATCCCTGTTTCCTCCACCAAATCGATGACAGGCCACTTGTTGGGCGCATCCGGCGCTTTGGAAGCAGTGGTTAGCGCGATGACCATTGTGGATAATATACTGCCTCCCACGATCAATTATCAAACCCCCGACCCCGTTTGCGATTTGGATTACGTTCCCAATCAACCACGCAAGGCTGAGCCGAATTACGTCATGTCCAATTCATTTGGATTTGGCGGGCACAATGCCACCTTGATCTTAAGCCGTTATAAATAAAGGAGATAGAATGCCATTCGCGCACATTACAGGCTGGGGCATGCATGTCCCGGAGCCTGTGCTCACCAACGACGACATTGCCAAAATGATAGATACGAACGATGAATGGATTCGAGACCACACCGGTATTCGCGAGCGTCGTATTGCCGGCGAAAACGATTTTCCGTCCACGCTGGCAGTGGAGGCCTCGATCAAGGCTTTGCAAGTGGCAAACCTGGCTCCTACTGAGTTGGACTTGATTATCTGTGCCACATCATCACCTGAATACATCTTTCCCGCAACAGCCTGCATTATTCAAGATCAGATCGGAGCAACAAAAGCCGGCGCATTTGACCTGTTGGCAGCCTGTTCTGGTTTCATATTTGCAACAAACATGGCTGCGCAGGCAATTCGCAGCGGGTCGATCAAGAATGCACTGGTGATCGGCACCGAAACCCTCTCGCGTTTTGTGGATTGGAAGGACCGCAACACATGCATTTTGTTTGGCGATGGAGCGGGCGCATTTGTTTTGCAGGCCAGTGACAAGCCCGGCGGCGTTCTGTCTGCGGTAATGCATTCCGACGGTTCAGGCGCCAATTCATTAACCTTGCTGGGCGGGGGAGCGCGCTACCCTGCAACCGAAACAACCATTCATGACGGAAAGCATTTTGTTCAAATGGATGGGAAGGCGGTTTTTCGTTTTGCAACCCGCGTGATGGGGCGTGCCGTCATAGAAGCGCTGGAACTTGCAGGCATGACAACCAACGATGTGCAATGGATCATTCCGCATCAGGCAAATTTGCGTATTATTGAAACTGCCGCGAAATACATAAAAATGCCGCTGGACAAATTTGTTATTAATGTGGACCGCTATGGAAACACATCCACTGCTTCAATTCCAATAGCAACTGTTGAAGCCATCCAAAAAGAGCAGTTCAAAGAAGGCGATAAATTGGTATTTGTCGGCTTTGGAGCGGGGCTCACCTGGGGAGCCATGGTTGTTGAGTGGACAGGCCCGATCCCTGTGAAGAAAGCTGTGCATCCCGAACAATATCGCCAGTTCGCGCGTCTGCGCTCATTGATTCGCCGCGCCATTCGTTTTATCGAAGGCCTGTTTTCCCGAAAGGAACTCTAATTGATTTTTCATTCAGCTGTGGTACGATAGGATTGAGATTGAATAAAGGAGTATTCTATGCTAGGATTACCACGCGGTGCGGAATGGATCATCATTCTTGTGATAGTTATTCTCTTGTTTGGCCCGGGGCGCATCGGCAAAATTGCCAGTGAACTTGGCCGCAGTATTAAGTCTTTCCGTGATGGGCTGGGCAGCAAAGAAGAACAGGCCGAACAGCCTGAAACAAAAGAAGAGAACAAGTAAAGATCCAAAAGCAGGTCGCCAAACGGCGACCTGCTTTTATTTATCAAGTTGTGCGCTCAATACCGATGGGTCACTGGTGGGTTGTTTGCATATAAACCCTTCGCACACATAAGCGCTTGCTTTTCCGCCAATCATTACCCGATCGTTCAGCAATGCCGGCGCGTCTTTTGATGGGGGATGGGGGGATGCGGCCACCACCACGCCCGGTCTGTACTCTGCTCGAATGGTCTTGAGTAAAAGCTCGAAGTTTTCCTCCTGCGCTTCGCCCATCACGGCAACCTGCTTTGTGTTTCCCAGGGCATTCTCCGCCGCTGACAGCCACCGCGCAAACCCAAGCGGATATCTTAAAGCAGAGTCGCCCATCAGCCCAAGTGATTGTTCTGCCAGGTCACGATATTTTCCTTCGTCTGTGAATGCGGCTAATTTCAATAACGCCTCACAAGCCAGCGCATTACCCGATGGGGTGGCATTGTCTGTGATATCTTTTGGCCGAATCAGCAATGTTTCACCATCCTGAGGCGTATCAAAAAAACCGCCATTGGGATCGTTGAACATCTCGATCATTTCATCCGCCAGTTCCCGCGCAGACTTAAACCACTTGTTATTAAAATCAGTTTGATATAGCTCAAGCAAGCCCAGTATCAAGGCCGCATAATCTTCAAGAAAAACTGCATCAGTTGTTGTGCCACGGCGCCAGGCGCGTTTTAGCTGACCGCCAGGTCGTAGTGATGAAAGTAGAAATTCGGCATTGCGCGCAGCCACTTTATAATATTCATTCTGGAGTCGAACAGCTTGCTGTTCGAAGTTCGGAAGCAAGCTTCCTGATTCCAGAGGGAGAACCCTGGCTGCCTCGGCAAATGCCGCCAGCATCAGTCCATT
>JBBSCM010000250.1:0-6000 GCA_038250295.1 Anaerolineales bacterium | reverse complement strand
CTGGCTTTTTAGATATCCAAACTTTCTCATTCGATGTGGATGTGCCTTATACCCACGAAGCCTGGCGCGGGCGGATTCGCGCGAGCGCCGGGGTGGGGGCGAGCCTGTCAGATGAGGATGTAAGTAGATTCGACTCGGAGCTAAAGTCCATGCTTGAAGCGCAGAAGCAGGTTGAGGCTGGGAGAGAGACGGGTTTACATCCCATATTAAATATTCCGCATCGAGTCTTTGTTGTCCATGCCCGCAAATCAAATTCATAACAACGGTTGTGCAATTCCATCAACGGGCGTAAAATACTTAACAAGGAAATGATGTATCACACTGACGAGAGCGACCTTAGTTCTTCTGATAATACCCCGCCCAGTACAAGTTGCTGGGCCCGGAACGTGTTTAATTTAAGTACCAACATCACGTAGGTGCGCGTGCGTCTCTGCGTGATGTCAATTCACGCAAGGAGGCAGACATGCTGAGCATATACAAAACCACTGAACAGGGGCTCGAAAAAATTGAAACGATCGCGAACGGCGCATGGGTCAATGTGGTGGATCCAAAGCCTGAAGAGATCGAAAAGTTGGTCAAATGGGGGATGGATATGGATTATATTAATTATTCCCTCGACCAGGATGAAATGCCGCGCATGGAACGCGATGAAGATTACACCTTCATCCTGCTTCGCATTCCATTTCATCAGCCTGAAAGTGATGTCCCTTATATGACCGCGCCGCTTGGCATTATGATCCTGGGCAATAAGATCATCACCATTTGCCGCTATGATAGTGATGTCTTTAAGGTTCTAGCAAATGGAAAATATCGTTTGATGAAAACTGGCAAACGGTATCGCCTGGCATTGTATATTTTCCTTGAGACTTCAGCGCGTTATTTGAATTTATTGCGCGAGATCAATCGTGCCACCGAATTGGTGGAAGATAAATTACAAAAATCCACCCGTAATCGTGAAGTGCTTGAGTTGCTCAAATATCAGAAGAGCCTCACATACTTTGCTACTGCATTGCGTTCCAATGAAGTGATGATGGAACGTGTGCAGCGCACGCAGCTCTTTAATTATTATGAAGAAGACCAGGATCTGCTTGAAGACGTGCTCACCGAAAATCAGCAGGCCATTCAAATGACGACCATCACCACTGAAATTCTTTCAAGCATGATGGACGCTTTCGCTTCGATCATTTCCAATAACCTCAATGGCGTGATGAAGGCGCTCGCGGCGCTGACGATCATTGTGAGTTTACCGGGAACGGTGGCCGCCTTTTATGGAATGAATGTGGCGCTTCCCGGTGAAGGGCATCCGCTGGCGTTCCTGCTTGTGCTTGCAATTGCCATCGCCCTCACGTCCACTGCAACCTTGATTTTCTACAAACGGGATTGGTTCTAAAATGCAAGCTGAACTTATTTTTGATGCAAAAGCAATACTGGGTGAAGGACCTGCATGGGATTCAAAAACGCAAACCCTTTACTGGGTGAGTATTCTTGAGAAACGTATTTATGCCGGGACTCAAATCCTTGCTGAATTGGATGAATTTGTCGGATGCCTGGCCCCGCGCAAAAACGGTCATCTCATCCTGGGCACGCGCTTCAGCTTCGCGGACTTTGATCCTGATACCGGTCAATTGACAGTGCTTTCATCTTTGGATTCTGAATTGCCCACCAACCGCCTCAACGATGGCAAATGTGACCCTGCTGGCCGTTTCCTCGCTGGCACCATGGATATGAACGAGAAAGACCCGACTGCTGCGTTATATTCATTTGATGGCAAAAATACGACAAGATTGCTGGATAAAGTGACCATCTCCAACGGCCTTGCATGGAGCCCGGACCAGAAGATTTTTTATTACATTGATACGCCTACGCGGGAAGTAAAAGCATTTGATTATGATGTCCGCAGTGGGCAAATTGCAAATCCGCGTGTTGCGATTCGAGTGGGCGAATCCCTCGGCTGGCCTGATGGTATGACCTCGGATGCCGATGGTAATTTATGGATTGCCATGTGGGGTGGGGCACAGGTGACGAAGTGGAATCCCAACACTGGTGAGTTGCTTGAGAAAATTCCTGTGCCAGCATTGCAATCGTCGGCCTGTGTGTTTGGCGGCAAGGATATGAATGAGTTGTACATTACTTCGGCACGAGTGGGGATGAGTGAAGAAGCCCTGAAAAAATATCCACTCTCGGGCGGGTTGTTTAAAGTGGGTACAAAAATAGAGGGGATGAAAACATTTGAGTTTGGGTAGTTACCAGCCGTCATTGCGAGGGTGTTCTTGTTTTTGCCCGAAGCAATCTCAATGTCATGGAGATTGCTCACCTGCACTGCAACAAACGCAGTGCGGCGCAAGTGTTGTCGGGAAGTGCGCCCTCCTCGCAATGACGGAGGTTAGTTACAAATTCAACTTCTCTCCATTTTCTCTCAGCCACTTTCTTTTCTTTTTATATTCGGGGTAAATGGATTCCACTACTCCCCAAAATTTACTGGAATGATCCTTCACGCGTAAATGTGCGAGTTCGTGTACAACCACATAGTCGATCACATCCAGCGGCGCCATGACCAGACGCCAGGTGAAGTTCAAGGTTCCGTTTGGGCTGCATGATCCCCAGCGTGTTTTGGCGGATGTGATTTTCACTTGTTTGGGCGTGAAGTTGTATTGTTTTGCAAACTGGGTGACGCGCTCAGATATGACATCATAAGCACGTTCTTTATACCAACGCATAAAAAGTGATGCGCCTCTCTTTTGTGCGGTGCGGCTGAGGGTGAAGCCATTGTCAAATTGCAAAGACGGCCGTTGTGGTTTGACCAGTTTCAGGTCAAATGAAGAACCGAGAAATAAAAATGTCTCGTCATCTGAATATTGTCTCGCAGGCATCTGCACAATGAGTTTTAATTTTTCACGTGTGCGAATGATCCAGTCTGATTTTTCCTGCACAAAGGCATTTATCTGTGATTGCGAAATTCGCGTCGGCGCGCGGACGGTCAAACCACCGTCACGTTCGACGATTAATGCGATCGTTTTTCGCTTGCTGCGGATTAGTTTGTCAATTTGAATTTGCATAAAATAAAAAGGGTGTGTTTCAAATGAGTTGACCAAAAGAACGTCCCGAAGGTTTTGTCGAGAAAATTTGGTCGTTTGTGCCAACCTTCGGGACGGTTTCAACTGAAATGAAACACACCCAAATAAAAAGGTATCCGTATAGAATAAATAAATGCGCGGGACGGCGTTCCGAATACTCTTGTTTTGGCGGGATAACATCCCGCTCCACGGAGATTATCATGTATTTTGAACCACTACCCATAAAAGAACCCGCTGTTGGTGGTCTTTAGAGTGCCGAGGGAGAGATTTGCGCAGTCCCGTTTAGCGGGGAACTCTTGACCGAAGGCTTTACAGACCATTAATAAAAAGACCACCTTTTTGTTGGTGGTCTTTAGAGTGCCGAGGGAGAGATTTGAACTCTCGACCGAAGGCTTATGAGTCCTTTGCTCTGCCACTGAGCTACCTCGGCATTATCCAAATGGCGCGGCAAATATTACTATGGGAGCGGGCATTTGTCAACTTAATGCAATTCTATTCATATTAAAACCAGTTCAACTACAAACCTGGCCAAATTGCCTGCCAGACATCCTGCTATAATTGACGAAAGGCATAGCAATGAAAATACTGGTGCTTGAAAACAACCCAAAAGAACTTGCCCTGATTCAGCAAGCCTTGAATAGCGGCAAGGATACTTTGATCCAGCTTGTTTCCAGCGAGCAGGTTTGGCCGTATACACAATCGGGCGAGGCCTGTTTTCTGATCGCAAATTGGGATACAAGTGATCTGGCCGTGACTCAATTTATCTCACGTGCGCGAGCCGCAAAACTTGCGGAACCTCTGTATATTATATTGACCACGGTGAAGAATTCAGATAACGAACTTGCTTCACTGGGCGCTGATGATATTGTCCAACGGCCGTTTCGGCCGGCGGATCTGAAGAATCGCATTGCAATGGCTGAGCGCATCATTTCGCTGGCGGGCAACCTCGCTGTTGCTCGTGACCAATTGGAAAACCAGGCTGTGTTTGATGCTTTGACCGGATTTATGAACCGCGCGGCATTTCTTAAACAATCTGCCGGTGAATTGGAACGTGTCCGCCGCGCATCCATGCCGGTGAGTTTGATCGCGCTGGATATTGATGATTTCAAGGTGATCAACGATTCTTTTGGGGTTGAGCTTGGCGATGAAGTTCTGAAAGTTGTGGCACAATCCATAACCGAGAAAAGCCGTCCCTATGATTGCATCAGCCGCTGGGCCGAAGATAAATTTGTGCTGATGCTCGTCGGTGTCATCGGCGCGGATGCGGAAAAAGTTGCAGAGAGGATCATTGCCGGGGTACGAGGCACCAGGATCGAGGTCGAGAATGAAGCGCCGCTTAATGTGAAGATCAGTGCGGGCATCACATCAGTCGCTCGTATCGGCACATCCACCGAGGTCGAGCCTTTGATCCAACAAGCATTGCAGGCGATGGCCCGCGCGAAAGAGGCAGGTGGTAACCAGGTCTTTTTGATTTACGCATAAAGCAACGCCCGCATCAAGCGGGCGTTTTTGTTACAGGAATTGCAAAACAAGCAGCGCGATCATGCCTGCAAGAATGGTGACAAGCGTATTCTTTGTATACCACGCCACGATGATTGCGATAATGCCGGCGATTAAGCGGGTGTTGCCAGGTGATAGATCGAGGCTGCCTTCGGGATAAAGCAATTCGGGGAGGATGATGGCGGAGAGAACTGCCGGGGGGACATAATGCAAAGCCCGGCGCATCGTTTCCGGAACCTCGAACCTGCCAAATAAAAATATCAGGGAGAATCTCATCCCGAAGGTGATCAATCCGCCAATTAACATAATTAGCCAGATATTCATAACATCCCCCTTACGGATTTTTTGCCTTCCAGAATTGTTCCAACGATGATGCCCGTCAGCGCGGCGAGAATGATCCCAAGTTTATAAGGCAGGCTGTATGCGAGCAATGCAACCAATCCGGCTGACAATGCTGAAGCAATCATCGGGCGATTCTTAAGAATGGGGACGACCATTGCGATAAAGGTGAGAGGCAACGCAAAATCAAGCGGCCACTCTTTCGGGATGGCGGTGCCAAGAAAAATTCCAAGCGCAGTGCTGACTTGCCAGTTAAACCATAATGAAAAACCCGCACCGAATAAAAACCAGTGACTGAATGGCTGGGCGCCGTCTTTTTCATATTTAATAATACTTGGCGCGTAGGCTTCGTCTGTTAGAAGATAGGAAAGTAAGACTTTCCAACGCAATGATAGATCCTTTAAATACGGCGCAAGTGATGCGCTGTATAACATATGACGCAGGTTCACCACGGCGATGGTCAATATGATGACAAATCCCGGTGCGGCATCATGAACAAGTTGAGCCGTGACGAACTGTGATGAACCTGCGAATACGATGGATGACATTAACTGCGCCGCGCTTGTGGACAGGCCCGCATTGAGCGCCAGCGCACCGTAGATCATGCCAAAGGGAAATACACCAATTAAAAGCGGGACTTCGGCACGAACACCTTCCAAAAACATTCTTCTTGATTCACTCATAAAGTCTCCAAACTCTGGTTCATCCCGCAGTTCAACTGCGGGGTATCTCTACGATATTTTTTGCGGCGCGCTGTCCGCTTTCCACCGCGCCTTCCATAAAACCTTGATATATTGTCGCATGTTCACCTGCAAAGAACAAACGGCCTGCGGGTGAAAACAAAGTCTGCCAGTGCGCCGTCACCTGCCCGGGCGCAAGCGCCATATACGAACAACGCGTGAACGGTTCATTGATCCACGCGATGGTGGCTGTGTTTTCAATCAAATCAGAAGAACCGGGAAATATATTTTCGATGACTGAAATTGCTGTTTTTATTCTCTCTTCGTTGGATAGCGCAGATAGCTTTGCGCCTGGTTCTCCGCCTGTATAAGCGGTGATGATGCCATGTTCTCCTTCATGGTGGCTG
>JBBSCM010000249.1:0-6017 GCA_038250295.1 Anaerolineales bacterium | reverse complement strand
GTACCATCCGTGGTAGCCGTTGCTCCATTAATAGAGGGCTCCGGGACGGTTTCTTATCAGGGCAAGCGTGTTGTGACCAGCCTCGTTGGTGCCACCCCGGACTATTTTGTTGTTCGAAATTATGGTCTCATTGAGGGGAATTATTTCACCGAAGAGCATATGCTTGGACTTGCCTCTGTTGTTTTGATCGCGCCGGATGTCGCCGACGGTCTCTTTGGGAGGCGGGAGGGAATTGCCGGCGAAATTGTGAGGATTGAAGGCCAACCTTTTCGAGTCATGGGTATCCTTGAATCCAAGGGCGGAGGTTCTTTTGGTTCCGAAGATAATCGAGTTGTAATTCCTTTAACCACAGCCCAGATACGCCTTATTCATCGAAACGGACATGACGACGTCGATATGCTTATGATTCAGGTGATCAATGCAGAAGCTGTGCCACAAGCAATGCAGGAGATCGCAAACATATTGCGTACACGGCATCATACGCCAATTGGCGTGGATGATTTTTCCATCCTTTCCCAGCAGGATTTTTTGAGCCTTGCCTCTTCAATCACGAACATTCTCACCATTTTTCTTGGCGGTATCGCCGGGATCTCCCTGTTGGTCGGCGGGATTGGAATTATGAACATCATGCTGGTATCCGTTAACGAACGGACCCGCGAGATCGGTCTTCGTAAAGCCATGGGCGCCCGCCGGCGTGACATCCTTTTGCAGTTCCTGACGGAATCATCCTTGATGAGTCTTTTCGGCGGGATTGGAGGCATTGCCTTTGGATGGCTGATTTCTTTTAGCGTTGGCCGCATCGCCATTGTGAATCAAGTCGACTTCACCCCCAAAGTCGGATTGGATGCCATTGCCCTTGCCGTGCTGTTCTCAACAGTCATCGGTTTGTTCTTTGGCATTTATCCTGCAAATCGCGCCGCGGGGCTTGAACCTGTGGAGGCTTTGGGTTACAGCTAACCGGAAGACTACGAACCTTCTTATTAATCTGCTGCGGGTTCTGCAAAGCTTTGTTCTGTTTCGTTTAGAAGAAATGCCACCTGCAAGTAAGACACAACCTTTTCCTTAATGGCCTGGATCACGATTGGATCATCATTCCATGCGCCGAGGTTGATCAAGGGGAAATCCTTTGGAATGCGCGCAAGGCTGACCAGATGCGGCACATCATATTGGCTGTGCATGCTGTCAGCGCTGATGGCAGCGGAGAAGTAAAAGATTCTTTCGATGCCGCGCTGAACGAATTCCTCCACCTTGATAGCAGGTTTCGGCTGCTTGAATTCCATCCACGCCAGGCTTAAGTTTTCCTTTGGGAATCCATCCTCTTCAAAGCGTTTCAGGATCCTTCTACGGAACTCGATTTCATGTTCCGTCTCGGTCGGCCATTCCACATCCCATTCATCCGGTTGACCATGACCCACAAGCATGATCCCAACTTTTGATCTGTCCATCCCGTTCAATTGTTCGTGGACCCGTTCGACGAACATGCTGTGCAGTTTCTCTGAATCCCACATCGGCCCTGTAAAGCGGATGTCAACTGGAATCCCATCCAGGTCGAGCTCATTGATCAAATCCCTTCCTTCTGCGGTGTGATTCGAAACGCTGACAAATACCTCTGCCACGATGATACTACTGGCTCCATCGTTGAGCGCCTGGATCACCGCTGCATCCGGCCGCGGGTTATCATCCAGAAAACAAATGTAGAAACGCGTGGTGATATCGCCATCATCGCGGAAGGAGCGCTCAAGGCTCTTCAGCATCTGGAAATGTGTGCGGCGATGATTGCTGCGGCCGACGATCAAATAGTGCTGTCTGAGAGCAAATAGAAAGAAGGGACGGAACGGGAATGGAATGAAGGGAATTTTTTGATGATCGAATTCGCGGAATTGATTGATCCAGCCAATGGGATCGTACAACTCCGGCTCGCCATGTGTAAAATAAACGACTGCTGTGTGGCCCTCGCCACGGTCTCCCCGCTGACGAGTCAATGCTGGGATTGGACGATCATCCTCACGTCCAAGCACGATGCGCGCCATCCAGGCATATCCCGCCAAAAAACCGAGAAGGGCTGCGCCCGTGGTGACCCAGCGCATCGAACCATCTGTCCCGTATACGATTACCCACAAGATCATAAAAAAAAGAACACAGCAGGCCAGTAGATAGGCGCTCATCTGTGTGGGATGAACGGAAAGATATTTGATTATAGAAACGCCCAGCAAAAAACCAGAAACGACGACAATTGCAATCCATAACGCATTCATGTGAATCTCCTTGGCAGATTATTTCCCTGTGCAATTTGGAAAAGAGAATGCCTGCAAGAATCTGATGGCCGATATTATACAAGCATTTAGCCGGCGGTGAAAGGAATTTCAGAGGGCAGTCCCAGATTTTTATAACTGACCAATATTCTGCGGGGCTGATAACCAAAAGAGACAATGTGTGTTAGGTATTACATCAAACATCGTTCACCGCTTTCAATGGACAGATCCCATGAAAGACGGACACTACCCCATGATTTTTCAAGGAGAACACCAGGAACTACAGCATCGCCATCCTCAGTGCAGTTGTATCCTATTTGATCGGTTCCATTTCGTTTGCGCGATTGGTAACACGCTGGTGGACATCTGGAAAGGATGTTACCGAGCATGAAATCACATTGGATGGGACAGATGACCGCTACAAAGTTATATCGATTGGAGGGAACTCTGTCGGCTCGATGCTTGGACCCAAAGCAGGTTTGACCGTCGGTGTTTTGGATATTCTTAAAGTCTTTCTACCCACCCTCTTTTTCAAACTATATTTTCCAGATCAGCCTGCCTATTCCCTGATCGCCGCAGTTTTCGGCATGATCGGACATATCTGGCCCATCTATTATCGCTTCCATGGCGGCTCTGGATTCTCTGCGATCATGGGAGGCCTGTTGGTGATTGACTGGCTGGCTGTTCTGGTTACGCCCATTGCGGGGCTCTTCCTGGGCCTGCTTGTATTTCGCGACGTTGCAGTTGCCATTCTTTCGTGGATATTTCTGCTCATCCCCTGGTTATGGTGGCGCTCGGATGGAGACCCAGCTTACATCCTATACGCGGTCATTGTTAATCTCCTGTTCATTCTGGCGATGATCCCTGAATATAAAATTGCAATGAAATACAGACAGGAGGGTAAATATTTCGAGTATGGTTTAGGAAGTCTGAAGTCCAATCCGATGGGACGCGGTATGCTGAAGATCGCCAAATTCTTCGGTGTGGAGTTCAAGTAACGCGGGGATTAGATTATTAGGAAATTTCATCACGCGACATGGTTCATCATCAATCACCCCATCGCGCAATTGAGATTTACCCACGCTCAATCCTTGTGCGGTGTGACTTGCCCCACCCCACGCCAGCGGACTTTCACACCACAAAATCAAAACACTGGACAGTTGGCCCAGTGTTTTCTCGTAATATTGATTTCAGGCAACTTTTGTTTATTCAGCTTTACGTTCCTCTCGTTGAATAAATACAGCCTGCACATCGCCATCTTCAGCGATCTCGTGTCTGCCATAATACCATTCATCATGTACATCTTTTTTAATTTTCACTAACATCACATTTACAACATCATCCACACCGCTTTCATAGCCTTTGACAACTACCTCCGCCTCAGCGGGCATTTGAGCTAACAGAGTTAGTAAATCTTTTGTTTTCATACTTAATGTTCTCCAAATTGGTTTTAATCAGCGATACCAAAATTCTCCATAGCCATATTCAGTGTACTCTCAGCGTGATGTTTCTTTTGATTCCTCACGTAATCCACCACTCTCGACAATGACCTCTCGGAGAAGCTCAATACGCCATATTCTGACTGCCATGCAAATGTGCCATCGGCAAAAGCACCATTAATATGATGGGAACTCGCACCTTTTAATTGACCGATCAATGTTGCGACCGCCAATTTCGGTGGAATGGAAATAGCAACATGGACATGCTCCGACATTCCATTAATGGCGTGAGGAATGCATTCGAGCGCAGTCGCCTTTCCCCAGATATAACCGTACAAATCAGCCTCCCACGCGGACTCGATCAAAGGCAATCGATTCTTTGTTCCCCATACAACATGATAGAAGATTCTCCAATATGGCATGTTGACCTCCTTTAGCAATGGGACGATTATATCGTCATGAGATTTGAAAATGGGACGGAGATGCCTTTTGAAATTTCACCCGCACGGGAATAAATCCCCGTGCTCAAAGCGGAAGCCCCGCAGGGGCTAGGACGGTTTACCGTCCTTGAGCCATAAGCCTGCTGGGTTTACCCACAGGCGGACACCCCTCGCCAGCGGACTTTCACACCACAAAATCAAAACACTGGACAGTTAGCCCAATGTTTTCTCACTACCCATTCGTTATTCTGATCTATACAACAACCGTCTCAAAGGCAACTTTTCAAATCCAATTACCTTGCCTTCACGGTCTTTCATCAACACGATCTCTTCCCCTGTTTCCTCCGCTACATATTCGTCGGCGGGGTTGCCAAACCAGACTGTCAGTGTATTTCCTTCTCTGTCGTAACAAACTTTTACTTCTACAAATGACTTTGAATTCATATAGATTACAAATCTTCTGGCTTCAAACCAGTGACCTTTGCCATTCTTGCCAGCATTTTCGGCCCAATTTCTTCATTGTCGTGAAATGCAAAGACAATATCAAGCCAACCCGCACGTTACAAAATTTTATGCGAGCCAGTCCGTCGCTTCACTGCCAACCATTTATTTCAAGCGCGGACAATAAACGCTTTGCTTTTATACTTTTCCAGTCGCTCATGCCAGTGAAAACGAGAACATCAATGCAGGGATGGCTTCCCCGTTATCCAATCGATCTGCAACCACACGCAAAGCCAATGCCTGCGCATGAGCCATTGCCTCATCAGGGTCTTTTCCATAGACCATCACACCTGGCAATTCCTTCACCTCTGCCAGCCAACGACCATCTTCTTCCTGTTCATATTCGACAGTAAAAGTCATTTCAGCCTTCTTTTCATTGAAGTAATTATACACTTTTACGGTATTCTCCCGCCCGTTGACTCCCCCCACCCCAGCGGACTTTCACGCACTGAGGCAGGGTTTTTAACCTATCGATTCCCCCTCACGGTCACGTCTCTCTTTCTTATTCGTCAACGAATTTCTTTACAACCTTTTTTACAAATTCTGGAAGCAGCACTTGGTTTTGTTGAGCCTGTTGTTTCAGCTTTTCATAAATCTGAATTTCATCATTTTCCCAAACAATATCTATCCTTCTAATTTCGCGTAAAGCAATGTGAACATAATTTTCAGGGTTTGCCCAATAGCAACTCAAACAAACATTCGATGATTTCTCGTTTAACCAATTTTCACAATGCTCACAAGACCATGACTTCGCTCGGTTACATGGCCCACATAACAACATGAAATTTTCAGGATTTAACACACCTTCTATCTCTCCAACAACTTCATAGGGCACACGATGATCAACTTGCAAATATCGAGACTCAAATATTCCATTGCAAATTGCGCATTTTCCGTTTTGCTTTTCATAAAGAATATCTTTGAATTGTTTAGGAAAAGTTTGTCTGCCGTGTAACCTACCTTTGCGGATTTGTGCCAGATCACCAAAGCGATAAGCGGCAATCGTGCGTCCATTAGAATGTTTTACACGAAAGGTTTCTAATGGAATTCCAACTTCGCGTACATCGCGCGCTGCCCTTGGCGGGTGGTTATACCCATATTTCTTTTCAAGCTCTTCTGTAGTGATAAATCCATTCGCAAGGATATGCTCAATTACAATGCGAGCCCGTTTATTTGAGATTTGCTTAAGCAGTCGCTTTATTTGTTTTGTCTGCTTTGATGTTTTTTCCATTGAATAAGCCATGGAAATTTAGAATTCATTATGAGCGGGGTGGTGAGTGGCTGTCGTGTCGAGGAGATGAGTTGGGTCAATTGCCTGTTGGTCATATAGGGTGATGGTTCCGTAATCTGAGGCGTGCGTGGCTGCGGCTCGGCCGAGCGACGGT
>JBBSCM010000248.1:0-6054 GCA_038250295.1 Anaerolineales bacterium | reverse complement strand
CCCACGGTTGCCCATCTCAACGAACACATTACCCCGCAAACTGGCTGGCGCATCGAGCGCACCGCTGTCCGTTACACGCTGGCGGACGATTGGTATAAGAAATTCGCCCAGCGCATTTTTCTGATCACCGATTATCTGCGCACGCGCGAGCAAATGTTGTTCACACCGGAACCCGATATGTTCCATGATATTTTCGGTCACCTGCCTTTTCTCACCCAAAGCTTTTACGCACACATCGAGGATAAATTTGCTCCCGCCTATGTGAATGCCACCACGGAAGAAAGGGAGGTCATCAAGCGCCTGGCCTGGTACAGCACCGAGTTCGGATTGGTGATGGAAGATAACCGCATCAAAGTATTTGGCGCAGGCATCATTTCAGGCCGCAGTGAACTCACGAATACCATCATGGAGTTCTACCGCCTTGGCCGTGACAACGTGATGGATTACAGCGGGGATGTTTTTGAACAGCTTCAAGAAAATTACCACACTCATAAAAAGGATATCAACCGCATCACGGCAGGCATCAATGAACTGCATCAAAAGGGACAGATGTCCTCTGAAGACCAGGGCTGGAACGTGGTGCGCTCGCTGTACGAAAAGCTGGGAATTGACCGCAGCGGATATTTCGGCGGCGAGGTGATATTAGCCCCCTTTGACATTGAAACGATCGCCCACATCCCGAAAACTGTTTACGCTTTCAACCCGATGTTCTTTGTCTGTGAGTCGCTTGAACAAATGGATGCGCTGCTTGATTCCTACTTGAAGCCGATTGCGATGAGGAATTGAGAGTTGGATCGGACATTTTCTGCAATGGTAACATTCGCCCTGCCTAGAGCAGTCAAAGTTACAGTTACGGACGATACGCTATCCGTGGATATGGAAGACGGTCGCACTCTTTCCGTTCCTATTGGCTGGTATCCGCGCCTTGCTCATGGAACGCCCGCAGAGCGCGCCAATGTTCAAATTTCAGGCGCGGGCTTTGGTTTTCACTGGCCTGATTTGGATGAAGACCTTGGCATTGAAGGATTATTACTCGGCAAACACTCCACGGAAAGCCCTGAATCTTTTGCGCGGTGGTTGCAGAAGAGGAAGTAGTAGGTACGGGCCTTCGCGAAACATTCCGCCCAAAGTAAAAGCCCCTGAAAGTCTCTCGACTCTCAGGGGCTTTGTGTTTAATATTCGCTGGCAAATCTTTCATGCACCCACAGGAATTCCTGACGCTTATCCATCACGCGGACAAGACCCCCGAAGCCGTCCCAGCGAGTCTGGCAGGGCGGTTGCCTGCAGGTGGCTGAGGTCAAGTTCCGTTGCGCCCGAGCGCCGCGCTTCTTCGATTTTATTTTCTGCTTCTTTATATGCTTCATCACGTGCCATAGGTATCCGCCTTTCGTGGGTATTGCTGCCAGACCTAACAGGTTTCCGCGAAGCGCTCGCGTTCACGAACCCGCGCCCACGCACACAACTCGGTGGATAACGGTGCGGGTAAAACCTGTCAGGTCTTCGTGTAAATTCCAGTGAGCCTATTTTACTCCCGATTATTTCCATAAAAAGACATCCCCCAAGTCCATGTGGAAATTGGGGGATGAAGGTTTGTCGAAATGTAGGTCACGCTTTCAGCGTGACAGTATTTTGAAAATATTATATTTGGCGGGTTACAAACCCGCCCTACTGCACCACGACTTTATCGCTGTAAAAAGTGATGGAGTACTGAAAACCTCCACCGACCTTGAATTGTCCTGTGAATTTCACACCGCCAACCCAGGCAACATACCCGTACCAGCCAGCCGGCACTTTGACGGTCATGTTCCCGCTGACAGGGTATTCGTGGATCACGGTTGAGCCGTCACTCATCGTACCTTGCAATGACACATACACATCGGCGTCTGCCCGGTTGGACAACCTAATCTCTCCGTTGGGAGTTCCTTTGGGCGCTGTCCCAGCGGTCAGTGGAACCGGGTCCGCTTTGGGAGCAGAAACTGTAGGGTTCACACTCCCGGAAGACCAGCCGGGCACGTAGATGGCCTGCCCAACGTACAAAAGGTTTATGTTCCAAATAGACGGATTGGCAGCCCATAGACTGGATATGCTCACCCCAAAACGGCTGGCAATCCCGGAGAACGTGTCACCATATTGAACGATGTATGTGCCGTTGTAACTGACCGAACCGCTTGAACCCGTGTTCGAACCAGATGGGACAGAATCGTAGTAGTTATTGGTTGTGTAATAATTGTTGGTGACGGTGGTACTGCCGCTCGTACCCGTGCCCGGAACTGGGGTGCTGGGACTGGAGGAGGAGTTACTCCCCTGAACCACGATCACCTGGCCCACAGACAAAGATGCGCTGATGCCGGGGTTGGCAGCTGTAATGGCAGAGACCGTGGTGCCGCACATCGCAGCGATCGTGTCGAGCGTTTCACCCTTCGCGACGGTCCATGTACCGCCGCATACGCCTCCAGCCTGAGCGCTGAGCGGGGTCGCAAGCAGCGCCAGAAGGAACAAAACCAAAACGGAGAATTGAGTAAAAAGTTTACGAGACATTGCCTACCTCCTTGGAACGGAAAGCATCAAATCATTTGACCCTATAATAAGTCAAAAAGAGCTGAAATACAACCCTAAAATTGAGAAGTTTAGAGGCGGTTTCTGCGCAATAAGTTCAAAAAATGACGGTATATTCGAGCAAACTTTCTCCCAAAGGAGCCTCAATGATGAAGAACTTACTCAAGCTCGAAGAAGCATTTATGTTTGGCTTGTCGATTTTTCTGTTCTCGAAACTGGATTATGCCTGGTGGTTGTATCCCCTCTTGATCCTCGCACCTGATCTAAGCATGGTGGGTTACATTCTCAATACCCGTATTGGAGCATTGACTTATAATTTCATTCATCACAAAGCACTGGCGATTGGTCTTTATATATTGGGAGTAGTCCTTGCAAATCAGGTCTTGCAGTTAACTGGCATTATCCTCTTCGGCCACTCCAGCATGGACCGTGCTTTAGGCTACGGATTGAAGCATTCTGACTCATTCCAAAATACACATCTCGGCATGATCGGCAGGCAGGCTTAAGATAAAATTATCTAGTCGTTTCGCGCCTGTCCAAAAAAAACCCGGAACGCGGACTTTAGTCCGCACGTAAAGCAGACTGAAGTCTGCAATCCGTTATTCAGGCAATCGCTTATTCGTCTCATCAATAGGAGCATCACATGGCTGAACCCCTGTACTTCCAATGGCAGAACGAATTTCTATGCAAGACCATCTACCCCATGCGGGTGACCAAACTAAAAGACTTCCTGATCTACTATAAGGAAGTTGACCTGTGGGCGGAATATAAGAACAAGAATATCTCTACACTTACAGCGGATGTAAAAGCCTATGAAGACGGGATGGATCTGGCTCGCATCACGGCTTTCAAAGGATACAACAGCCTGAAGAATTACTTCATGACGAAAGATGTCAAAGGCTTCTTCGTTAAGTACAAGCCGATTGACGAAGAAGCTCTGGCGCTTATCCAAAAGAACCATGATCTTTTCATCACCTCCTGGCCCAAGGATATTCGCGGTGAGCGCAGCTTCATTCAAATGCGCACCGAGTCATTCAAGACCCAGCTTGGCTTCCTGCGTGACCGCGTGCGCTTTTTACAACGTCAGCTCGAAGGTATGCCAGCCGAACATCCCAACCGCGCCAAGGTCGAAGCGGAATTTAAACTAAAGAACGACTGCGCCCTGCCAATGGTTCTGGATGAGATGGAAAAACTGCGCCAGTTCGATGAGACTTATACCAAGCTGGAAGGTCCCAAATTGGAATGGTACAAACTTACGAAAGCCGACCCGAACTTCAAGACCACTGAACAGGAATTCCTCATCAACTACGACCCGAAGGTTGCAGTCACCATCAAGGACATTGTCCGCTTGAAAGTGGAGCAGTATGTTAAGACGCTTGATGGTAAAGATCAATATGGACTGTTGACAGACATCCGCGCACGCTTTGAGAAGGAGCCGAAACGCTTCCCAGCCTGGCTGCAATATATGATCGTCCATTTTTCTGGGATGAGGTACAAGTCAGCGCATGGTTCGTGGGCAGACCCGAAAGACCTGCTCTTGCGTTTGAAGATCGGTGAAGTGCAGAAAGCACAAGCTGCGCTGACCGATGCAGAAGTTTCTGCACGATGCGCTGAAAAGCTCGCACAATACGAAACCAACCCAAACAAAACCGGTCTTGCCGCTGCATCTGACAAATCATGGAAAGATAAAGTCGCTAATCACATGCTGAGCGTCAAAGCCAATGGACCGAAGACCAAGCGCGCTGGTTTGGCTGCCTTGGCGGAGGAAGAGGCTCGGTACGAGTACATGTCCATGACGACCGAGCAGGCCCTCGCGAAGTTGGAAGCGATGAAGAGTCAACTCCCAGCCTGGGCATGGAAGTTGATCGTCATGCTCACGTCGCTGCGAGTCAATCAGGTCAATAGCTTAGATTGGGAAACCTTCACACCCGAAGAGGATAAAGTCCGCTTCGCCGATGTGGCCCTGTATCCTATCTTCAGCAAATGGGCGGGCGATAACACAGGTATGTGGCGGCCTGAACATGGACGCACGCATGAGGTGATCGTCACGCGCGCCGTCTGCAATGAAACCGCCGAACATGCTCAGCACATCCGAGGGCATCTTCCGCCTGGCGGCCTGACCGACAACGCCGCACGCTACGTCAAGCTCGCCGCTGAAAAAACGCCCGGTTCGTATTTCATCCATCCCACCGCCGCGGACAATTACGCACAGGGCGCCAGCATCTTTTGGCTGCGTTTTGTCAATACTGAGCCGAGTCAATGGCAGGTGCCCAAACCCACCGAGGACTCAAATGGAGTAGGTCTGGTGCCTGCTGAGTTTCTCGGAAAGCGTCAACAGGCCAAAGGTGGAAAGAATGCTGCACCTGTTGCTGCGCCGTGGGAATACAAAGGCGGAGGTTTCACCCGCACACGCACCACCCTCGACGCTGAGAAAAAGAAGTCCACACAAGCTCAATGGTTGCGCTGGATCCATGAAGCCACCGCCATCGAAGTAGTGGATATTGCCGACGGCACGTACGTCTACACCTTCGAAACATCCCTGCCGGATGACTTCCGCGGTACATCCTGCCTCGGTATCTTCCGAAACACTTTACGTTGGAATCTCGATGACGGCGCCGAAGATAATTACAACCGCTCCTTCGTTGGGTATGCGCCCGAAGGTCAGGTCCCGACTGAACATCTCAGAGTGCTGATGGATTGGAATAAGGTAATACGAAAATAAATTTCCTGCCTAAAGAATAATGTCGTTGCGAGGCGCCGCTCTTGTACTTTGGCGGTGTGGCAATCTCCTTATCACATTGAGATTGCTTCGGGCGAGAGAACATCGCCCTCGCAATGACATTATTTATTCCCTGCAACTTTTCCCCATCGACTCCTGTATTACACTATAGCCATGAATGCGCCATCAGACCGCGACCTGATCTTGCGAGCCAAGCGCGGCGAGGCCGAGGCGTTTGGCGAACTGGTCACACGCTATCAGACGAGCGTATTCAATGTCTGCTATCGTATTCTGCACGAACACGGCGAAGCCGAAGACCTTGCGCAGGAAGCTTTCATCCGCGCGTATGACCGCATCCACACTTTTGATATTGAGCGCGAGTTCGGCCCGTGGATTCGGCGTGTGGTGGCAAACCTGTGTCTCAATCATCTTGAGTCACAGAAGGTCACCACTGAACTTGACGATGAACGAGATGCTGATCAAACTCAAAGACCAGAAGCAGTTGTCGAGATTAAAGAAAGAAGCGAACATATTCGCAGCGCGCTCGCATCCCTGCCCGTGAATTATCGTATCGTCGTCGAACTGCGGCATTATCAGGACATGTCCTACGATGAAATCGCCGCGCAGCTAAACATCCCATTGAGCGACGTGAAGAGTCACCTCTTCCGCGCCCGCAAAATTTTGGCGGAGAAACTCCATGCACCTGACTGACCACCTAACTGACGAGCAACTTAACGAATATTTGGACGAAGCCACGAACGAGCGCGCACAGATCGAAT
>JBBSCM010000247.1:0-6092 GCA_038250295.1 Anaerolineales bacterium | reverse complement strand
TTGCGGCTGTAGGGATGGGAGCGTATGTGGGTGGGATGTTCCATCTGATTACACACGCCTTCTTCAAGGCATTGTTGTTCCTCTCGGCTGGTTCTGTCATCCTCGGCATGGAGCGTGGGCATCATCACCTCGCTCACGCGCAAGCGCATCATGAAAGCAAATCTGCCAAGGGCAAGAAACTAAGCAAGGAAGCACACGATGACGGGCATCATAGTGATGAGCCTGTCGAAACATTTGACCCGGGCGATATGCGCAACATGGGCGGACTTCGCAAGACCATGCCTGTCACGTTTTGGCTGTACATGATCGGCACACTTGCATTGGCGGGCATTTTCCCGTTCGCAGGTTTCTGGTCCAAGGATGAAATTCTTCTGGATGCCAGCCTGCATTACCAGGGCGTTTATTGGTTATTGACCATTGCCGCATTCCTAACCGCTTTCTATATGGGACGTCAGGTTTGGATGGTCTTCTTTGGTGAATCCAGGCACGAGGCTGCGGCTCAAGCACAGGAAAGCCCAAAGGTGATTACGGTGCCGCTTATGATCCTCGCAGGCCTATCGGTCCTCGGTGGCGCGTTGAATCTTCCCTTCGAAGGCTTCCACAATCTTGGTCATTGGCTGGGATATACGCTCGGCGAAGTTGAAGGACTTCCACTGGATTTTACAGTGGCTGGTATTTCAACCGTTCTTGCCCTCTCTGCCATTTTAATCTCATGGCTCATCTATGGACGTAATCCAATTAAGGCTGGACAAGTAGACCCGCTCAAGAAACCACTCGGTTTCATCTTCACGGGTATGGAAAACAAATGGTTTGTGGATGAAGGATATTTTGCCCTCATCATCAACCCATTCAAAAAGATATCGCAGTTCCTTGCGGATGTAATTGATTGGCGCTTCTGGCATGACTTTGTGCATGATACGGTTATTCTGGGAACTTATAACTGGCTGAGCGAAATTGCGCTCGATCGTTACGCTGATCAAAAAGGCATTGACGCTTTCGCAAACTGGCTCGGCACAGCAACTCAATCAGTATCGGCGACCCTGCGCAAAGTCCAGAACGGATTCGTGCGCTCGTATGCGCTATCTGTGATGCTGGGCGTCGTCTTGATTTTAGGATATATCATATTTAAGTAGTCAAAGGTCTAAAGTCAAAAGTCTGACCTTCGACCTTCGACGATTTTGTACTTGAGGATAGAACATGGAATTTATTTTGCAACCTCTTACTCTCCTGACCTTCTTCCCGCTGGTGGGCGTGCTCGTAATTCTCTTTATGAATTCCGAAGCGAAGAACGCCATTCGTTGGGTCGCGATGGTCACAACCCTGCTCACATTTGGCATTTCACTGTGGGTGCTCACGCAATTCGAAGCTTCCAACCCTGATCTGCAACTCGAAGCCAAATATGCGTGGATCCACGTGGCCGGCTGGAACATTTACTATTATCTTGCCGTGGATGGCTTGAGCATTTTGCTGGTCTTGCTCACCGCCTTCCTGACGCCGATCTCCATCCTATCCACGTGGACAGCTGTGGAAGAGCGCGTAAAGGATTTCATGATCTTCTTCCTTTTGCTGGAAGTGGGCATGACTGGCGTATTCCTCGCGCAGGATCTCTTCCTGTTCTACATCTTCTGGGAATTCACCCTCGTGCCGATGTATTTCCTGATCGGCTTGTGGGGCGGTCCGCGCCGTATTTATGCGGCGGTCAAGTTCTTCCTGTACACAATGGCTGGTTCCATTTTGATGTTGATTGCCATTCTCTTCCTCGGCATCAAGACCAATACCTTCAATATCCCCGACATGCTCGTGCGCCTGCCTGACTTATACGCTACAAGTATTACCCCGCAGATTCAAATGCTGCTCTTTATTGCCTTCGCTGCCGCTTTCGCCATCAAGGTGCCGATGTGGCCCCTGCATTCATGGCTGCCCGATGCTCACGTGGAAGCGCCAACTGCGGGTTCCGTTATCCTGGCTGGTGTTTTGCTCAAGATGGGTACATATGGTTTCCTGCGTTTCAACATTCAGCTCTTCCCGAATGCCACCATCCAGGCCGCCCCGTGGATCGCGCTCCTCGCGACCATCGGTATCATCTATGGCGCGGCAGTTTCGTACGCGCAGGCGGATGTTAAGAAATTGGTCGCGTATTCATCCGTGAGTCACTTGGGATTTGTAATGCTGGGTATGTTCGCGCTCAATGTTCAGGGTGTCTCAGGTGCGATCCTGCAAATGATCAATCACGGGTTAAGTACAGGCGCGTTGTTCCTCCTGATCGGTATGGTTTATGAACAGACTCATACCCGCGAGATCAAGGTCTACGGCGGGTTGTGGAAAGTCATGCCGATCTTTGGCACGGTCATGTTGATCTCGTCGCTTTCATCCATGGGCCTGCCTGGCTTGAACGGTTTCGTCGGCGAGTTCACTATTTTGCTGGGTGCGTTCGGCTCGAAGGCGATTGGCAGTCCATGGTATGCAGGCATCTCTGCCATTGGTGTCATCATGGCCGCGGTCTACATCCTCTACATGTTCCAGAAGATGTTCCTCGGCCCTGCCGGCGAGATCACACATCATCATGAACTTAAAGACCTCAATTGGCGCGAGATACTCACTGTTGCCCCATTGTTGGTCTTCATGTTCTGGATCGGCCTCTACCCCGCACCGTTCTTCAACTTGATAGCTCCCGCTGTTGAGAAGCTTTTATCTGCATTGCCTTTATAGTAATTTTTCGTCATTGCGAGGGCGCACTTGTTTTTTGCCGAAGCAATCTCCAAATTGTGTAGGAGATTGTCCCATCGGGGTCGGGAAGAACACCCTCGCAATGACGTAGACTTGGAGCGTTCATGACGCAAACTGATTTTTACATTCTCCTCCCGCTGACCATTCTAACTGTATGGGCGTGTGTACTTTTGCTGGTTGACCTCTTCATCCCGAAGGATCGCAAAGGCATCACAGCATTCCTCGCGGCATTAGGGCTGGCTGTCACGCTGGGCTTTACCATTTCGCAAATTGGCCGCGAAGACACAGGCTTCAACGGTATGGTGACTCTCGACGGCTTCTCCACCTTTGTCAACGTGCTCATTCTTGTCAGCGGTTTGTTGGGCATCGCTCTCGCATACGGTTATATCAAACGTATGGGGATCGAGCGTGGTGAATACTATACTCTTCTGCTTTTCAGTGTTGCGGGCATGATGCTTATGGCGCAAGCCGCAGACCTCATCATCGTATTCCTCGCGCTTGAACTACTTTCCATTCCACTGTATGTACTCGCCGCGTTTGCACGCCCCAATCTTCAGTCCGAAGAGGCAGGCGTGAAATACTTCCTGCTCGGCGCATTCTCAACCGGATTTGTCGTCTACGGGACTGCGCTAGTCTACGGTGCGACTGGACATACATCCTTCAGCGGGATCTCCCTCGCCGCTTCAAACGGCCCCCCCAGCCTGCTCCTGACCATTGGGGCGGCTCTCATCCTTGTCGGCTTCGGCTTCAAGGTTGCCGCTGTTCCATTCCACATGTGGACACCTGATGTGTATCAGGGCTCACCGACATCCGTTACAGCTTTCATGTCATCTGGCGCAAAGATCGCGGGCTTCGCTGCATTGTTACGTGTTTTCGCCACCGCATTCCCAAGTATATCCGCAGATATAACCGACATCCTGTGGGTACTCGCGGCATTGACCATGATCGTTGGCAATATCACGGCCATTTCTCAATCCAACATCAAGCGTATGCTGGCATATTCCAGTATCGCGCACGCGGGTTACATCCTCATGGCTTTTGTTCCCTATGGCAATAAGGAAGTCATGCCGATCTCGATTGCCGCAGGTTTGTTCTACCTTATCTCCTATGTTGTGACTAACTTTGGTACATGGGGTGTTGTAATTGCGCTCGAAAAAGCCGAAGGCAAGGGACTCGAGCTCGGCGATTATGCGGGTCTTGCTAAAAAATATCCCGCCCTCGCCGCCGCCATGACTGTCTTCATGCTCTCCTTCATCGGGTTTCCTCCCACTTTGGGAATGGTCGGCAAGTTTTACCTTTTCCGCGCCGCTATCGCAGGCGGATATTCAGGTCTTGCCATTATCGGCGTGGTGACATCATTAGTCTCTGCATATTATTATTTGCGTGTGGTCGTCAACATGTATATGCGCGAAGGTGACCCCACTGTTGAACGCGAACCCTGGTTAAGTTTTACTACCGCCTCCACTGCCATTATCACTGTTGCTTTGAGTTTTGTTCCGCAATGGCTGTTTCTATTGGCTAGTACGGCAGTGTTCAGGTTGTTCTAAGGTTTGTTGACACACTTTTTCTTTGGTGTATAATATCGTCCGCGATGGTCGACTAGCTCATGGCAAAAATAATTTGGCCCCGTAGCTCAATGGCAGAGCAGTTGCCTCTTAAGCAATTTGTTGAGGGTTCGAGCCCCCCCGGGGTCACAAAATCCAGGGTCTGATACACAAAAATAATTGTGTGTCAGACCCTGGGGTTTTAATAACCGTGCAATACTCTTCTTTTTTTGATCTGGTCCATTAGCGGGTGGCGAATGATTGAGGGGTTGAATCAACTGCCAGTTAAGCGTGATGCGGTTCTTCATCCTCCAAAAATGTTCTTGAATAGATCGTCAAAGAATTTCTGGATCTTTTCCAATGTTGACCCTGGGGCTTTTTCCTGGGGTATGGGTGTGGAACTTGGCATCGCTGTGACTGTTGGCGGCGGTGTGAATGTGGCTGTGTACGTGGCGCTGGGGACAGTCGTCGGCGTTGATGTTGGGGGCGATTCGCGATAGATGCCGGGAGATGCCCAAAATACGCTATTGTTTGGCTCGGAGTTAAGCGGGGTCACATCCAAAATAAATTTGATTTTTTTGCCAGCCAAAGAACTGAGGTCAATATCTATCTTTGTATATTTCTGGTCATGGAATTCGCCCACAGCCCACAGGTCTACAAGCGCATTCGAAGCATCCTGATAGCTGACGCGGAAGAGAGCCGAACAGGTTACGGCATTGGCTTCGCAGCTTGCTATGGCTCGGAAGTGATCCCCGGGCTGTACAAGATATTCGGGATAGGTGCCTCTTATAAACCCTTTTTGACTGTTGGGGTTTATCAGGATGGCGGGATTGTTCAGTGTGACTCCATCCTCAAGAGTGGGCAATGTGACGAGGGTAACAGCACCCTGCGGTTCACCAACTGACCCTGAGCAGGGTTCAGTTCCGTTATTGCTTTGCCATTGCGCCGAGCATATTTGCGAGGCGAAGTCGTACACCTGGTCTCCTAAAGCAGGCAGGCTTAAGATTGGGCCCGTGGTTGCTATTGAAGTTTGTGTCAGTTTCAAAGAAGGTGCGGGTGTGCTGGTTGGTGCGGAGATTACCTTCACCTGAACCCAAATTTGTCCGGTTGATGATTTTCCAAGGCCGAAGCGTTTGCCGTTATTAGCTTCGAAAAGCCATACTCCCTTGTATATGCTGGGGATGGCCGGGGCGACAAGGTCAATGGATATGTCGATCGTTTCGTTGGGGGCAACTTTGTGGGGGAGATTTATGAAATCCAACGCATCCATTTTGTCTCCGCCAACGAAGACGAATTTGTAGGAAGTTGTCCATGTGCATGTGCCGATGTTCCTGAAGCGCCAGGTTTTGGTGAACTTTTCCGTGGCATTAATGATGGTGCCATCCGGTATGGTGATATCTGAAACAAAGGCCGCCCGGTTGCATTCCGGATCAATCGTTGGGGATGGAAGCGGCGTGATCGTAGAGGTCGGCGTGAATGATGGAGTGATGGTGGCTGTTTTGCTCGGCGTGCGTGATGGGGTCGCAGTTGCAGTGGCAGACGGTGTGATGGTAGGCGTCTTGCTGGGCGTGGATGTAGATGTGAGCGAAGGAGTCGCTGTTGCAGATGGACGAGGTGTAAATGATGGTGTGACAGTTCTTGTTGGAAGAGGCGTGCGTGATGATGTCACAGTCGCTGTGACGGATGGTGTAAACGTGGAAGTAAACGACGGTGTGATGGTTGCGCTGGGGCGCGGTGTATTATATGGCGTTATAGTCGAAGTTGGCAATGGCGTGCGTGATGATGTCACAGTCGCTGTGACGGATGGTGTAAACGTGGAAT
>JBBSCM010000246.1:0-6099 GCA_038250295.1 Anaerolineales bacterium | reverse complement strand
TTACAGGAAGACTCATCAGCAGTGGGCCGAGGCAGTTGAGCTCCTGCCGCAGTGAGAGTTGCAACCTCAAGCGGCTTCCTGGCGTACAATTAAAGTGATGCTCGGTGACGGCTTCGCCCACATGTACCGCGTCAACGTGCCCAGCGGACAAGTAGCCGCGATCCTCGCACAAATGGAATCCCTTGCGAAGGATTTGAATAAGTAGTTTTCGTCACACCTGCACTTGCGTGCTGGTGCAAGTGTTGCGAGGAGCGTTTTATGCGACGAAGCAATCTAAAACAAAGTAGGAGATTGCTTCGTCGGAGAAAGCATCCTCCTCGCAATGACGTTGGAAAAGGAGAACACCATGACTCAATCTGAATACAAAGCCCGCCAGGTACGCTCCAAGACGAACGAAGTTATTGAGTACGATCACGATGATGAAAAACCTGGCAAACCCTTGCACATCTTGATCCCAGGCGGATTGATCGCACTCATTACGCTGGCAGTGATTATTTTCATTGGCTACCAAACATGGGTGGAAGAGAATCTTGCCCAAAATTTAGGGATTATATTAATTATCATTCTGGCTCCATTTTATATAGGCGGCGTATTTCTATTCAGTTATGGATATGAACTGTACAATATTCCTCGCGCGCTGAGACTCACGGCCATTATTGTATTTGTGACCGTATTCGCGGTGGTGATCGTGGCAGTGTTGTTTGTTGTGATGAGCAACTCAAAAGGCGGCGGGTCGAGTTCTTCATCCAGAAGTAAATCATCATCCAGATCATCATCTTCATCAAAACCTTCAGTGAAAAGCGGCGATTTTGGCGGCGCTTTTCTCGGCGCGGCAGGCGCAGCGGGAAAGAAATCTTCTTCAGGAGGCAGTTCTTCCCGCAGCGGAGGAATTGGGGGAGGAAATATCTTCCTCGGCGGACTCGGTGGCACACGGGTTGAAACACGCGAGGTCACTCGCGATGTCATAAAAGAGGTCCCAAAGGAACCAATGCCGATTACATGCCCGTTCTGTACGAGGTCCTATATCCCCGTTGAGTATAAATATATTTGTCCGAGCTGCGGGGCGGCCACGCCGCAGGATTTGATCGAAGAATCACAAATGCCGAATAATGAAGAGAAGTAAGGGGAAAGAACCAACGAGAATAAAATGAAACAATTCAAATGGCAGATCATTCTCATCCTGGCGGCTCTTGCCGCCTTTTTTGCTTTTCCGTATCTCACTCATGTCGAATTACCCGGCGAGGGATTTTCAACTTTAGGCTCGGATACTGTCCGCGCGGAGGTGACACAGATCATCGAAGAAGGCAAAATTGATATGAGCGGCCACGAGCAAACGTATCAGGTGGCGCGTGTAAATATTCTCACAGGCAAGTATGCAGGCATCGTCATGGAAATTGATTATGGCAGGCGCCAGATCCGCCCGGATGATTATTTACTCAAAGTGGGAGATAAGGTGATGGTCTCCATCAGCAAGACGCCCGATAATGTAGTCAACGCATATTTTGTGGACTTTGTCCGCACGACGCAGATTCTATGGTTGACCGGTATTTTTGCAGCCGCCATCATTCTCATCAGCCGCTGGAAGGGATTCCGCGCACTGTTGAGCATGGCCTTTAGTTTATATATCATTATTGGTTACATCATCCCGCATATTTTGGTGGGTGAAGATCCTTTGCGTGTGAGCATTATTGGTTCAGCCATCCTGCTGGGTGTTACTTTGTATCTTACCTATGGCTGGAATTTAAAGACTCACTCATCTGTGCTGAGCATGATTCTTGTTTTACTTCTCACTGGTGCGCTTTCTGCTGTGTTTGTATATTTTACAAAACTAAATGGCTCAGGAGATGAGAACGTGATGTTCCTGATGCAAGCCATGACTACTCCTATTAATCTAAGAGGCCTGCTGCTGGGCGGCTATATTATCGGCGCGTTGGGTGTGCTGGATGACCTCGTAACCACTCAGGCTTCGGCTGTATTTGAACTTCATCATGCGAATCCAAATTTTGGATTCCGCGATTTGTACAACTCCGCCATGCGAATTGGGCAGGATCATGTGGCGGCCACTGTTAATACATTGGTGCTCGCTTATGCAGGGGCATCGCTTCCCATGCTTTTGCTGTTCACCCTGGCACGCGGAGATTTTGGTTATCTGGTCAATTATTCTTTTATCGCCGAGGAAATCGTGCGGACTCTGGTCGGCTCGCTTGGGTTGATCGCAGCCGTGCCGCTCACCACCGTCATCGCCATCCTCTTTGCCCAAAGGGCCGAGTCGCTTGGGAGGTGGGAACAGGTTCTCGGTCCCGAAGGAAGCGGAGATGGGCACGGTCATAGTCATTAGGCGGGGTACGGAACACGCAACACGGAGCATAAATCACGTGTTGCGTAATGCGTAAAGGTGCAACTTTCTGACACCTTTTGCGTAAAATAGGTAGAAAGTCCCATCAAGGAGCACGCGTGAACGAAGAAATGGCCTGGGTCATTCAGGCTCAACAAGGCAGTGACGAGGCGTTTACACATCTCGTCGAAACTTATCAAACCCCTGTTTTCAACTTGTGCTACCGCATGTTGGGCGAGCCTGATCTGGCAGAGGATGCCGCGCAGGAAACTTTTTTGCGCGCCTTCCAACACCTGCACCGTTACGACCAGAAACGGCCGTTCGCGACCTGGCTGCTTTCCATCGCGGCACATTATTGCATAGACAGACTTCGACGCAGAAAGTTTTCGATGTTTTCGATGGATGCGGAGGACGATGAAGGCAACACGTTTGAATTGCCCGACCCCGATTCTCCCGACCCCGAAGCTGAATCTGTCAAAGGGCAGACTCGCGACCGAATCCAGGCGATGCTCAAAGACCTTGATAATACCGACCGCGCCGCAATCATCATGCGCTATTGGTATGACTATTCCGAAGCCGAGATCGCTGAATCGCTGCGATTAACGGTGAGCGCTGTGAAGAGTCGTTTGCACCGCGCCCGCAAAGAATTGGCAGGTTTATGGCAGGAAGAAGAAACACGTGCCGAGACCGAAAGGAGACCCTATGAATCACCAGCCTTTTGAAGATTGGCTATTGAACGATAAAAATTTAACATCCCCCGAAAAGCGCGAGCTTGATCTGCACTTGCGGACATGCACACACTGCACCGCGCTTTCTGCAACAGGTTTGGCCTTGCGCTCCGCAAATGTGATCGCGCCGGCAGCAGGTTTCACCGTCCGCTTTCAAGAGCGTCTCGCCATTCAAAAGGTCGCAGAGCGCCGACGCAAACTGTGGGGCATGATGGTGTTGTTAATAGGAGGCGCGGGCCTGCTTAGCTGGTTCGCCGCGCCATATATATATACATTTATTTCATCTCCAGTGGAGTGGTTCACAGCGGCAATTGGTTATTTTCTATTCATCATTACCTCACTGCAAGCCTTAACCCAGGTGGTGAGTGTACTGGCCCGCATTCTGCCAGATTTCATCCCGCCCTATATGTGGATGGTGTTTATATCCGCGCTGGCTGGTTTTGGCCTATTGTGGACAATTTCAATCTGGCGGTTTAGCCGCCGCACCCCGCAAGGAGTTTCAGCATGAAAAAAAATTTCGTAACCTTAATTCTCCTACTGGCGCTTATATTCCTGCCGACCAGCAACGCCTACGCCCAAAACCCGGGCGGCGATGTGATTCGAATTGGCGAGAATTACACACTGGAAAGCGGCGAGACACTCAATGGCAGCCTGATTGTCATTGGCGGCAATGCAAATATTGAAGACGATGCTTCCGTAACCAGGGATATCATTTTGATCGGAGGGAACCTCACAGTTGACGGCGATACAGACGGAACGGTAGTGATCATCGGCGGCAACCTTACGATTTCAGGATCGACTGGGCGGGAAGTTGTTGTGATCGGCGGTCAATTATTGTTGACCGAAACATCCGTTGTGAACGGTGATGTGATTACGATGGGCGGTCAGGTTACGAAGGAACCGGGTGCGGAAGTGACCGGAAACATTGTGAACAATACTCCGCTTGTTGAAGTACCTGATGTTCCAGGCGTGCCGAACGTTCCCAATCCGACGGATGTTAACATAGGTTTTAATCCGTTTTGGGAAATGGCCGGCGTTCTTGGGCGCGCATTGGCAGTCGCCGCGATCGGCATGTTACTGACACTTTTCCTGCAGCCTCAACTTGAGCGCGTAGGAGATACGATTGCCCGCCAGCCTTTTTTGGCAGGTAGTTTTGGATTGCTGGCCCTGGTTGGCTCAATAATTGTCATGTTCATCCTGTCAATTACGCTGATTCTAATTCCCGTGGCGGTTATCGTTGCCTTTGCGGTTCCATTTGCCTGGCTGTTCGGGATCATCGCAATCGGGCAGGAAGTTGGTGAGCGGTTTACAAAAGCCATCAACCAAACCTGGGCACCGGTACTTGCAACAGGATTCGGCATATTTCTGCTCCTGCTCGTAGGCGGATTTATCGGTTTAGTCCCATGTGTGGGTTGGTTGCTGCCCTTCCTGATTGGTCTCATCGCGGTCGGCGGCGTGGCAATGACCTGGTTTGGTACCCGCGCCGCACCCGGCGCGATGCTTCCACAACCACAAGAACCACAAGTTTCACCTGTTTCTTAAATTCACACATGATATAATCCTGCCGCCTCGAGGATAACCTCGAGGCGGTTTTTATTATTAACTGACTTACACACCCAACCGTGATTCTCTGAGCGATAGCGAAGGGTCTCTTAGATAATCATAGAGATTCTCACCTGCATGATTTGCTAAGCAAATCACGTACGGCGCAAGTGTCGCTTCGCTCAGAAAGACACTGCGTAATGTGAGTTACAAAGAGGAAAAAATGTTTACAAAGCACGAAATACCAAATACCCCGGCCCATAACACGCCCCCGCCGCTGATCGAGGTTGCAGGCACACACCACGAAATGGGACGTCAGATCGGCGAAGCCGCGCGTGAGCAGGTGCAGCACAGCGTTGCCAACGCGCGTGTTTTAATCGACGCGGCCTATGGCGACCTTGAACTTTCCTGGCAGGGCGCGCAGATCCAATCACGCAAATATCTCCCCTTCGCGGAGGAACGTTACCCGCAATATGTGGATGAAATGCGCGGCGTTGCGGAAGGCGCGAATGTTACTTTTGATGATATCGTTGTACTGAATGTTATGGAAGCAGTCACAATGGATGCCCTGCATCTTACCCGCTGCACCAGTTTTGCGGTCAACGATGAGCGCACAGCCGATGGTCACATACTGGCAGCACATAATGAGGATTGGATTCCCGAAGATGAAAATGATGTCTTCGTTATTTCAGCCAAACCTGACAAGGAACCCCCGTTTCTCGCCATGACGTATGGAGGACTCCTGCCCAATGTGGGATTCAACGCTCATGGCATTGCCCAACTAATAGACTCGGTCTACCCAAGCGACTCACGTATCGGCATCCCGCGTCTCGTTGTGGCGCGCGCCGTTTTATCCTCGCGCCGTATTTCAGGCGCCATCGGGCGGACTCTCGTGCAGCATCGCGCCGCAGGTTACAACCATCTGCTCCTTCATGAGAGCGGCGAAATGTATTCCATAGAAGTATCCGCGCGCAAGTTTGAGATCCTGTATGCCCACGACGGTTATATGGTACATACCAACCATTACCTTGACCCACAAATGAAGCTGGTGGAAAAAGCTCCTGAGGAATTGCTTTCATCGCGTGTGCGGTATTTCCGTGCTTCGCGTTTATTGCATCAAAACGATAAGCACTCGATCAAAAGTTTGCAGGCTATTCAGAAAGATCATGTCAACATTCCGAACTCGATCTGCAACCACAATATAGAAGGTCTTGATCCGCTTGACCGTGAGAAGACCATCAGCGCGTTAGTGATCGATTTGACTGCGCGCGAAATGCACATCACCTGGGGCAACCCTTGTGAAAATGCGTATCATACTTATCATTTGAATGCGTAAAACAGGCAAGACAAAAAAAGAAAAGAGTTCGCTCATTGTGAGCGGACTCTTTTCTTTTAACCATCTATTTTGAAGTGCGGACTTCAGGCCGCTTTTGTTGTATAAAAAGCGGGCGGAAGTGCGCATTGCATTTATTGTAGAGTGCCGCAGTTTTCAGA
>JBBSCM010000245.1:0-6115 GCA_038250295.1 Anaerolineales bacterium | reverse complement strand
TATACGGACCCACTTCCATATGGATGGATAACATTATTATCGGGGTTTCAAATTCTTTAGATGGAAGCTATTACGAGGTATTTAATTGGGGTAATAGCGTCGCTGATACGAACACAAATGTTGATACCAATACCTTGTTGCCAGACCCGGGTTGTATCGCCCCTGATGCGCCAGAATGTGATAACCGGGTGATTCAATCCTCAGATTTGTATAATGGAACTGGTATTTTGATCGATGTAGAGACAGCCCCGGGCGGAGCCCCGCCTGAAGGTACCTATAATTATCTGGTTATTATTTCCCCGCTTAGCGGAGCTTTAGATGTTGCGCAAGTGGATACCATTATCGTAACCAAGGTTCCAATTCCAACGCCGTAAATCTAAAAGAGACCGAGCGGCTCGGTCTCTTTTTTTGCCTTGACCCTTCCCATTTCACAACTTACAATTCAAGCAGTATGAAGAGAAATATTTTTTTATTTTTTCCAATCATAACCATCCTTGTCATTGAGTTGACTGCGTTTGGCTGGGCTGCGCAAACGCGCAGTATGGTAACTCCTTTTTCAACGCTGGTTGCAGCTCTTATCTTTGTGACGGGTCTTTTGCCCGCGCTGATCAAGCCGCGAGCCAGTCATACACTGATCGCATGTTTCGCGATTGCATTTACTTTTTTTATCCTGGTTCCATTTGAATTAAAAGACCTTCCAACAGTACAGCCCGGCACCCCACTATATCAATTCATAAACATATATTTGATTTTGCGCCTGGCGAATGCGGCCATTTTGCTGCCGATGGCGCTGCATGTCAGCGCGAGATTTCCGCGCCGCACCGGGTTGCCCACGCGCGTGATTGTTTCAGGATATATTCTTTCAGTCACTTTATTGATTGCATTTTTATTCAGTTCGCTTGTCTGGCAGCGCATTGCCACACTTGTGTTACTTTTTCTTTGGCTCACAGTTGTCATCTTTTTCTTCATTCGAGATTTATTCGTCATTGCCCGCGATACAAACCCTGAACATCAATTGGATGCACAGCGCGCGCGTGTCGTCATGTTCAGTATGATTCTGGCCGAGATACCGCTTTGGCTGCGCCCGCTGACTCTCGCGCTCGGGCTGGATATTTTCCCCTATAATCTTTTGCTGCTCTTTCAACTTTTCGTTCCCATCGGAATCGCCTACGCTGTATTGCGGCATGACCTCTTTGGAATTGACCGCATCCTCAGGCGAACTCTGACTTACGGAGCTGTCTCGCTTCTTCTCTTAACGTTCTATCTGTTTCTAACCTCAAGCATTACCTCCCTTTTTGCTGATTCGCTTACATCACGTCCGCTGGCACCAGTCATCAGTTTGTTTGTGGCGGCGCTGCTCTTCGAGCCGACTCGTAGATTGATTCAAACGTGGCTCGATAAACTTTTATATCCCGATCGATTAAAGTTTCAATCTGCGATACAGTCGATGCAATATTTACTCGGACGTGCCAACCGCCGCGAAGAGATCCTGCATTTGCTCAATGATATTTTCCCCAATCAGATCGGCGCGGAGTGGGGTACTTTAAAATTATTCCCCGAGCCGGATGTCGCGCCCGCGAATCTCACATCCGCGTGGAATACGCGCCTTGTGGCGGGCAGTGTTTCTGTGGGCGGCTACTGGCTGGGAGCGCGCCGCGCGGGACCTGTTTATGATTCTGATGAACGCAATCGCTTAAGCGCTTTGATGGGGCAGGCCGCGCTGGCTTTGGCGTATGCGAACGCGTATGAGTCTTTATATGAGTTGAATCAAAATCTTGAAGTGCGGGTGCAGGAACAAACCACACAAGCCATCACCAATCAAAAATCGATAGCGGCATATGAGGAACGCCAACGTATTGCGCGTGACTTGCACGACTCGGTGACGCAAAGTATTTTTGGCATGAACCTCATGGCCCGCGGATTGAAAGCCTCCGCGCCTGAGTCGTTTAAGAGTCAGTTGATTGAGCTGGAGAATCTGGCGGGTAATATTCTCAAGGAAATGCGCCTGCTGCTCGATCAACTGCGAAATGCTGACGGGGAGTCTATTGTTGATTTCGCTGAAACCGTGCGCGGGTTGTGTGATGCGTTGTCTCAGCGAAGAGGACCGGAAGGCGGGCCGCTCCTTTTGATTACGCTGGAAATGCCAAAGGGAGTCATCCTCCCAAAAAATATTGCTGAAGAAGCGTTGTGGGTTGTACGTGAGGCGCTGCAAAATGTGACCAAACACAGCGTAAGCAGAACTGCGCAGATCGAAATAAAATTGGATTCCATGCTGCGTGTGATCGTGAGCGATGACGGAAATGGTTTTGATGCGGCCGCGATGCGCGCTGGTCATTACGGCCTGCGCGGAATGCGTGAACGTGTGCTGGCGTTGGGCGGTGAGTTCAAAGTTGACTCTAAAATGGGAAGCGGCACGAGTTTATCTTTTACGCTTCCCATCCCATTGATGTAGTGTGTGTCTAAAACTCTCGCCACACAGAGCGCATTCAGCGGACGGCGGTCTGTGGTCGGTGGTCGGTGGTCGGTGGTCAATTGGGTGAATACCATAGTTTGTACGGTAGTAAATCTTTATAGAGGAAAACAGGATGCTAAACATATTAATCGCAGACGATCATCAAATTGTGCGCCGTGGATTGCAAATGACGATTGATGCCGAGAAAGATATGCGCGTGGTGGGTGAGGCGGCGAATGGTGCGCAAGTATTGGCGTTGATAAAAAAACACAAACCCGATGTGGTGCTGATGGATATGCAAATGCCCGAAATGGACGGCGTGGATGCGCTTAAACAAGTGCGCGTTGAATTTCCTGTTTTACCGATTTTGATTTTGACCACCTTCAGCGATGACGCGCATATTTACGCGGCACTGCGGGCGGGTGCGAGCGGATTTTTGTTGAAGGAAATGAATGGCGATGATTTGGTGAATGCGATTCGCGGCGCGGCGCAAGGCAAGCCGCAACTGCACCCTGATATTGCGCGCAGGTTAATGTCGCGCGCGCCGCTGCCTGATGATCCATTTGAATCGTTGAGCGGGCGCGAGCGCGACATTTTGAAATTACTTGGAACAGGTATGAGCAATAAAGAAATTGCGGCGCAGCTGGTGTTGACTGAAATGACGGTCAAAGGCTATGTCAGTGATCTGTTTGCCAAACTTGGCGTGAACGATAGAACGCAAGCGGCGCTGATGGCTGTCCGCTTTGGGTTGGTGAAACCTGAGGAGTTGTAGAATTTTGTCAGAAAACCCCTACCACGAAGGGTCACAAAGGTACACAAAGGTGCTTTTAGGGTTTTTTCCTTTGTGATCCTTTGTCTCCTTTGTGGTTAAGAAAAGATTTCCTTTAAAAACTGTGAACCAAAAAAATTATGACTTTGTGCTAAATATTTTTTTACACCCACTAAAGAGGGGAAACAATTACCCACCTATGCGGGCGGACTTAATTCATGGGCGCGGGTATCCTTTGGCTATTGATAAGGAGATATCCATGGAAAGAAACTTAGTTCTCGAACAACCCGTTTACAAGACAGCCTCTTTTGGTTTTATATGGAATATGCTGCGCAACCCGCTGCACGCGTTGACCGAACTTGCGCATGAGCAGGGCGATATTGCGCGAGTCAAACTGCGCAAGCGCGATCTGTTTTTATTCAGTCACCCTGAATTTATTGAGCAGGTGTTGGTGAAACAGCAGGCCAATTTTATTAAAGGCCCGAGCTTGCAGCGCGCGCGTATTATTCTCGGCGAAGGCTTGCTGACCAGCGAAGGCGAGGAACATCTCGCGCAGCGCCGCACACTACAGCCCGCGTTCCATCGTCAGCGCATGGAAGAGTATTTACCGTTGATGAATGAAAATACATTCGCACACGTTTCAAAATGGGAGGACGGCGCGCGCGTGGATATGTCTGCTGAGATGATGCGCCTGACGTTGAATATTGCGCTGTGGTCGTTCTTCGGCAGCGCGCCCGAAGGGACTGTTGAACGCGTCAGCGAGTCGATGTCAACGCTGATCAGGCTTTTTCCGCTGACTCAGCTTCCCCTTCCAGATTCGACGCGCATGTTATTTCCCAAGTTCAAACAAGCCAGCACGGATTTGCGTCAGGTGACCGAGTCTCTGTTGAAAAATCCGCAATCGGAAAATGCCAAGCGTGCGCTGATTCACATCCTGAAGGAAAATAACAATGGGCAATTTACCGATGAACAGATCCACGCGCACATGTTGACCTTTTTGCTGGCCGGCCACGAAACCACCGCTCTCCTTTTGGCATGGTGCTGGGATATGCTCGCGCATCATCCGAAGGTTTTGGCGAGGCTGCAATATGAAGTGGATGAAGCGCTTGGTGATCGTTTTCCCACTGCCGAAGATATTCAGAATTTGCCGTACACGCGCATGGTCGTCAAAGAGACTCTGCGCATGCGCCCGCCCGCGTGGACGATGGGCAGGCAGGCGCTGCACGATTGCGAGATCGGCGGACAGCACATCCCGGCCGGCTCAACGGTGCTGGTCAGTCAGTGGGTGACGCATCATGATGCGCGATTCTATGAAGACCCGCATCATTTCTGCCCTGAAAGATGGGAAGGTCTCGATCAAGATTCATTTCCCCGTTACGCTTTCTTCCCATTCGGCGGCGGCAGCCGTGTCTGTATCGGTGAACACTTTGCAATGACAGAAGCGATTGCCGTGCTGGCGATGATCTCACGCCGCTGGAGTATTTCTGCCACACAAGCCGCGCCCGCGAAACCAAAGCCAAGTGTCACATTGCGCCCGGACAAAAGTGTTAAGTTGATTGTAAAGAAACGCTTGGTGCGTGAACGTTAGTCTGTGTTTTATCTTATAAAAGTGGACTGAAGTCCGCATTCCATATTAACTTTATTAACTCTGGAGGAACAAAAATGAAATCCATGCTTCGAACGATTTTGAGTACATTTGCTTTGGCAAGTATGATCCTGGCTTGTGGCGCACAGACTCCGCCTACTGCTTCATCAGATGTTGTGGGCACTGCTGTGGCGGGTACACAACAATCACAGGCGCTGGCGCAGGCCACGGTCAACTCCAACACGTTGACCGCCATGCCCACTGCTCCTGCAACCCCAACGCCCGGCCCAACCGTGGAATATGTCAACTTGACCGAAGAGGAATTGGCAGTATTGATCGATGAAGCCGTGGCAGAAGCCGTCACGGCCACCGAGCAGACTACAAGCGCAGTCACGACTACAACCACTGATAGCGCCGTAACTACAGAAGAAGTCGCGTATGTGTATGATTACTATTACAACGCGGATTATTATGTGCAAACCGCCGAGGATTTAATGGCTGAATATTACACGCTCTACGCCGACCTCGCGACAGATATGATCACAGAATTAAACGGGATTGAATCTGAGTTGTCTCAATTGAATGACACGCTCACCTCCATTGACTCATCCTTGCAGGAAATTAGCAGCACGCTTGAGCAGGGGCTGGCCGTAGCGGAAGAATCCATTGCTCAGTTAGAGTCAGCGGCGCAGCAGGCGCAGACCCATGCCCAGGAAATACAGACACAGGCGCAGGATATGCTCTCTGTTTTGCAAGCCGAACAACAAGGCCGCGTAGATCAACTCGCACAGATCCAGCCAAATAATATCCCCACCGACAAGATCACCGCGATGCAATCTGCTTTTGACTTTTTAGATTTTGCGAACACCGCCATGAGCGATAACAAACTCAGCCTTGATGAATTGACGAATCTAGCGCAGCTTGGCAAGAATGCGCAGTCAGGTTTCGCCACTTTTGGCGGAGCAGGCGGCCCCGGCGCTGGCCCCGACCTGACACAATTCTCAGGAAAATTTGACGAGATCACCACCCAATTCGCCCGTGGACAAATGCCTCAGGCACGCGGAAATGCCAGTCAATTTGAGTCTGCATTGGGTTCACGTCCCAGCCGGCCGGGCAGGCCTTGAGTTAACACTGGCAAATCGTGTTATTTGACTACAGATCGTTGCCTGCGGTCTGTAGTCAATTCATATAATAGATATGTGGCGTAATAGAAGCAGAGCGAGTAAACTTTGTAGATGATAACATACCGGAAACTTCTAAAAAAGCCGCAAGTTGCCCAAAGTTTGATTGGAATGGGACTGCTTGAGTT
>JBBSCM010000244.1:0-6136 GCA_038250295.1 Anaerolineales bacterium | reverse complement strand
ATTTTCGGCACAGACCCATATTGGTTTCTACATGATAAAAATTGCAATGAATATGTCTCCAGTCAAATGAAACGCACGATGGATATTTGTGAGCCGCGTGGATTAACTTCACATTTCTGGGCGCAGGGTTTTGGAATCCCGTCAGGCAGGGAACATGAACTCGAAACAGGATTCAGCCTCGCCGTCGAAAGAGGCGCGCAGTCCATCGCCATTTGGGGTATGCACGGCAACGCCGCATGGGATGGCGCATCCGAAAATCCCGAACTGGTTTGGGATGTGGTTGGAAAGACTTTTGGAAAATTGAGGAACAAATGAAATCGATTTGGAATTTGCCAAAAGTTGAAATCATCCCTTTCTCTGAAGTTGAAGAGATAAGGAATGTTCTGCTCGTTACTTCCGCAGCGGCATGGAACGCGGTAAAAGGCGCTCTGCGCGGATTGAACATCACTGCACAAGTTGAAGTGACCGAAGCGAATACCGAGCATTGGGATTCGCTTCTGGAATCCGACAGCTTGCTGTCGATGCGGAAGCAAGCTTCCGCACTCCAGAAAGTTGAAGTGACCGAAGCGAACACCGAGCATTGGGATTCCCTTTTGGGATCCGACAGCTTGCTGTCGGTGCGGAAGCAAGCTTCCGCACTCCAGAAAGTTGAAATCGTCTACGCCGTCGGCGGCGGACTCACTTCTGATGCCGCAAAATATATCGCCGTCAAACTCAACTTACCTTTGGTTGTTTTGCCCACTGCATTATCGGTGGATGCGTTCATCACCGCCGCATCAGGCATTCGCAAAGATGGATGCGTCTACTACATTGAAACCAAAGTGCCCGAAAATCTCATCCTCGATCTGGACATCATCGCCGCCGCCCCGGCGCACATCCGCGCGGCAGGCATCACGGACGTGATGTCGATTGCCACGGGCGCATGGGATTGGAAGTTCGCACACGAACGAGGCAAGAATCCTGTTGGCATGGAATTCATCTCCTGGGTTTACGATAACGTGCAAAGCATTTTGAGCGGAGTCCTTGATTGCGCCGAAGCCGCAGGTCGCGGTGACCGCGAGGGTCTGAAAACCTTATACGATTGTCTTGCCATGGAAGTTCAGCTCTGCAATCAAGTCGGTCACTCCCGCCCCGAGGAAGGCAGTGAGCATTATTTCGCCTACGCCGTCGAGAACGAAATGGGACACGGACTTCCGCACGGCGATTTGGTCGGTCCCGCTATTTTGCTCATCGCTAAATTACAAGGACAGGATACATCTCGTTTGGAGAAAGCTCTCAAAGACTGCAATGTTCCGCTCAACAACATTCCACAAGATATGGTTGAACGAACGTTGAAAATTCTGCCCGCCTATTGCGAACGACACAATCTGGCATACGGAATTGCTCACACGTTATGACCGCTGACCGAATTGATTGTCAACCGTCGGTGGTCAGCAGTCATTCACCATTCATCCTTTTTCCTTGAGTAACTCATGTATCACAAACAACGCTGGACACCTGAAAAAATAAAACAACGACTTGAACTGATTGAATCTCTGGTTTATGTCAATCGCAAAAATACAGATTCCTTTCGTTATCGCGAATTGTCGAGTCCGCTCACGCCGCCGCCCGTCCAACCTGATTTTGACGATTCAAAATGGCAGGAAATTTCCGCCAACGAATACTGGGGTTCGTGGATGCAGGATTTTATTTTGCGAACAACCTTCATCGTTCCCGAGGCCTGGGATAAGACTCAGCCTGTAGCGTTATATCTGCCCCTGGGCGATGCAGGAGATTTTAGCCACCCTGAAACTCTGGCATACATTGACGGCCAGCCGTACGCCACATGCGACCGTCATCATCAGGAAATTTTGCTCAAGGCCGAATGGCTCGACAGTAGGGAACACACGCTCGCCCTGCACGGCTGGACGGGTCTCGGCGGTTTCGCAAACGGCGACGCATTCACCAAACTTTACATGCGGCAATGCGCCGTTGTGCAGATCCATCAACCCACCCGCGACTTTATCGTATGGGCTCGTATTGCACTTGAAACCACGAACAATCTCGATGAAAATAATCCCGCCAAGCATCATTTGCTCAATGCGCTCAACGATGCATTCAACACGCTCGATACTCGCGACCCATTATGGGATGGAAAATTTTATTCCAGCGTGGAACCAGCATTGCAAACTCTCCGAGCAGACATCGAAAAAGCAGGCGCGCCGCTGGACACAGTCATCCACGCGACAGGCCATGCACACATTGATGTCGCCTGGTTATGGACGCTTGGTCAAACCAGAAGAAAATCCGAGCGCACATTTCACAACGTCCTGCGCCTAATGGAGCAATTCCCTGATTATCATTTCTCACAGTCGCAACCGCAGTTGTATCAATACGTAAAAGAAGATCAGCCCGCGTTGTTTGAATCCATCAAACAAAAAATAAATGAAGGACGCTGGGAGCCGATGGGGGGCATGTGGGTCGAAGCGGACTGCAACCTGAGCGGCGCAGAATCTTTGGCGAGACAATTTTTATTGGGGCGCTCATTCTTCCGTGAACATTTTGGTAAAGATGCGGAGAGTCCCGTGTTGTGGCTGCCTGATGTCTTTGGGTATGCCTGGGCGCTGCCGCAACTCATCCAGCAGGCGGGTTTGAAATATTTCATGACCATCAAGATCGGTTGGAGTCAATATAACCGTTTGCCGTACGACACTTTCATGTGGCAGGGTATAGATGGCACACAGATCCTCACGCACTTTAGCACGGTCAAAGAATTTGGCAGCGCTTATGCCAGCACATACAACGCCATGGCAAACGCCAAAGAAGCCCTTGGCACATGGCAAAACTTTCAGCAAAAAGATCTGCATAAGAATTTATTAATGGCCTATGGCTTCGGCGATGGCGGCGGCGGTCCCACGCGTGAAATGCTTGAGAACATCGAAGTGATGAAGGATTTTCCTTCACTGCCGCAGGTCAAACAATCAAGCGTAAAAAACTTTTTTGAGACTCTCGAAAAAGAACTTGACGAAAAAAATCGCACGCCTGTGTGGAACGGCGAACTCTATCTCGAATATCATCGCGGCACATACACCACACAAGCCCGCAACAAACGCGCTAATCGCAAGAGCGAATTTCTCCTCCACGATGCTGAGTTCATCTCCACCTATGCCGCCCTCCTCACGAATTACCAATACCCACTTACCAATTACCAGCAAGCCTGGCAAACCATCTGCCTCAATCAATTTCACGACATCATTCCAGGTTCAAGCATCGGTCCCGTTTACGAAGAGTCGCAACAACAATACGCTGAACTCGCCGTCAATGTGACTCAACTCCGCGATGAGGCGCTTCAAGCTCTCGCAAATAAATTGGATGGGGACTTGCTCCTCGTCAACCCGACTTCGTTCACCCAACAAGCCTTGGTCTTCATCCCAGGCGACTCATTGCAGCGCTTCACTCTCGACGGGAAATCTATTCCTATCCAGCAAGCGGATTCTGGTCTGTGGCTGGATGCGGGTCAACTTGCGCCGTATAGCGTTACGTCACTCTCTGGAGTGCGACAGCTTGCTGTCGCAGATGTGGAAGTAAAAGCTGTAGCAAGCTCCAGCACTCCAGGGTTAGAAAACGAATTTCTCCGTGTTGAACTCAACAATAACGGCGACATCACCCGCATTTTCGACAAACGTGCCAGCCGCGAAGTAATTGCGCCCAATGCGGTCGCGAATCAGTTCCAACTTTTTGAAGACCGCTCGATGGAATACGATGCATGGGATATTGATATTTATTACGACGACAAAATGTGGCTGGCAGAACCTGCTTCATCCATCAAAGTTATTGAATATGGAGAATTACGCCAAACGATTGAGATCAAACGCAGGATTCAAAATAGCGAAATTACCCAGCGCATTTCACTGAATCGCAACTCACGCCGATTGGATTTTGACACCCACATCGACTGGCAGGAACGTCACACCTTGCTTAAGGTCGCCTTCCCTGTAGATATTCTTGCACCGCAAGCCACGTATGAAATCCAATGGGGCAATGTGACCCGTCCGACTCACCGCAACACCAGTTGGGATTGGGCGCGCTTTGAAACTTGCGCCCAAAAATGGGTGGACTTATCCGAAGGCGACTACGGCGTGAGTCTACTCAATGACTGCAAGTACGGACATGACATCCACGACAATGTCATACGTATGACTCTGCTGCGTTCTCCCACCATGCCCGACCCGATGGCTGATTTTGGCGAACATGAATTCAAATATAGTTTATATCTGCATATTGGCATGTGGAATGAAGAAACGCAGAAGGAAGCGTATTTGTTAAATGACCCGATAATCAGTTATCAGTCATCAGTGAGCAGTAAACAGCCTGCCCTGAGCCATGTCGAAGGGTCATCAGTAGCTCGTATCTCGTCACTTGCATCTTGCACCTCGCCCAACGTAATTATCGAAACCATCAAACGTGCCGAAGACGGGAACGGAATCATCGTCCGCTTGTATGAAAGCCAAAGAAAACGGGGGCAGGTTCAAGTCAAGATGGGAGGCGCAGTGGAGTCTGCCTGGGTGACGAATCTGCTTGAAGAGAACGAGTCCGCTTTGAGCGTGGAGAATGATTCGATCCTCCTGAATTTGAAACCGTATCAGATTGTAACGCTGAGGATAACTCTGGAGTCGGACAGCTTGCTGTCCAAAATGCAGGAGCAAGCTCCTGCACTCCAAAAGGATGAACGATGAAAATTGCATTTGCAGGAACTGGCTATATCAATAAAGTCCATGCGCGGGCAGCGCAGAATTTAGGATTGGAGTTGACGGCGGTCGTCAATCATAAAATGGATTCGATGATCGAGTTTGGAAAACAGTTTGGGATTACACGCTTTTATGAATCTGTGGAAGCCCTGTTGAAAGATGGCAACGTGGATGCGTTGGTAGTCAGCACGCCAAATTATTTACACGCGCCGCAGACCATTGCCGCGCTGAATGCAGGCGCGCATGTGATGGTTGAAAAGCCGATGGCAATGAATGCGCAGGAAGCCGAACAAATGATTGAAGCGGCTGATAAATCTGGCGCAACATTAATGGTGGCGCATTGCTGGCGCTTTGACCCCGATGTGTTGTGGCTGAAAGAACAATCTGCAAAATTAGGAAAGATTATCCGCACGAAGGGCATCGGCGTGCATACCCATTGGGGTCCCTCGGGCTGGTTCACGCAAAAAGAATCTGCAGGCGGCGGCGCATTGGCAGACATGGGCATCCACGCGTTGGATACCGCGCGCTTTTTACTCGGCGACCCGCAGCCTGTTTCAGTTTATGCAAAGATCGGAACGTATTACAAAAATTTCGATGTGGACGATACTGGCATCATCATCGTCGAATGGGATAACGGCGCGACTTCGTACATTGAGTCTGGTTGGTGGCAGCCGCACGCGGACGGCCCCGAAGCAGCAACGCAGTTATACGGCACGCAGGGATTCGGTCAGTTGTTCCCAACAAAACTGGAACTGCCAAATGTGCAGGAACAAAAAATAGATGAAATTGATTCGGGTTTCAACTTTCCACGCGCGGAACATTGTCCGCAGAGTTTATACGATGACCAGTTGAAATATTTCGTGGAGTGTATTGAGAAGAAGCAAACGCCCGTCCCAGGCGGAATGGAAGGTTTGATGAATATGAAGGTTGTGGATGCGGCGTATGAAAGTTCTAGAATAGGGAAAGTTGTGAATATTAAATAATGTTCGCGCTGAGCGGAGTGAGGACATTTTTTCCGAATCTAGTCGAAGCGCTTTTTAATATATATCCTTCGACTGCGCTCGGCAATCACTCGCTCCGCTCAGGAAGAAAAAATTGGAGATCAAATGACAATCGAAACCATATTACCCATACCCGATATTTTTTCGGCAAAACGCATTCTGTGCATTCAACCGCATTACGATGACAACGACATTGCCGCGGCTGGAATCCTCACGCAACTTGCACAAAAAGGCGCAGAAGTTTTTTATCTCACCGTTACCAATGACTTGATGGGTGTCGTAGATTCTTCGCTTTCAGACGACGATGCGGCAGAAGCCCTCAAGCGTGATCAATTTGCCGCAGCAAAAATCGTCGGCGTGAAGGAGCAGTACTGGCTCGGTTATCCCGATGCAGGCGAATACGATTAT
>JBBSCM010000243.1:0-6164 GCA_038250295.1 Anaerolineales bacterium | reverse complement strand
GGACGAACATCCGTTTGAATCCATTCGCGCGGGCGGTGGCGGCCATTGGCAAAACGCCGCGCGCATGACGCACAACGCCATCAAGCGAAAGCTCGCCGATGACGATTGTGTTTTCAACTTTGTCGTGCGGAAGAAAACCAGCGAGGACGATGACGCCGAGCGCGATGGGAAGATCATACGATGGACCCTCTTTGCGGACACTGGCGGGCGCGAGATTGACTACGATGCGATGACGGGGAAAATGCAAGCCTGCATTCTTCACGGCAGTTTGCACGCGCTCGCGACTCTCCTGCACAGCGGCGTCCGGGAGTCCGACAATTGTCATACCGGGCAGGCCATTGGTGTAATCTACTTCGACTTCAATGATTACGCCTTCAAGCCCAACCACTGCGCAGGAAAATATTCGGGATAGCATGGAGGTATTTTAGCATAGACCGCCCCTACTGCCCGCGAAGCGGGCATCTCTCCTAATTGAAGAACACAATTGGGGGAGGACTTAAAATTTAGATGTTTATATGTACAGTACATGCTTCTTCCCCTCGCGAAGCAGCCTGTGGACAAATCTGCACTTGATTTGGGGAAACCTTTGTCGGGAAGGAGTCCAATATAAAAACAGCGCGGACGTACGTCCGCGCCGTTTTTATATTTACTTTTTCTAGCAGGCTGTCGGAGAGAAGTTTGTTGAGACGAAAAACGCCAATTTGAACCGCCAAGATCCCAAAGATCGCAAAGTTGAAAAGGTTTTCTTAGCGTGCTTCGCGGTAAAAAATGCCTGCCGACAGAGTTCTCCGACAAACTCTTAGTCCAAAAGATTGGCTGGAATGTTGCCGCCGTTCGCAGCGATCTTCCTCAAAACTTCCTTATGAAGCCAGACATTCATCTTGGCAGAGTCATTCATCAGATTTTCGGGGCAGGCAAGCTCTTTCGCCAGTTCATTGCGCGCCTCGCGGCTGCTGTCAATGTCGAGGAGTTTGAGCAAGTCTACAATGGAGACTTGCCAATTGAGGTCTTTTCCTTTGGAAAGTTCCTCAAGGTGTTTGACCACATCCACTTCTGCAATCGCTGCTGGAGCGGCGGCTTTTACAGGTTCAGCTGCCTTCGCTGTAGTGGCGGCTGGTTTTGCGCCAGCTACTGCACCCTTTGGCATGAAGTCTTCCTTCGGCCTTTCAATAAACTTTGCGTCTGCACCGGACTTTTCAGCAACGGGTGCTGGCTTGTCTTTTTTGAGCCCTAATTTTTCAAGAATGTTAGTGAAGAAACCCATGGTATATCTCCTTGTTATTTGGTATGAAAATATATGAAGTGTATTGATCACGGTGATCAACATATTTATTATAACTCTTTGTGAACGCGAAAAGTTAAGAATTTGTATTGAGTTTGCATGATGGTTTTAACGCGGCCCATTTCTGGTTAAATAATACGGAAGAAATATCATCGTTTCCACTGCCATGTAATATAATCCGCGCATGGAAAATCAAAAACGACCCTTCTGGACCCGCGACTCATCTATTTTGCTGGGTGGGTTCTTTGTCACCATTATTCTGATCCTTTACATTTGGTGGCCGTTGGCAGAGGAAGCGCTGGCATACATCGATTGGAACGGTCCATGGTGGCTGTATATGGATTGGCTGCTGTTCGGCATTTTTGGATTCATGTCGCTCACCATCATTGCCCGCGCCAATATCAAGACCGACGTGTTGATCGTCTTCGTCGGTATTTGCGGCGGGCTGGCAATTGAATCGTGGGGCACACAGACGAATCTCTGGCATTACTACACCGCCGAACGCCCGCCTTTGTGGATCATCCCCGCCTGGCCGATTGCAAATCTATCCATTGATCGAATTACAAGATTTCTAAATTGGACAACTGAACAAGCGATCAAACGAATCAGGTCCACTATTCACTATTCACTAATTACTGTTCTCTACTGGATCACGTTCGTTTCTTTCTTAATCCTGATGCTGGTCTTCGTTTCCCCGACATTCGATAAGTCCTATACATGGCTGGCGTTGACATTGTGTATTCTGCTGATCGTCACTCCGACAGACCATCGCTTCGCCCTGTTGACATTCATCGCAGGCGCGGGACTTGGATACTATCTTGAGCTATGGGGGACAACCCGCGAATGCTGGACTTATTACACATTTCAGAAACCGCCGTTGTTCGCCGTCCTTGCGCATGGCATGGCGGCAGTTGCATTTTGGAGGGCGGGGCTATTGGTGAAGATGGTATGGGGGAGAATCCGCTTGTTGGCGCCTCGGCAGGCTGAGGCGCGAGAGGAAGCGTAGCCTCCTCTTAAAATCCTCTTGACAAACCGGGGAATCATCCTATAATGTGACCTGTTGGTCATATGACCAGCAAGTCATATGACCTGGAGGTCATCCCTTTGCCCAAGCAGACATTTTTCAACCTTCCCGAAGAGAAGCGAACCGTTATCGTCGATGCCGCCATTGATGAATTTGCGGAGTATGGGTTTGAAGCCGCCTCCATCAACCGCATTGTGGCGAATAGCGGCATTGCCAAAGGAAGTTTCTACCAGTATTTCGAAGACAAGCAGGATGTGTTCATGCACCTGCTCAGAGTGATCGAGCAGGAAAAGATGGAGTTCTTCAAGGGTAAACATCCCTCGAGCCCGAACATGGATACATTCCAATATTTCCGCTGGATGATCAAGGCAGGCATGGAGTTCAATACGAAACATCCGTTGCTGACTCAAGCAGTCAGCCGCGTATTATTTGGCGAGGGGATGTATTACGGGTACACCTTTTCCGACCTCCGTGAAAGAACGTCGCAGGCTTTGAAAGCCATGATCGAACAGGCGGTCAAAAATCACGAGGTGGACCCGAGCGTGGATGTAGACCTGGCCGTAATGATCATGGAAACCTGGAGCAATACCATCAGTAGTTATATTATCAATGAAGGCATGAAGCAGAAGGACATTATGAAATGGGTGCGGTCTGCAAAAGTTCAGGAAAGAATTGACAAGATGTTATATGTCATGGAATATGGGTTGCGTAAAACAGAATCTCAATTTGTAACAAGCTCTTAATGGAAAGGAAGAAAGAATGAATTTATATCTAAAATTAGCATGGCGAAATATCTGGCGGCATCGCCGCCGCACGGTCATCATCGTGCTGGCCATGGGACTTTCGCTTTCCATGATGATGTTCTACGATGGCCTGATGGAAGGATTTAATGACGCCATCGCCGGGAACGCAGTGCGCGTGCTCGGTGGAAACGTTCAGGTGCATGCAGAAGGTTATCGTGAAAAAGTGGATACCAATCCGCTTCTGCCTCTAGCCGATGACTCGGCCATTGTTCAAGCGGCACTGGCCCAGCCGAATGTGATCGCTGCCGCGCGCCGCATCCAAACAGGCGGACTGGTCAGCAATAGTGAGGGCGCGTTCCCGCTCAACATTATCGGTATCGAACCCGAAGCCGAAGCGCCCGTCAGCCTGATCGCGGAGCATATTGTCGATGGCCGCTACGTGGAATCAACTGATGAAGATTCGATCCTCATTGGCAAAGGATTGTCAGATGCATTGCTCCTAAATGTTGGTGACCGAATTACGATGGTTGGCAGCGACATCCATAAACAGAACCGCCAGCGCAGCATGACCGTCATCGGCATCTACGATATCGGCATTCCAAGTATGGAAAAGGCAACGCTTTATATCTCACTGGGTGAAGCCCAATCTCTATTTGGTCTCAATGGTCAATCCACTGAAGTGCAGATCACCTTGAAGAGAGTTGGCACGGAATCTCAAGTTGTTGCCGCGCTTTCATCTGCCTTGCCCGGTTACGAAGTTGAATCCTGGGCAAATAATTACCCGGAACTTGGAACCGCGGTTAACAGCAAGAATGTGGTGATGGATATTTTCAGCGTCATTATCGTAATGATCGCCGGCATCGGCATTCTGAACCTGCTCATGATGGCAATCTACGAACGGACGCGCGAGATCGGTCTGCTCGGCGCCATGGGACTCAAGCCGCGTGAAATCGCAACAATCTTTATCCTTGAAGGTGTGCTGATTGGTTTCGTCGGTGTACTTGCAGGTGTAGTGATGGGATTAGGGATTAACCTCAGTCTGATGCAAGTGGGTATGGACTACAGCCAGTTTGCGGGCATTACTGATTATATGGCCCTCATCAGCGGGCGGATTTATCCCACACTGGGTGTAAGCAAGTTACTTATGCGCGCCACTATTATTTTTGTTATTGCCGCACTGGCTGCGCTCATTCCAGCCATGATCGCATCGAGGCGCGAGCCGTCTGAGGCGCTGCATCACGTTTAACAAATAAACCTGACAGGTCTCCATGGAGACCGCACAGGTCAGCACGCTTGCTGTGAGACCTGTCAGGTTTTAGAGAGAATATAAATATGGCACTAGCATTCAAATTAGCATTTCGCAATCTGGGACGTAATAAAACCCGTTCTTTGCTCTCAGCACTGGCAGTCGGTGTCGGTATGTCGTTATTACTTCTCATGGTCTCTATACTTGAAGGTGAAATGACTGGCGCATTGCAAAACACCATCCGTCTGCAAAGCGGCCATCTCCAGATCAGGCCTGAATCCTACGAGGAGGGCAAGATCAGCCTGAAATGGGAAGACATGATCGCAGACCCCGATAAGGTGGTACAAGAGCTGAAGTCGATGTCGCAAGTCACAGTGGCAGCTCCACGATTGATCGCCAGCGCGATCTTAACTCTCAGCGATGAATCAAAAGGCGTACAAGTCCTGGGCATCGAACCAGATTCGCCGGCGAACCAGCCTTTTCGTGATGGAATGATCGCTGGAGAATTTATCAAAGCGGATGACCGCGAAGGTATTCTGATCGGTAATATCCTCGCAGAAAAGCTGAGCCTTCAAGTCAACGATAAAGTCAACCTGTTGGTCACCACGTCCAATGGCGATGTGAACGAGCAGTTGTTTACGATCCGCGGCATATTTACAACCCGCACACCCGGCTACGATGAAAGCACGATCTTCATGCCGCTTGCCAAAGCACAGGCCATTACCGCAACTGAAAATCATGCCAGCACGATCTTTGTATTATTGCAGGACGGCAATCAAGCGGATGCTGTTGCGCAGGCTTTGCAATCAAGCAATTACCAGATCCTTACCTGGCGCGAACAGAATGTATTCATTACGCAGTTTGAAGATTACGCCAATGCGTTCTTCATCGTTCTTTATTTAATTGTTTTGGGAATTACCGCAACGGTAGTCACGAACACATTGGTGATGGCAGTATTCGAACGGACACGTGAGATCGGCATCCTTGCCGCCATTGGCATGAAAAGCCGCGCCATTATGGCTCAATTCCTGGCAGAGGCTGCATTGCTCGCCACTGGCGGTGTGATCGGCGGGTTGATCATCGGCGGCGCGCTGGTTGCCTACTTCACTGTCTATGGTATTTACATCGGCGATTATGGGATTACCGGCGTGCTTTTTGAAGACCGCATTTATGCTCATCTCACCCTGCAAAATACCGTCAACCTTGCCATCGTTACTTATATGATTACGCTCATCGCTTCGCTCTACCCGGCCCGGCTAGCCGCGCGGCTGGAACCTGTCGAAGCATTACACGGAGCAGGAGGCTAAAATGGAAGTTACAAAAGTTACAAACGCAACACGTGTATTCAAGATTGGCGAAGTGGAAACCAAAGCTCTGCGCGGCGTGGATTTATCAATAAATGATGGTGAATTCACCGCACTCGTCGGGCCTTCCGGTTCGGGCAAAACTACTTTGCTGCAACTCATCGGTCTGCTCGACCAACCTACAACAGGCCAGGTAACCATCAATGGTCAGGATGCCACACATCTTAATCGCAACCAGCGTGCAGACCTGCGCAAGAATGCAATTGGATTCGTTTTTCAATTCTTTGCGCTTATTCCAACATTGACTGCTTATGAAAATGTTGAAATGCCGCTTTTGTTGAACGGCACAAAACCTGCCGAACGTAAAGCGCGCGTTAATCAAATGTTGGAGGCAGTCGGACTCTCTGATCGTGCCCATCATCGCCCTGACCAGTTAAGTGGCGGACAACAGCAGCGCGTCGCGGTCGCCCGAGCGCTTGCCACCAATCCCAAACTGATCCTCGCTGATGAACCCACCGCCAACCTTGATACCGAGAATGGCAAACAGGTCATGGACATCATGCAG
>JBBSCM010000242.1:0-6203 GCA_038250295.1 Anaerolineales bacterium | reverse complement strand
GCGGTTTTCTTTTCATGAAGCGCCGCCCATCTTTGGCAACTCCAAACCAAAGAGTGGATCGCATTTGTTGTTGCAGATCCTCAATGGTTTTACTCAGATCATGCCGTATAAGTATGTTGACGCGGACCCGATTCGAACAATAAGAAAAGACGGTGGACGACGGACAGCGGAAGATATTCTTTCTGACCTGAATCATCTGCCTGACGGTGTAATCGGCTGGGGTTATTTGGAAGCGACAAAAGAAAACGCTTCTTTCTTAACCTCGGCTGGGCGTGTCAACTATTTTATTTATCGCGACCCGAGGGATTTGCTCGTCTCACAAGTCTTCTTCGCGACCGATATGCACGAAGAACATGGAATGCATGAATACTACAATTCCCTGCCTGATTTTGGCGCGAGATTAAATGTGGCCATCACCGGCATTGACCGTGATGGGCTGAAAATGGTCAGCGTGAAGCAGAGATATGAAGGTGTCTTTCAGTGGCTGGATGTCTCCCGACAAACGAATGTGATGTGCATCCGTTTCGAAGATTTGATCAATAACAGAAATGCCACCTTGAATGCCATGCTGGATGAAGTGGAAAAGACAGGTTACAAAATCCCCACTCCGCGTGAGAAGGCATTGTCTGTTTTGGTGAGTGCCATCCAGCCGAAGAAAAGTCACACTTTTCGCTCGGGGAAGACAGGCGGCTGGAAAGAGCAGTTCACCGACGCGCACAAGAAGTTACTCAAGGATGTGGCGGGGGATTTATTGGTGAGACTTGGTTATGAAAGAAATAATGATTGGTAGGGCTGAATGAAAGAATTTTTCACCCAACGCATCAAACGCGGATTCGTCCGCAGGCTCAATAATTTGAAGGTTGCACGGGTATAATTTAGGGATAAGGAGTTCCATGATTTATATCATCCGAGACAAAGCCACGCCTGCCCAGATAAAAGAGATGCTTGATATGCTTAAGTCGTACATCAAACTTGCAGTTGATATTGACCGCGAAATTCTAGCGGGTGGCGGAGCAATGTACGCAGATTGCGAGGCAGTCTTATTGGATGATGGTAGTCAGCAGGAATTCATCTGGGGCGCAGATTGGGATCCGACTGCACAATTGGTGACATTTGAGTCATTGATCAATATTCGTCCGAGACTAAACAACCCTTCGATGGAAATACTTGATTCCACAATTCGTGAAAAAGTTGCTGCGATTGTTGTAAAAAGATTAGGCGGCATATGAAAGACTGGACTCAAATTCAGGAACGTTATCTTCGGGATGATCTACCTGTTCGTTTGGGTGGGTTGGCCGCCAACTTAAGCCGTATCAAGTCATTTTCTGCAAACGAAGCCAGCCATGCAGTTGTTGAAAGTTTAATTGATGAAAGCAAAATGTTCATTGAGTGGACAGCAGCACAGGCAGAAATAGATACAGCTGAGAAACTCGTCGACCTGCAAATTCAACTGGCGCTCTGGCAATTGCAATGGAAAACGATTTGGCCTGATGCTTCTAAAAGAAGCCAGGTTGCGGAACAATCCGCTCTTTGGTCAAAGCAGGTACTTGAATTATCGGGCTTGCTAAATAGATAATGCCAAAACTTATAAGAGGGGAATTTTTTTATTGAGGTCATATTTGGATATAAAAGTGCTAAAAGAATTTTTTACCCAACGCATCAAACGCGGACTCGTCCGCAGGCTCAATAATCTCAAGATCGCATTGATGGCGCGGAAGGTGGCTCAAAAGGAGCCGCAGTCAAGCGGCGCGCCTGTGGTCTTCTTCAAAGCATCCACAGGCATTGACGATCTCTCGTGGAACAGCGGATTCCATTTGCTGGCCTCATGGGCGTTTCGTTTGCAGGGAATCCCTGTGGTTTATTTTGCATGTAATTCAGGCATGAGTAAATGCGTTCTTGGCACAAATCGCGACAATGTCCAAAAAGAGCCGCCGTGTAAGTCGTGTGTGATTCAATCGAAAACTTTATATACGGGCGTTCCGTCAAAGGTTGAAAGTAAAAGGTCGCAAGTTACATGGTTTGATTATCAACGCAACACGCAACTCGCAACGGCCAATTCCAGTCTCTCTGTGCAAGACCTCATGACCTTCGAGTGGCAAAACATTCCCCTCGGTGCATTATGTCTGCCCGGGTTAAGATGGGTACTGCGAATCCACCACCTAAATGATGACGAGAACACACGTTATCTTTTCAGGGAATATATTTTATCGGCGTGGAATGTGGCGCTGAAATTCTCAAAATTACTGGATGAAACCAATCCGCGGGCGGTGGTCGTGTTCAACGGACAGTTCTTCCCCGAAGCGACGGCGCGGTATATCGCCCAAAAACGCGGTATTCGTGTGATTACACATGAGGTTGGATTACAACCAGCAACAGCCTACTTCACTGATGGCGAAGCGACCGCGTATCCAATTCACATCCCCGATGATTTTGAAATGAACGACGAGCAAAATGCAAAACTCGATGCATATCTTGCGAAGCGCTTTCAAGGTGACTTCACAATGGCGGGCATCAAATTCTGGGCGGACATGAAAGGACTCGATGAGTCATTCTTGAAAAAAGCTTCAAGCTTCAAACAGATCGTCCCCATCTTTACTAACGTCATCTTCGATACAAGCCAGCCACATGCCAACACGGTCTTTGATGATATGTTTGACTGGCTGGATTTAGTTTTAGAAGTTATCAAAGAACATCCTGAAATATTATTTGTGATCCGTGCTCATCCTGACGAGTTGCGAGTCCGCAAAGCCAGCCGTGAAACGGTGGGTGGATGGGTCGAAGCGCATCATGTTACAGACTTACCGAATGTCGTCTATGTCGCACCGAATGAGACGCTCAGTTCGTATGAGTTGATTCTAAAATCCAAATTTGTCATGGTCTATAACTCAACGATTGGTCTGGAGGCATCCATTATGGGCTTGCCTGTGTTGTGTGCAGGCAAGGCACGTTTTACGCAATATCCCACTGTGTTTTTCCCGCAGACGATTGATGAAGCAAGCAGAAAGATGAAAGAATTTTTAGCGGCTGAAAAGATCGAAGTTCCCGCTGATTTCAAACGTAATGCCAGAAGATTTTTATATTATCAATTATTTAGAACATCCCTGCCGTTTGGAGATTTTCTTGAGCCATCCGTGCGAACGACGCAGACGAGGTTGCAGTCGTTTGAGTTGGGGGAGTTATCGCCAGAGAAGTTTAAGTCAATGGAAGCGATCTTTGATGGATTACTAAATAATGGGAATTTTTTGCTGAAGGAATAAAACCATTCGTTAAAATAAACAAACCGCCGCTTCAAAGCGGCGGTTTGTTTATTTATCTTCCCAAAAGTGAATCGATCTCTTTCATCTGATCTTGTGTCAGCGGACCCAGCTGCATTGCTTTGGCATTTTCATCCACTTGCGCCACAGTCTTGAAGCCCGGTATCGGAATGGTCTTTTCACTGTGCGCCCAGATCCATGCGAGTGCGCCCTGCACCAATGTTCGGCCATTGCTCGTGAGAATTTCACGGATGGCATCCAGTTGATCGAGCGTAGCTGCGAAGAAACGTTCGCGTGACCACTTGTCATTGCGGACATCGTTTTGCGGGAAAACATTGTCTCTGGCATATTTTCCGCTCAACGCCCCGCGCGCCAGTGGACTGCGATTCACGCTCGCAAGATTTAACTCTTCACATAAGGCCAGCATCTCGGGTGCATCCATCATAACGTTGAGATCATGCTGAATGGACACGCAATGTTTTCCATTTGCGAAGAGACGCGCACCGTCTACGCGATCTGTGCTCCAGCCATAATAGCGGATTTTCCCCTCGCTGACGAGCGATTCCAACAAATCCACCATTGCTGGTACTTTCTCAAGCGGATAATCCCAAACATGTAATTGATAAAGATCGATCACATCCGTATTCAAGCGTCGCAAGCTGTCTTCACATTCCTGGCGGACGTGCAGAAGATGATCGTCTTCACGCAATGTGACTCGCTTTTCGACTTCATTTATTTTGAAACCAAACTTTGTGGCAATGACCGCTTTATCGCGTTTGTCTTCCAATGCGCGTGCCAATATTCGTTCACTATGACCTGTTCCATAATTTGCGGCTGTATCGAAAAAGTTGATTCCATTCTCCAGCGCATGATGAATCGCGCGGACTGACTCATTATCGTCAATATCACCCCAGCCGCCCTGTCCATCCAGCCAGTACCAGGGACCGCCAATTGCCCAGCAGCCTAACCCCATTGCGCTGACTTGAATATCTGATCGACCTAATGTTCGTTGAAATGCTTTTATTGTAGTCATTTGTTTTTCCTCTATTGTGAAGTGACTTTTATGAGAGTTCATCAACCCTGCAGAGTTATGTACTTCTTCCTCGGGTTGATCCCCACGATCCCCTCGAAGAAGCCTTTGATCGCTTTTATATCCGCATCCATATTCTCCGTGGGATGAAATACCTGTCCAACCCGCACTTTCTTTTTCTTGCCATCTACTACTGCCATCACAAGTGGAATCCCTGCACTTTTGGCAATGTGATAAAAACCCATCTTCCATTCGCTGACGTAATGCCGCGTGCCTTCAGGGGCGATGGTCAAAATGAATCTATCCGATTGTTCGCAGGCCTCCACCATTTGCTCAACCAACCCAGTGGACTTTTTACGGTCTACGGGAACGCCGCCGCACCAATAGAAGAACCAGCCAACTAAAGGATTGCGAAACAACTCCGCCTTGCCCATAAACTTGACGTTTGCCCGCAGGTGGAAGACCACACCGAGGAACAGGACAAAGTCCCAATTGGAGGTATGCGGCGCGCCAATCAAAATAAATTTTGGAAGGTCAGGTAATTGTCCATCCACGCTCCAACCGAGCAGGCGCATGATCGAATTGCTCAGGAATCGCAAAAGCGGACTGATAAGGGGAGTGTTGAATATGGTGGTTTTCAAATTATTATCCTCAACTATATAACCCTGAATTCTCATTTGCGTCTCTCAAACAGGAGCGCGGACTTAAGTCCGTATTCCAAAAATCTGTGGTTAAATACTTGTATGGCTTTGAAATCGTTCATCCGTTCCCTTATTTATCAAACCGAAAAGCAAATACAGCAACTTCGTTTTTCATCGCAGTCCACGGGCCTGCCTATCCTGCTTGGTATTTCCTTTCCCAAAAGCGGCACGCATCTGCTTGACCAAATTTTACTTGGCTTTTCAAATTTTGCGCCGTATTCAAAACGCCTGCATTCTTTTTACGCCGAATACGAAGGTGAGAGCGGAGTCAAGCGTACGCCTGAACAGGCTCTTGCCTGGCTTGATTCACTTCGTCCGCGCGATGTTGCCTCCGCGCATTTATTTGCTCGCCCCGAAACCGTTGCCCGCGTGTGCTCGCCCAGATTCATTCCTTATTTCATCTTCCGCGATCCGCGCGACGTGGTTGTCTCGCACGTCTTTTACGTCACCGATATGGAGGCGCGTCACGTCCATCACGACTATTATCAATCACTTCCCGATTTTGACGCGCGTCTCAAGGTCAGCATTTTAGGGATGCCCGATACGAATACTCGCCCTGAGCACAGTCGAAGGGTTGAATTCCCAAATATCGCTGACCGCTTCGCTCCATATCTTGGCTGGCTCGATCATGACAAAGTGCTTTCGATTCATTTCGAAGATTTGATCAATGACCGCACCTCAGCATTGACCCGCATCATGGACCATTTCCTCGCCCGCGCCCCGCTTCACGCTCACCGACAACTGATTCTAAATTCCCTCGAAGCATCCATCAATCCGGGGCAGTCCCCGACCTTCCGCTCTGGCAAAACTGGCGAATGGAAAAAACATTTCACCGACGAGCATAAAAAGATATTCAAGGATGTGGCGGGTGACTTGTTGGTGAGGTTGGGATATGAAAAGGATGGTAATTGGTAGATAGTGAATAGTAATTGCCAATTACCCAATGATGTCAATCATGACCTGCTCCATCGTAATCCGCGCCTATAACGAGGAAAAACACATCGGACGTTTGCTCGAGGGGATTAAACATCAAACGCTCAAAGATGTGGATGTGATCCTCGTCGACTCAGGTTCTACTGACTCAACCGTGGCCATTGCTGAATCATATGGCGCGCGGATCGTGAGAATCCCATCAGCTGAATTCACTTTCGGACGCTCGCTCAACTATGGGATTAAGGAAGCGAAGCGCGAGTTCATTGTCATCGTCAGCGCGCATGT
>JBBSCM010000241.1:0-6310 GCA_038250295.1 Anaerolineales bacterium | reverse complement strand
TGCATCGGAGACTCCCTCGGTGGGCGTATGCAATGTCCCGATCACAGCGAAGATGCATATCATCGAAGGCCTCGAGCAGGCTACAGGTCAAAAAATTGACGCGTCGCGGACGGAGTTAAAAACTCTTGGTTTGAATCATCTATCCTGGCATCGCGGTTTTACAGTGGACGGAGAAGACGTCTGGCCGCAGGTTATTCAGGGATATATTGAGAATCTCAAAAAAGAGGAACATCCCGAATGGGATCCGCGCACCATTGAAGTCCTGCGTATGATACCTAATTATTACCTACAATATTTTTATCACACCGACAAGAAATTAAAAGAACAGGAAAAGTGGCCGCCATCACGCGCCGAAGAAGTGATCGAAGTGGAAAAGGAACTCCTTCGCGATTATGCAGACCCAAACCTCAATGAACCTCCAGCGGGATTAATGAAACGCGGCGGCGCGTATTATTCAACCGTTGCCACGCAACTGCTCAACGCGCACTATAACGACCTGGGTGAAACACATGTGGTTAACATCAAGAATAATGGCGCAGTAAAAGAATGGCCCGCAGAGTGGGTATTGGAAATGCCATCCATCGTGAAGAAGAGCGGCATCACGCCCATTGCAACTGATCCGTTACCTGCCTCTTGCTTCGGATTAATCTCTGTTATCAAAGCCTATGAACTGTTGACCGTTGAAGCCGCCGTCCATGGTGACCGCGATGCGGCTTATCAGGCGTTGCTTGTTCATCCCATCGGTCCCAAAGCGGATAAGGTTCAAGGAGTTCTCGATGACATGCTCGAAACTCATCGTGAACATTTGCCGCAATTCTTTAAATAATAAAGAAGAAACGCCTCATGAGGCGTTTCTTTATCAAACTTCAAATCTAAAAATTCAAATGAACACAAGAGTTGAATGAAATATTATCTCGGAATAGACATAGGCGCGACCAAAACCGCCGCGTTGATCGCGGATGAAAACGGAAACCAAATCGGCACGGGCCGGGGCGGCCCTGGCAATCATGAAACTGTGGGATTCGACGGCATGGAAACTGCAATGTGCGATGCGTTGGATAGCGCCATCTTGGATGCGAATATTCACAGAGATCAGATAGCCGGGATAGGTTTTGGAATCGCAGGCTATGACTGGTCTGCTGAAGAATCGCACATGCAAGCAACCATCGCCAGACTCGGTCTCAATGTCCCGTATAAAATGGTCAATGACGTTGTGCTTGGCTTGCTTGCAGGCACAAACGAAGGCTGGGGGGTTGCGGTGGTTTCCGGCACGGGCTGTAACTGCCGCGGGTGGGATAAGGAACATAAACGCGAAGGTCGTGTCACAGGCTATGGCGTCTTAATGGGTGAAAGCGCGGGCGGAAGCGAACTCATCAATCGCACCATGCAGATCATCGGCTACTCATGGACAAAACGCCTGCCATCCACATTACTTGCAAATACTTTTATTGATCATGTCGGCGCAAAAAACCTTGAGGACCTGATCGAAGGCTATACCAAGGGATATTATGCAATCGGTGCGGACAGCGCTCCTCTTGTTTTTCAAACCGCCGCACAAGGAGACGCAGTTGCGCAAGACCTTGTCAAGTGGGCGGGCGTGGAACTTGGCGAAATGGCGAACGCAGTAATTCGTCAACTTAATTTTGAAAACCTCGAATTTGAAGTTGCATTGATCGGTTCCATGTTCAAAAGCGGCGAGCCGCTCATCGCTCCGATGCGTGACACGATTCATAGCCTTGCGCCCAAAGCCAAACTTATCCGCACCGAAGCAAAACCTGTCGTCGGCGCCACCTTATTGGGAATGGAAGCAAGCGGACTAACCATTACATTGGAACAACGCAATAAATTAAAAAAATCATTTGTAAAATGAAAACCAACGCATCTTTTCTGACCGTTTACCTGCTCGTCGCCTTATTAGCATCCTGCTCCCTTATGAAGAATCCTGCCCCCTCCCCGCGCGAAGATAAATCCTTCCGCATCACAGCTTACGCCACCGATGCCATCATCGTGGACCTCATCCCATACGACAAACTCACGCACATCAATTACTCTTTCCTCATCCCCAATGCGGATGGAACTTTTGCGACCCTCAACAATGCCTGGAAGTTGGAAGCAATCGTTGAAAGCGCACACAGCCAAAACGTCCGCGTGAGCGTGGCCGTGGGCGGCTGGGGCTGGGACAGTCAATTTGAGCAGATGGCGTCCAGTCCAGAATCCCGCACATCCTTTGTCAAAAATCTAAAAGATATCGTTGACCAATACCAACTCGATGGTGTGGATATTGACTGGGAATATCCAGACCCCGGCGACTCTGCACAAAATTATCTCGCGCTCATGCAGGAACTGCGTGCGGCACTGCCAAATAAATTGATCAGCACGGCTGTCATCTCCTCTGGCGATGAGACCGGGTTGGGCATTCCAGATGAAATATTTGCCATTGTGGATTACGTGAATGTAATGACTTATGATGGAAATATTCATGCGAGCATGGAAGAATTTGAAGAAGGAATCAATTATTGGAGCGCGCGCGGTCTGCCGAAAGAAAAAATGAATATCGGCGCCCCGTTCTATACACGCCCAAGTGAGATCAGTTTTTCCAAACTCGTGCAATTTGACTCCGCCGCTGCGCAAGTGGACAGTTTTGAATACAACGGTACACTGCAAAATTACAACGGCATTCCCACTGTTCAAACCAAAACACGCCTTGCAATGGAGAAAACAGGCGGCATCATGTTCTGGGCATTAGACCACGATGCGCAGGGCGAGTTCTCGCTGGTCAATGCAATTTACCAAATAGTACATCAATAATAAATTCTCCGTCCTGAGCGGAGCCACACGCTTTTTGTGTGGCGCAGTCGAAGGACAGATTTTTCAAGATAGTCAAATTCTGTCCTTCGACTGCGTTCCTCGAAAATCACTCGTCACTCCGCTCAGGACGGAGATTATATATAGGAGCCTCCATGTCACAACCATTTACCCTCGGTGTTAACTATTGGCCGCGCCGCAAAGCCATGTACTGGTGGAGCGATTTTGACGCTGGCGAAGTCCGTGAAGAATTTGCGGTTATAAAAGATATCGGCATGAATGTTGTCCGCCTGTTTTTGTTATGGGACGATTTTCAACCTGAGCCAGATTCAGTGGATAAGGATGCGCTCGCGAACCTTGTCAAAGTGGCAGACATCGCCGCAGAAAATGGACTCGGACTCGATGTCACCTTCTTCACCGGCCACATGAGCGGACCGAATTGGAGTCCGCGCTGGCTGTTGGGAGGAGAGCTGCCCCCTTCAGCACACCAGCACTGGCTGCGTGATGTGGTCAGCGAAGGAAAGCTGACCGACAAAGGCTATCGCAACATGTTCCATGATGAAATGGCATTGAATGCGACGCGCCTATTGTTGAAAACAGTTGTCGGTGCGCTCAAAGACCACCCCGGTATTTGGATGTGGAACCTCGGCAACGAACCTGATCTTTTTGCCTGGCCCAATTCATCAGATACAGGCGCAGCATGGGTGAAGGAAATGGTCGACCTGATCAAATCCATTGACCCAAAACATCCTGTCACGATCGGTTTGCATGGTGACAGCCTGCATCGCGACAACGGACTAAGAATAGACAAGGTCTATAAAAACACGGATGTCGCCGTGATGCATTCCTATCCCATGTACACGCCGTGGGCGCGTCAAAATCTTGACCCGGACTTTGTCCCGTTTACCTGCGCATTGACTGCTGCACTCTCTGGCAAGCCTGTGCTCATGGAGGAATTCGGCGGATGCACAGCTCTGCCCGGCGAACCGACTTACACCATGAAATGGACAGAAACCAACGGGCGTGAGCGTGAACAATTCATGGCAAGTGAAGAAGACTTTGCCGAATTTCTGCGCCTGACCATTCCCAAATTACAGGACAGCGGCGCGACAGGCGCCATGCTTTGGTGCTATGCAGATTACATCCCCGAGCTATGGGACAAGCCGCCCTGCCAGAATGCAGTCCATGAACGCTTCTTCGGATTGGTCCGCCCGGATGGTTCGCTCAAGCCTCACGCAAAAGTGATTCAGGAATTTGCAAGGACAAATCCACAGGTAAAACCGATTCCTGATTATGCAAAGGTCAGCGTGGACCCTGATGAATTTTATATAGAACCGACGGCACATCTCGTTGACCTCTATCAAAAATATTTAACAGGTTTGGAAAATGCCTAAACATCTCATCATCAACTCCGACGATTATGGCCGTACACCGGATATTTCCCGCGGCATACGGGAAGCGCATCTGCACGGCGTAGTCACATCCACGACCTGCATGATGAACATCCCCACCACCCCAGCAGACATTGCCACCGCTTTGCGCGAAACGCCGAATCTTGGGCTGGGAGTTCATCTTGTATTAACTGCCGAACGTCCACTTCTCTCACGCGAACAAGCAAAGACAATCACGAATGAAGACGGAAGTTTTCTAAAACTTGCCACGCTTATTTCCAAAATAGACCAGGTTGACGTCAAAGAGGTAAAAGCTGAATGGCATGCGCAGATCGAATTGTTCGTCAAATCTGCTGGCAGAAAACCAACCCATCTTGACTCGCATCATCACAGCTCCTATTTCAGCCCGGCACTTTTCCGCGCTATGCTGGAACTGGCAAAAGAATATGATTGCGGCATACGTCTGTCCGTTGTGTACGGCAGTGACGATATGGCGGGACTGCCATCCGAGCTGATCGGCCCTATTAAAGAATATACGCCGAAATTGCTAACCGAATTTAATCCACGCAGACCGAATGCCTTCTTCGCCAGTTTCTACGATGAGTCTGCCACGCGTGAAGAACTAAATAGAATATTCGATCAAGTGCAGGAAGGCGTATGTGAGGTCATGTGCCATCCGGGTTACGTGGATGATGCCTTCGCAAAAGAATCATCCTACAACAAACAGCGTGAGACTGAATTGGAAATCCTTACCGACCCAGCCATCAAACAATCCATTCAGGAACGCGGATTTGAACTGATCAATTTTGCAAATTTATGACAACCAACGATTGGCGGCTGTCAATTAAATATTTCATTCTTTTGGAGTAATCATGACACGTATTGACGATCTAATTTCACAGATGACCCTCGACGAAAAAATATCCATGCTCGCAGGCGCAGACCTGTGGCACAGCGTGGCTGTTCCGCGTTTGGGAATCCCACAATTCAAAACGACTGACGGGCCCAATGGTGCGCGCGGCGCGATGGGCAGTATGTCTACTCCATCTGTAGCTACACCGGTTGGCATTGCTCTGGGCGCAACCTGGAATCCTGCCCTCATTGAAAAAGTTGGCAACGTATTGGCAGATGAACTCAAAGCAAAAGGCGCACATATTTTGCTGGCTCCTACTGTCAATATTCACCGCACGCCAATAGCAGGACGTAACTTTGAGTGTTATTCCGAAGATCCATTCTTGAGCGGCATGATGGCATCTGCATATATCAAGGGGATTCAAGATCAAGGCGTAGGAGCGTGCATCAAACACTTCATCGCCAACGATCAGGAATATGAACGCTTCTCCATTAGCTCCGAAGTGGATGAACGAACTCTGCGCGAAATTTATCTCGAACCATTCCGTATAGCGATCCGTAATTCAAACCCGTGGGCAGTTATGTCTTCATATAACCGCGTGAACGGAGTCTATGCCTGTGAGTATGATCATTCCCTGCTTGAGATTCTCAAAGGCGAATGGAATTACGATGGCATCGTCATGTCTGATTGGTTTGGCACATATGATGACGGCGTCCCTGCCGGAGGACTCGATCTTGAAATGCCCGGGCCTGCGCGTTGGATGGCTGCCGAAGTGGTGAAAAAGTCCCTCGAAAGCGGCACCCTGACCGAGGAAAGATTGAACGATAAAGTCCGACGTCTGCTCCGAGTATCAGAAAAAGCCGGTCTGTTTGAAAATCCAGTTCTTCAACCTGAGCGAGGCGAAGACAAACCTGAACATCGTGCCATCATCCGTGAAGCCGCACAGGAAGCGATTGTGTTGCTAAAAAATAATGGCATTCTGCCGTTGAGCAATGTGAAGACCATCGCGATGATCGGCCCGTATGCCCGCAACGCGCAAATTTTAGGCGGCGGCAGCTCGAGCGTCACACCGCATTACACGGTCTCGCCGTTTGATGGAGTCAATGATCCGCAAGGCAAGGATGTTTTGGTGGAGGCCGCCTCTGGGACATTTATCCACAAGAATCTGCCTGGTCCTGCTCCCGAAACTTTATCTACTCCCAATGGCGAAAGCGGACTCCGCTTGAGCTTGTTTGCTGGTACTGAATTTTCTGGTGAACCT
>JBBSCM010000240.1:0-6315 GCA_038250295.1 Anaerolineales bacterium | reverse complement strand
TGGAAAATGGATTGTTCAAGATCAAGCCTTCGGCCACACACGTGATGCAACATGCGGAATATGGCTTCACTGTGAATTTACCGATTGAAGTTGTATTGCAGGAAAATTTTTTACTGGCCACACATTTGAATGGCGAGCCGATCACACCCGATCACGGCTATCCGTTACGTGGAATGGTGGGCTTTATCCCCGGACGTGAAGATTTGGAAACCCCGTATCTTTGGAAGGGCGCCAAGTGGCTGCGATCTCTGGAGTTTATGCAGCGCGATAAACGCGGATTTTGGGAACAGGCTGGCTATCACAACCGCGCAGATGTTTGGCGCGAAGAGAGATTTGGTTAAAAAAACAGGGCGTGGTTGCTTCGCAAGACCACGCCCTGTTTTTTTTACGGCCTCTTGTCAAGTGTGATCGGTACATCCACTTTTTCTTTGTTACGTATTACAGTCAAGATGATCGTATCTCCAGGCCCTTTATTCGTAATGAGATAAGCCAGTAATTCATCAAACGTGCGGACATCGCGTCCGTCAATCGCAACGATCAGGTCACCGCCGCCAAGAATACCCTGAATACTGGTTGGTGTTGTGCCTGCCTTTATGCCGGCTTTATCAGCCGGGCCGCCTGAAACAATATCGGTAACATACGCGCCGGTAAATCTATCAAAACCAAGCGCTTCGATCATTTCAAGACTCAAAGAATCCAGGGATGAAATGCCCATATAGGGATAATCGTATTTTCCATTGGCGATCAAAACCGGGGTTACGCGCTTGACGATATTGATCGAGACCGCAAAGCCAATACCGGAATTGACAGGCTGACCCGAGACCGTGGCGCTCTCTGTACGGATGGCGCGGTTGATGCCGATCACCTCTCCGTTGATATTGAAGAGCGGGCCGCCGGAGTTGCCGGGATTAATCGCCGCATCGGTTTGAATAATATCGCCGGCGGTAAAGGGCCGTCCTCCACCGGGAGTTGCATGCACCGAATCCAATACACGGCCCAGCGCGGAGATGATGCCGACGGTCATTGTGCTGTCCAAACCAAAAGGGTTGCCAATGGCGATTACGGTCTGACCAACTTTCAGCGCGTTTGAATCGCCGAGTGGGAGCGGATGAAGCTCCCCGGCGGGTGCGTCCACTTTTATAACAGCAAGATCCGAATCGAGATCGGTCCCGATGACAGTACCATAGGCCATGAAACCGGATGTGAATCTAACTTCCACAGTAGTGGCGCCTTCGATGACATGGTAATTTGTTATGATATGGCCCAGTCCGTCATACACAAACCCGGAGCCCTGGCCTTGATCTGTGAATATCCCAACCGTGCCCGGGCTGACATTTTCAAACAAGGCCACCAGCCCATCCTGTTGCGCGGCGGGGTTAACCGTATTCGAATCAATGGGTGCAACCGGTATCACCGGCAGGACTACTTCTTGTGTAGGTTGTTGAGATTGTATGGCTGGGGTCTGACAGGCGAGCATTGCCAATATTAAAACGATTAAAGCCAAAATGCTTTGCTTTGTTTTCATGTGACTCCTGTTATTACTTATTCGTTCGCCCAGAGCGAAGTGACGAGTGCTTTTCGAGGAACGTAGTCGAAGGGTAAAGTTTGATATAAGGATTAATTAATTTGAAATTCTGTCCTTCGACTTCGCCGCATAAAGAACAAGAACATGCGGCTCCGCTCAGGACGAAGATTGTTATTAAAACTTTATGCGAGCAGCTTCTTCAAGCAATTCCCTCTGTTTGGACGACAGGTATTTGGGAACTTGTACCTTTAATTTTACGAAAAGATCGCCCTTCGTATTTGGGTTTTTCAAGTGCGGCATGCCGCGCCCTGCCAGGCGAAAGACCTGGTCGGTTTGTGTGCCTGGGGGGATACTTAATTTCACTTTGCCGGTGGGTGTCTCCACATCCGTTTCACCGCCGAGAATCAATGTAAAAATGCTTAAGGTGGATGTCGTGTAAAGATTCTGACCATCCCGTTCGAATTTATCCTCATCTGTGACATTCACTACGAGATAAAGATCGAGTCCTTCGGGGCCCGCGCCTGCCACTCGAACCTTGGAACCGGTCTTCACCCCGGCAGGGATGCGTACCTGTAACTTGCGTCCATTCGTCTGCAGCTGTCGTGCGGTGCCATCGTAAGCCTCCTGGAAAGTGATATCCACTTCCTGTTGATATCCCTGTTGTGCGGCCTGGTTGCGCACCGAAGTACGAGCCGCCTCTCCAAAGATCGTGCGGAAAAAATCTGAAAAGTTGCCAGCGCCTCCAAATGGGTCTTCGGCATTTTTATATCCTCTTTGTCCCCCGCCTTGCCGTTCATACCATTCATTAAAGTCACTTGAGCGCCCGCCGCCAGTGCGGAAGTTGGAATACGCGCTTCCCAACTGGTCGTAACGCGCGCGCTTTTGCTCATCGCTTAAAACCTGATAAGCTTCGTTGATGTCTTTGAATTTATCCTCGGCTTTTTTGTCGCCGGGGTTTTTATCCGGATGATGCTGCATGGCAAGTTTACGATATGCTTTGCGGATATCGTCTGCGCTGGCCTTGCGTTCCACGCCGAGAATTTTGTAGTAATCCTTATAATCCATCATGCAATTGTGACACTGCGCGGATACTGCGTCAAGCATCCAAAGGTTACACTAACATAACTCTAACCTGTATTTTTTGTGATACAGTTGCAAAAAAACTGTACCGCGACATTTATGTCGCCCGTCGTGGAAGCGCGACATGAATATCGCCCGTCGTGGAAGCGCGGCATGAATATCGCCCGTCGTGGAAGTGCGACATGAATATCGCCCGTCGTGGAAGCGCGACATGAATATCGCCCGTCGTGGAAGTGCGACATGAATATCGCCCGTCGTGGAAGCGCGACATAAATGTCGCGGTACACGTCTTTATAAGGAGATTATGAAATCAATATGTGTTTTTTGCGGGTCATCTGACCTTGTCCATGCGGACTATATCGATGCCGCCTACCAGACAGGCAAACTGCTGGCTGGGAAAGGAATCCGCCTTGTGTATGGAGGCGGGAAAACAGGCTTGATGGGAGCAGTCGCAAACGGCGCCGTAGAGGCAGGAGGGGAAGTGATCGGAATCATCATTCCTTCAATGAATACAGTTGCACTGGCGCATACCGGCCTCACCCGCATGGACGTGGCCCCTGATATGCATGGACGCAAAGCGCGCATGCACGAACTCGCCGACGGATACATTGCCTTGCCCGGCGGCTTTGGTACATGGGATGAACTCTTTGAAACCATCACCTGGGCGCAGACCGGCGCGCATGAAAAGCCGGTCGGTTTGCTCAATGTGCGTAATTATTATGATCGCCTGCTTGCCGCAATGGATCACGCCGTAGCTGAAGGATTCGTCTTCTCTGAGCATCGCAAAGTAATATGCTGTGAGTCAGACCCCGGCCGATTATTGGCTGCAATGGGGAAATATGAACATCCACGCGAAGCGGTAAAAAGATGGTTGAAGGAGGAATAAAACAAAACATCCCGCAGAATTCATGTCTGCGGGATGTTTTGCTTAAGCCTTTATCGTTTTTTCAATTGTTTTGCGGTGTTCAAGGAAATGTTCGGTGGTGTCGCCCAGCACCCACATCAAAACTGGACGCTTCTCCGGGTCATCGGCATGGCGTGCTTTTAGCAAATCATCAAGCGGCTGACATGCAGGCGGTGATTCAATAAAAAAGTATTTCCACCTGAAATGTAAACCATCGCGGCGCGGCGGACGATATCTTCCATCTGCGGCAGAGGCATGGTCTCGGCGTTGACCGTTTCAAGCCGCGCCAACCCTCTGAACGATTCTTCTGTTTGTTCCTGCCATCTCTCGGCATAAAGCGACGCCAATGGCAGATACGCCACAGTTGCATCGGGTTTATCTTTCAGATACGAGCGGCTCGCTTCGACGATCTAACGGATGTCATCTTTGCCGGGGGATGAGAACAGATGAAGGCTAGGCATTGTTTATATCGTAAGAATGATCGGCTCGTCTTTTGTGACAATGATCGTATGCTCAAATTGAGCCGCCATGGTTCGATCCGTTGTCCGCAAGGACCAGCCATCTGCTTCTTCGAGCACGTGACCTTTGCCGGTGGTGAGGAACGGCTCAATGGCCAGGACCAGGCCTTCGTTAAGAATGCGGCGGTCTTTTGATTTGTAATAGTTGAATACCTGAGTCGGTTCTTCATGGAGTTGATGTCCAATACCGTGACCCGTCAGATCATAAATGATACCGTATCCATTTCGTTTTGCTTCATCCTGAATGGTCTTGCCGATCATGTTGAGCGGTTGACCCGCTTTTGCGACCTGCACCGCCTTCGCCAGCGCGGACCGGGTTGCTTCGAGCATTTTTTCAAATTCAGGCACATGCTTTGCAACCACCATCGAGCCGCCCGTATCTGCGAAGTAGCCCTCCAGCTTGGCGGAGACATCAATGTTGATCAATTCGCCTTCACGCAGAACATGGTCACCGGGAATGCCGTGCGCGATGACAGGCGAGATGCTGATACACGTGGCGCCGGGGAATTGATACATGGCCATCGGCGCGGAGTGTGCGCCTTCTTTTTCGAGGAACTGTTGGCCGATATTGTCCAATTCGCCAGTGGTCATGCCGGGTTTGGCATGCTTCATCATTTCCTTTAAAGTTATGGCGCAAATATGACCGATGGTTTTTAAATGTTTGATATCGTTTTCAGATTCAGCGATCATTTCTTGGCTAATCCCGTAATAATTATTTTTCTCAATTCTGCTTGCACATCATCCCACTTCTGATCCGAGTTGACTACTACCCATCTCTTCGGTTCTCGCTTTACCATCTCCAAATATCCCGCGCGGACTCGTTTGTGGAATTCAACGGTATAAGCGTCCATGCGATTCCATTCCATTTCGTTTTGTGTTTTGCGTTTTAAGCCCACTTCTATTTCAAGATCAAGCAGGATTGTTAGATCAGGAGTCAGACCGCCTGTTGCATATTTGACTAAAGCGCGGACTTGTTCCAAATCCTGCTGATGCCCGTAACCTTGATAGGCGATGGTTGAATCATAATAACGGTCGGAAATGACGATCTCACCTGCGTCCAGCCGCGGCTTGATGACCTGTTCCACGATCTGGGCGCGCGCGGCTTGGTAGAGCAATGTCTCTGTGCGCGGATGCATCTCGGCATTCTTCAAGTCATGCAGAATATCGCGGATCTGCTCGCTGATGGTTGTTCCGCCCGGTTCGCGGGTGGGGAATACGACATATCCCTTCTCGCGCAGATATTCCACGAGATAGGGGATGTGTGATGTCTTGCCAGAGCCTTCAGGGCCTTCGAGAGTGATGAACATGGGTCAAGTATACAGGGGAACGGGTAGACAGGGAAACATGTAGACATGTAAACAGGGAAACAGGCAGCAGATAATCATCCAACTTTAAAATAAAAAGGCGCAGACGCCAGTAACGCGTTTACGCCTTCTTAAATTTTGTGGCTTTCTCACTTGGCTAATTGCACTGCCTCTTGAATGGCATCTTTGGCAATGCTATTATTCCACTCCTCGATAATTGTTTCCCATGCCATACCACTTGCGACTTGTTCAAGCACATCGGCAACTAAAACGCGCGTGCCTCGAAACGTCGGCTTCCCATGACAAATCTCTGGATCAGAGACTATATAACGTCCCATAAATTGTACGGATGAAATTCTATTCATAAGATTACTCCGTTGTCATTAGATCATTTGGGTGTGTTTCATTTCAGTTGAAACCGTCCCGAAGGTTGGCACAGACGACCAAATTTTCTCGACAAAACCTTCGGGACGTTCTTTTTGTCAACTCATTTGAAACACACCATATCATTTCATCGGGAGATGTTTTGTCAGAACTTCGACCCTTCGAGGGTGATGAACATGGGTCAGTGTTCGGTTGCCAGTAATCAGTTATCAGTGACTGAAAACTGGCAACTGATTACTGATCACTGTTTACTCCCTAAAAATCCTCACATGCCTTCTCGGTTCTTTGCCATAAGAATGTGAAACCAATTCAGCATTGCGCGCTAATTCATGCTGTAATCTTCGCACGAGGGATGTGCCGGGGGGCAAGTCCACCCAGCGCTCACCGTTGAGGACTGCCGAGATGGCATGTTGTGTTTCTTCGCGGACACTGTCCATGCTATCGCGCGGATGCTGCTGTTCGCTGATGTTATACAGGTCACCGAGGAACTGTTCCACTTGCGCCACGGTGTTCGCGCGCAAAACATAAATGGGCAGTCCGCGATGCTCGGCATCCATTACAGTTTGTTCGCGGTTGCGATAATACGTCCGCAGGGTCACG
>JBBSCM010000239.1:0-6465 GCA_038250295.1 Anaerolineales bacterium | reverse complement strand
ATCCGGACAAAACATGGAATCACAAATGACAAGCATTGGCGTTCGCGTCTCATCACCCATCACAGAAAGACCCAGAAAAGCATGCATGCCTCTCGCTCGTTCTAAGCGCTGGGAGTCGCCTCATGAATTTAAAGGCGCGCGTCCCCTGGTGAAAGTCTTTCTTTCGCAATCGGCGTATTGCCGCATCAGCCTGCATTCAACCAGTGAGATGGACGATGAAGTGGGCGGTGCCCTGCTTGGTTTGTGGTGCCGTGACCGCGATACCGATGAAGAATTTGTGGTGGTACAGCATATGCTGCCTGCCCAGCACACCCGGCAGGGAAGTGTCTATCTTACTTTTACACAGGATACCATCCTGCAATTCCATGAAGAATTGGAAAAAAATCATAGCGGCAAAAGAATTGTCGGCTGGTATCACACCCACCCACGCATGGGCATATTTCTGTCTCACTATGATACCTGGCTGCATAACAATTTCTTTCCCGAACCGTGGCAGGTGGCCCTGGTGGTGGAGCCCCATGCTTCGCTGGCCGGGTTTTTCGTCCGCCGCGACGATGGTGCGCTTGATCCCACCCGTTATTTCGGTTTTCATGAATTGAATGGCAATATGGGAAGAAGCATGGTCGAATGGAAAAATCTTCAGAATACTGATGAAGAAAGTGAAGGAGTCTAAATTATGAACAGACGAATGCGTACATATTTCTATGCCGTATTTGGCGCGATCGGCGGATTGATCGGCTGGCAGATGAGCGATTTCCTTGGCTTGTCTTTCATCACGAATCTCTACCTCAGTGAAGCAGTTGTCGGTGCGTTGGTCGGTTTTGTCATCGGCTTATTTATTGGTATCACCGAGGGACTGCTCACACAAAATTTTGTTCAAGCTGTGAAGGCAGGCTTGTTCAGCGCTTTTCTCGGCCTCCTTGCCGGAGCCATTGGGCTGCCACTTAGCGAGTATTTGTTTCAAGCAGTAGGAGCAGGTCTTCTTGGGCGGGCTTTAGGTTGGGGCATATTTGGCTTACTGCTAGGGCTTGCAGAAGGAGTCGTTGGCAAGAGCCAGGCCTGGAAAGGTATGCTCGGCGGATTGATTGGCGGCGCACTTGGCGGCGCTTTACTTGAAAGCGCTCCTAGGTGGCTCGGCAATCCTCTCACCGGAAAGGCTGCCGGCCTCGTTTTGCTAGGCGCTTCAGTCAGCGCATTTATCTCTCTGATGGTTGTCCTGCTCTCAAAAGCATGGCTCGAAGTTTCTTCCGGCAAACTTAAAGGTACTGAGTTCATCCTTGATAAATTCATGAAAGCAGGCGGCCCGGCCATCGCCATTGGAAGTTCCGCTCTCAAATCTGAGATCGTTTTACCCGACCCCGATATTGCCCCCCAACATGCCATGCTTACCGGTGATGGAATACGTTTTTCCCTTAAGGACATGAGTTTGGCAGGCACGTATATTAATGGAAAAAAGATCGAACGTACACAATTATCAAATGGACAAAAGATCCGCATGGGCAATACCGAGATGATTTACCACGAAAAGAGGTAGCCATGCAAACAAAATGGATTCGCATCTTACTTAACCTTGGCCTGTTACTCGCTCTGGTGCTCTCGTCAGCATCGACAGTTTTAGCGCAAAGCGACGACGCACAAGTCCGCATTACGCAAGTGGATAATTCCCAATTTCCAACTGTGACACTTTATGTTTCTGTGACAAATTCAGCCGGCGAGCCTGTTGGTGTTGACCCCGCCACCATTCAAATTTCTGAAAATGGCGAGGCTATGCAAATTGTGGATGCCCGCGGCGGTGGCACAGGCGGTGAGGGTGTTGCTGAACCTCTTACAACCATGCTTGTGATCGATATCTCCGGCAGCATGGATAAAAATAACAAATTGACCGCCGCCAAGGATGCAGCCAAAACCTATGTCAAGCAAATGCGTGCCGGTGACCAGGCTGGCTTGATGACATTCGATACAAAGACCTATTATGTCCAACCGGTCACAACGGATACCGCCGCATTGACCAGCGCCATTGATGGACTCAAAACTGGCGGCGATACATCCATGTTCGATGCCCTGGTTGAAGCTGAAAAAAATCTGGCATCGATTAATGGCCGCAAAGCGATTATTGTTCTGGCTGATGGCTTGGATAATCACAGCCAGAATACAGTGGATAGTGTCCTCGAGCAGATCGGCCCAAGCGGCCTTACGATTTCAACGGTTGGTTTTGGTGACGCCGGCACAGCTGAACAATCTGGCCTTGACGAAGGTGCGCTAAAATCACTCGCTGAAAAATCTGGCGGTCTCTACAGCTTTGCATCCGACTCCGAATCCCTCAGCGCGCTTTATCAACAGTTTGGCCGTACCTTGCAAAGTGAATACACACTTACCTATGTTTCCCCGTCAACTTTGCGGGACGGAATTAATCGCAACCTGACGGTTTCACTATCAGATATAGGCGCAACGACTCAGACTAATTACAATCCCGGTGGTGTGTTGCCCGAAGTCCCAGGTACCTCATGGACTCTGTTTGGGTGGATACTGGCTGGATTGTTGGTTTTGCTGTTTATCCCGTTTATGATTACGCGCGGAGCTGGATTGCTCAGCGGTATGAAACCAAAAGCAGCGGCAGCGAAAATGTCGAATACGGCGGGTGAAAGCAGCGGTAGAAGCCCCGCTGGTAGCGCCCTTGGGAAGAAACCGAGAATAAAGATCAAGTAGATATTCCAAATAAAAAGGACGGCTCTGATTTTTGAGCCGTCCTTTTTTGTTATCTATGTTCTAGATGTATCTTTCCACTTTGCGAATGACCATGACCACTTTGCCTTTGATTTCCAGCGATTCACTTTTATCAATGTAGATCGGTTTCATGGTGGGGTTTGCAGGCTGCAGGCGGAATTTATCTTTTTCCTTGAAGAAGAACTTCAGAGTGGTTTCGTTGCGGTCCGACAACCAGACGGCGACCATATCGCCGTTACGGGCATCTTGTGTGGGTTTAAGGATGACAATGTCGCCATCGTTAACCATCGCATCAATCATTGATTCTCCCTGTACCTGCAAGGCGAATAATTCTTTTCCTTTTTCTTTTGCAGGCATAAGAGACATGGCGATTTCCACCGAGTCTTCAGGAGAGAATGTACTGAAGTCCGCATTGGAAGGAACGGGGATGGGTTCACCAGCTTGGATCACGCCCATCATGGGAACTCGGAACATATCACCGAGCGGGCTGCCGCCCGTCAGACGGACACCGCGCGATATTTTTCGGTCACGTTCGATATTTCCAGATTTTTCCAGTTGATCAAGATAATAATTGACCACAGAAGTGGATGAAATATCACAATGCTCGCCAATCTCACGGATTGAGGGTGGGTGCTTGTACTCGCGTTGATAACTCGCGATGAAATCAAGGATTTTCTGGTGGCGTTCGCCCAGACCTTTGCTTTTTCGTACCATCATCATTTTAAGCCTCCTGCCAGCAGAGCCGGCACCGGGTGAGCATTCTTCGCTCATTTGTGCTACGAATGATAACCGAACGCCTGTTCTGTGTCAAGGATTTGGATGACGGCAGAATCTGGTCGTTATACCCAGGTGCGGCGGCGCATCCAGAAGAACATAAAGACCGGGGTAAGCAGCATCAGGCCGAGGGTCCCATAAAAGACCGTCGGGAGAGTCCAGTTTTCATAAGGCGGATTCGCCGCGAAGAAGTTCATCCCAAAGAAGCCGGTAACGAATGTCAACGGCATAAAGAGGGTGGTGATGATGGTGAGAGTTTTCATGACTTCATTCATGCGGTTGTTGATCACGGAGAGATAAGTATCCATTGCGCCGCCTACGAGGTCGCGCAGGCTTTCGTTTACATCGTGCAGGCGCACGAGATGATCATAAATATCACGGTAGAAGATGCGGTCTTTTTGGTCGATGACTTGATAATCATCGCGCGCCATTTTATTTAGCACTTCACGTTGGGGGAGCAGGATGCGCCGCATGGCAAGCAATACACGTTTTAATGTAAATAATCTTGCGAGGGTCTGTGAGCTGGGGTGGTCAAAGACCTGGTCTTCGATCCAATCTATTTCTTCATCTATTTTTTCGATGATCGGCATATAGTTCATGACAGTCGCATCAATGATCTTGTATAACAGGTGGTCTGGCCCGTCCTTGGCATAACGCGGATCGCGCTGGCACATATCCCATGTTTCATCGATGGAACTTACAGGGTTGTCGTGATGTGTGACGACATAATTGCGCCCGAGGAAAATATCCAATTCATCAATTTCCGTATCCCAGGGCTCGCTTGCTTTTATCAAGTGCATGTAATTTAAAACAATGTAAAGATAATCGCCCCAATCATCGATTTTAGGCGCATGTGTTTCCTGTAAAGCATCATCAATGGCCAGATGATGGAAATTAAAACTTTGCAATATGGGCAGGGTTGTTTCTGGTGGTTCTGAAACAAAGTCCACCCACAGCAAGCTGCGCCTGTCACGGATGAGGCGGGGAAACTCTGCCGGGGAGATGTCAGTGCGGGCTGGTTTGCCGGGTGAGAAAAATATCGAACGAATCATGGTTTTATGCTCCAAAACAGAAGAAATTGATGTTTTTAGGCGAGGAAATCAATTATATTTAATCAATTATTTATATTATTAAATTCACTATTGACAAAATTCATAAAGTGAGTATAATTTTATTAGAAATTAGGACAGAAACATTGATTTACTTGAAATCACCAAAGTTTTATCAATAGGAGGCTCGCATGAACAACTTATCTCGAGAAATGATCTCCGAAATCAACCGCCGGAGAATAAAAGAAGAAATGGACGCCATTCGCCTGGAAGAAGAGGCCATTAAGGGGAGAAATCTCCTCAGTAAAAACCTGGCCGTCTTGGGCGAATGGATGGTCGCGCGCGGCGAAAAGCTGCGCAAGCGCCATTCTGCAAAACAAACAAATTATTCAGAGTTGACCAAAAAAGTAGCCTGACATGTTGAACAAGACACTTCAAAAAATCTCAAAACTCTATCACGAATACCCACGCACATTTTGGATCGTGATCGCCATTACTTTCATTGACCGCATCGGCGGCGCGCTGCTCTTTCCATTCTTTGCGCTCTATATTACCAGTAAATTTAATGTAGGTATGACGGATGTGGGTGTGCTCTTTGCGGCTTTTTCGGTTTCCAGTTTTGCAGGCTCTGCAATTGGCGGCGCGCTGACTGACCGCTTTGGCCGCAAAGGCATCATCATGTTTGGGTTGATCGCCTCCTCATTCAGTACTGTTGCGATGGGATTTGTAACTTCATTCCATTTCTTCTTCATACTGGCTTTCTTCATCGGTATTTTAACAGATGTGGCAGGCCCTGCGCATCAGGCCATGATCGCAGATATTCTGCCTGAAGAAAAACGAGCGGATGGATATGGGATTCTGCGCGTGGCCTTCAATCTATCCGTCGTTATCGGTCCTGCCATCGGTGGATTTTTAGCGGCTCGTTCGTACCTCTTGCTGTTCCTGTCCGATGCGGTAATCTCACTGTTTACAGTGGTTCTAATTGCAATCTTCCTGCCTGAGACGAAACCAGAAGCGCACCCGGATGCTCCCAAAGAAACAGTAGCTGGCACGTTTGTCGGTTATGGACAGGTCTTTCGCAACACGGCTTTTATGCTCTTCCTTGGAGCGATATTGTTACAAGTGTTCATGTACATGAATATGAACACAGCGTTAGGTGTATTTTTACGGAACGAGCATGGCACGCCTGCATCAGGTTATGGATTATTGTTGAGCATAAACGCCGCCATGGTCGTGTTGATGCAGTTCCCGATCACGCGCCGCATCACAAAATATCCACCCATGTTGATGATGGCAATCGGGACATTCCTGTACGTGATCGGCTTCTCGATGTATGGATTTGTTGCCTCTTACACAATGTTTGTGGTGGCGATGGTTATAATCACGATTGGTGAGATGGTTGTCTCTCCCGTATCTCAAGCATTGGTTGCATCTTTTGCCCCCGAAGAAATGCGCGGACGTTACATGGCAGTCTCCGGGTTTTCATGGGCGCTTCCCTTTGCGGTCGGACCTTATCTCGCCGGTCTGATCATTGACGGGCCGAAGCCGTATCTGCTCTGGTATGCGGCGGGATTTGTCGGCCTGTTATCCACAATAGCCTTCCTTGCTTTATATCGTATCCGTAACAAACAAGAAGTTGAATTGGAATCCATGCCAGAAGCTATGGCATTATAAAATTGGAGGAACTAAACTATGTGTCCTTTAGTGTTTTTTCAGCAGTTGCACTGCTGGAAATCGGCAGTACAACTGCCTCAAAAACGGTGTTTTGAAGCTGTGGCATTATAAAATTGGAGGAACCGAACTATGTGTCCTTTAGTGTTTTTTCAGCAGTTGCACTGCTGGAAATCGGCAGTACAACTGCCTCAAAAACGGTGTTTTGAAGCTGTGGCATTATAAAATTGGAGGAACCGAACTATGT
>JBBSCM010000238.1:0-6466 GCA_038250295.1 Anaerolineales bacterium | reverse complement strand
CGTGCCTGTTTGATGGGGCGGACGGGAATGAAAACAACCATATTGTCATAGGCAATGACATGCATTTTCTGACCTGGCTTGACGCGCATTTTCTCGCGCACCTTCAACGGGATCACAACGTGATACTTTGGGGAAACGGTTACTGCGTCCATACGATACTCCTATCGAACCTGACAACGTATGACGATTATATCACCGCTTGTTCGATTTTCTTTTCTGCTGGGAGATGGGCTTGGTTAGGCATGGGAACCCCCTTCCGACTTACCGCTCGCTTCGCCTCGGCTAGCCATCTTCCCCCCTTTAGGGGGAAGATGGCTACTGTCCAACGGGGCAGGTTGAGAGTGGTTTGATTTTATGTATGGATGACGGGCTGGCAGGCGCATTAGAACATCCATGAACGGTTGATTTTGCACTCGATGGATGTATTTTAGTATGGGATGTTGGGTTTATAATGGAGGCATGACAGTAAATGTCAAGTCCCTGATGGAAAAGATAAAAAAAGGGTTGACCGAGTTATACGGTCAGCGCTTGAAAGCTGTGTATTTATTCGGCTCGTGTGCGTGCGGAGATTATCACGAAGGTTCGGATTTGGATGTGATGATCGTGCTGGATACGTATCAAAGTTACTGGGATGAACTTGTCCGCTCGGCGGAGTTGGCGAGCGATCTATCGCTGGAATATGATGTCACGGTTAGCCGCATGATTATGACCGAAGAACAATGGAAGAAGGGCGAATTGCCCGTGTTGATGAATATCCGCGCGGAGGGAGTCCCTGCGTGAAGGAGACCACTCGTCAATTATTTGACCGCGCTTTAGACGCTATTGAAGCGGCTGATATTCTGCTCACAAATGGAAAAGTTGATTTTGCCGCCGAGGCTTTGCTCAATGAAAAAGATTTCCAGTTTGGTAAACATGGAAATGTGATCGGGGCTTACGGTCAACATTTTGCGAAGACAAAAGAATTAGACCCAAAGTTTCACCGTTGGTTATTGACTTCGTTTGACCAAGGACAGATCGGGGATTATGCCTTTGATCCAAATGTGGAAATTAATGTGGTTGTTCAAATGATCCATCAAGCACAAGAATTTTTGGAAGCAGCCAAAACTTATCTAAGCAAAGAATAAAATCCATTAATAAAAACCCGCCCTGAATGGACTTCGAGTCCGCTTGGGACGAGTTTTTGAGTTTGTATTTGTATTATTCAAGAATCGAATACAATATCTTTTGACCATGTCTGCGCCCCGTAAACTTCTCACCACCTTTGACAAAATCCTGCTCGGCGGAATTGGCTGCGGCGTGCTGGGAATTTGCATTTTGGCAGGGGTGTTTTACTACATTTGGATAAACCCTCCCAATCAAAGCCCTGATCCAACTCCGTTTGTCGGCCTGCCTTTGGAAACATCGACCGCATCAGTGTTGGATTCATCCACACCTGTGTTAGCTCCTACACTTGAGCTGGGTGTCATCCCGTCAACGTTGATTCCTTCCCCCGTCCCAAATTTTGGCGGTGACGGGTCTCTCGTCGGCAAGATCGTCTTCACCTGTTATGTCAAACAGATAGACCAGATCTGTTTAATGAATGCCGATGGGTCAGACCGCAGGCAAATAACGGATGTTGAAGCAACCGCCTTTTACGCATCCATTTCTCCAGACGGGCAGACCATTTATTTCTCCTCGCGCCGTAAAGGGAGCTTTGATATTTATTCCATCAACGTCAATGGGGATGGGTTGCAGCGCCTCACACGCGACATCGGCAGTTTGTATGCGCCCGAGCTTTCTCCAAACGGTGAACGGATCATCTTTACGAAGGAAGGAAACGGTCTTTGGCTGATGAAGGCTGATGGGAAGAATCCTCATGCCCTGACCACCTCCGATGACATTGACCCAACCTGGTCGGCGGATGGCTCGATGATCGCGTTTGCTTCCTCGCGCGCAGGGAATCGTCAATTGTTTGTGATGAACGCCGACGGTTCGAACATCCGTCAAGTGACAAATTTGCAGAATATGGGCGGACGCAGTTCATGGTCACCGGATGGGACGCGGCTTGCCTTTTATGCAGGCCCATTTGAGAACCGCAATATCTACATCATCAATGTCGATGGGACAGGTTTAGTCCAGCTCACAGACGGCGGGGACAATCTCGGCCCAAGCTGGTCACCGGATGGGAACTGGATCGCCTTCGCCTCCTTTCGAGATGGCAACAACGAAATTTACGTCATCCACCCTGACGGCACAGGCTTGACTCGTTTAACGAACAGTCCCATTTCAGATTGGCAGCCACGCTGGGGGAGGTAGAGGCGTTTTTTTTATGATGTCGTTGCGAGCCACTGTTCTTGCTCTTTAGTGGCGAAGCAATCTCCTAATAAAAGAACAAAACTGACTTTTTGGAGATTGCTTCGTCGCGAAGGACAGGAGCGCTCCTCGCAACGACATTTTTAAGTAGAGCTATCTTTACCCCATCCACGGCCTGAGACGTGGGATCCAGCGAGGAACATTGGCCTTGTAATTGAGATAACTTTCCCCAAAGCGTTTCTCCAACCCGGGTTCTTCTGAAAGAATAAAATAGGTATGATTGATCAGGATGAAGATGCCAGCCCAGGAGCCGATCACCCATGAACCCCAAAATAATGCCTGGCCGATCAACATGAATACCACGGCGCTGATCATGGGGTTGCGCGTATGCCGATATGGACCAGACACAACGAGTTTTTGAGTTGGGTCCCACGGAGCGAGTGTGCCCTGACCAACCAACGCAAATAGATTCACGCACCAGACGAATAACGTAAACCCGATCCACGCGAACAAAGCGCCCGCAATATAACCTGTCCATGCGAGAGGGGTCATCGCAGCCCAACGCGTATCAACACCTGCAAATGAATTAAATAACCAAAGCGGCACAACGATGACCACCATGAATGGCAGTAATAATATCGAAAGCAGATGACGCAGAGTTTTTATCATGATCGAAAAGTATACCCTTGTTTTTACCTGGATAAGTAAAGATTGTCTCCAGTAAGCGGTAAAATTAGATGAAACGAACCCGTTGGTATTGGAGAACAAAAAATGACACAACCTGATTTTACTAATGAAAAGAAGGAACAGGAACTTCTCAACAGTAACATTGATACGGATGCAATTGAGTCCGCAGTGACAAGTATGCTGCGTGCTTTTGGGGAAAACCCAGACCGCGAAGGATTGAAGAACACTCCGAAGCGCGTTGCACTTATGTATCCAGAATTATTAAGCGGCTATCGCACTGATCCGCAGAAGCTGGTCAATAATGCGCTCTTTACCGTTGATTATGATGACATGGTCATCGTGCGCGATATTGAATTTTATAGTTTGTGCGAGCATCATATGCTCCCTTTTATTGGACGCGCACATGTAGCCTACATTCCCCGCGGACAGGTGATCGGCCTTTCAAAGATTCCCCGCATTGTCGACATGTATGCCCGTCGTTTGCAAGTTCAGGAACGCATGACGCGTCAGGTCGCCGATTTCATCAACAATTTACTTAAGCCGCAGGGCGTGGCAGTTGTTGTGGAGGCCCTGCACATGTGCTCGATGATGCGCGGCGTAAAAAAACATGATGCCCGCATGACCACCTCCACCATGTTGGGAAGTTTCCGCAGCAAGATCGCCACGCGCCAGGAATTTTTGGATAATATCTCGCGCGGTGCAGGTCCGCTTAAGATATAAGCCCGTCTTACCACAGAGATCACTGAGAGCACTGAGAAAAGCCTTTAGAAAGCTCCGTGTTCTCCGCGGTGAAAGCTTTGACCACTATCAGTCAGGATAATACAACGCCCTCGCGTCTCACGATCCACACCTGACCCTGTACCTGCTCGGCGACTCGAGATAATTTTTCGTGGCGAATGGGGTGTTCAAAATCAGGAACCAACTCTGCCAGCGGCACGACCACGAAGGCGTACTCCCAAAAATCCGTGTTGAGCGGGCTCTCATTAAACAGCACAATGTCAATATCAATGGTGCGTGGGGCATTTTTATTGGCATAGCGGATTCGCCCCAGCGCAGCCTCGATGGGCCTGATGATTTTTTCCTTCAATTCAGATGATGGGGAGTCGGTGAGAAATAAAACACATACGTTTAGAAAATTAGGTCCGTCAAAACCCACTGACCGAGTTTCCCATACGCTGGATACAGATTCGATCTTTCCCGCCTTCCGAAGTAGTTCAATAGCTTTCGGTAAATTCGTCTCAGGCACAATATTCGAGCCGAGGCTGAGATAAACCTGATCAGGTTTATTTATCACGTCTGCGCTCCACCTCCACGCCCACTGATTTCGCAAAGCGCACCGCCCCGGGCTTTTCCACACGCACAATTACTTTATTTACCTTTTTATCCTGCAGGCATATTTGAGCAAGATCATTTGCAAGCGCTTCCACTGTCAAGCGGGCCGCGGTCTCTGCATGGGCTTGGATTTTTTTTGCCAGCGCGCTATAGTCTACACAAAAGGCAATGTCATCACTTTCTGCGGCGCGGGTGGTGTCGCTGAACACGGTCACGTTGATCAGAATATCCTGCACCTTCTCCCGCTCCCAATCCCGAATCCCGATAATGCCGCGTACTAGCAGATCTTTGATAAAGGTTTTGTCCATGATGTCTCCATTTCGTCATTGCGAGGAGCGCTCTTGCTCTTTGCGACGAAGCAATCTCCAACACTGTGAGGGAGATTGCTTCGTCGGGGGAAAGCACCCTCCTCGCAATGACGTGACTATATTAAATCAAATGTCTTCCGCCATCCACGTGGATGATTTCACCGGTGATGTAACTCGGCCCGCTCAACAGAAACACCAATGCTTCACCCGCTTCCTGCGGTTCACTCCAGCGTTTGGCTGGGACGTCTTTGATGATCTTATCGCTTTTCTTTCCATCAGATGGCGGCAGGATTGCTCCCAACGCCAGCCCGTTGACCGTAATGCGCGGAGCCAATGCAACCGCCATGGACTGAGTCAACGAGGCGAGGGCGGCTTTGCTGATGGTGTAGGGGAAGTGATCCGCACTGGGACGAAGCGCGCGCCAATCCACGATGTTGACGATGCGCCCTTCCTTTTTCGTTTGCCTTGCAAATTCCTGGCTCAACAAAAATGGAGCTCTGAGATTGAGCGCCATGTGACCTTCCCAATCGTCGAGGGTGGTTTCGTCAAAGGAGAGCGGCTCAAAGATGGCGGCGCTGTTTACCAGTGCGAATAGGGGAGAAAACTTATTCGCTTTGGAAATGAGCTTCGCGGCCTCAGCAGGCTTCCCGAGGTCTGATGCGATGATATGAGCCTTTCGCCCGAGCGCTTCGATCTCATCCTTCACTTGCAAGGCATCTTCGCGTGAATGTCCATGATGAATAACAATATCCGCACCCGCGCGGGCACACGCCAGTGCAAACAAGCGCCCAACTCGCCTGGCCGAGCCGGTGATCAGAATGGTCTTTCCGTTTAGCGGGTTGTCGTTCATGACAGGGATTTTATCACTATGCTGTTTCTCATCTTCTTATTGACTTCAATTTTTGGTGATGATAATATCTTAATATCAATGTATTGCGTTCCCTGATCGATCCATCCAAATTATAGGAAAGGTGAAAGACCATGACTAAAAATCAAAATCCACCGATCTACACAGGGGATATCGCCGAGGAACATGTTGACCCATCCCGCGAATATTCGGTTGAGAATCAAGAGCTTGTCTTCTCCGAGGAACAGCATGGGATTTGGGCGGACCTGTTCGCTGGGATCCATCAACCCTATTTGCTGGAACACATCTGCGAGGAATATAAAAATGGACTGAGGCTATTAAAGCTCGACCCACAGCGCATTCCCACGGTTGCCCATCTCAACGAACACATTACCCCGCAAACTGGCTGGCGCATCGAGCGCACCGCTGTCCGTTACACGCTGGCGGACGATTGGTATAAGAAATTCGCCCAGCGCATTTTCCTCATCACCGATTATTTGCGCACGCGCGAGCAAATGCTGTTCACGCCCGAGCCTGATATGTTCCACGATATTTTTGGGCACCTGCCTTTTCTCACCCAAAACTTTTATGCACGCATCGAGGATAAATTTGCGCCAGCCTACGTGAATGCCACCACGGAAGAAAGGGAGGTCATCAAGCGCCTGGCTTGGTACAGCACCGAGTTCGGGTTGGTGATGGAAGATAACCGCATCAAGGTATTCGGTGCGGGCATCATTTCTGGCCGTAGTGAGCTCACGAATACCATCATGGAGTTCTACCGCCTTGGCCGCGACAACGTGATGGATTACAGTGCGGATGTTTTTGAACAGCTTCAAGAGAATTACCACACTCATAAAGAGGATATCAACCGCATCACGGCGGGCATCAATGAACTGCATCAAAAGGGACAGATGTCCTCTGAAGACCAGGGCTGGAACGTGGTGCGCTCGCTGTACGAAAAGCTGGGAATTGACCGCAGCGGATATTTCGGCGGCGAGGT
>JBBSCM010000237.1:0-6475 GCA_038250295.1 Anaerolineales bacterium | reverse complement strand
GTTTGGATGACTTGGTATGGACGTACATACTACAGCCCGATTCGAAAAGAACTGGGTCTGCATTATATGACTGGTCTGGGTAATCACAATCCGCCCGATGAAAACAAAATAGTGAACATGGACGAAGTGCAGCGGTTGATCGCCAAATCGAACCCAAGGCTGTTGGCATCTGTTGGTGTTATTGTTACAGCTATTTTATTGTTCTTGATGAGGTTTAAGCCGATTTAAATAAAAAAGTGACAGTCACCTCACACGCCTCACAGGTGACTGTCACTTTAACTTACTATCCCATATTTTTCTTCATTACACTCTTCAACGCCACCTTGTAAATCTCGGTCAGCTTTTCACTCATGGCCTTGGCCTCGGGGTTGGCATCGCCCTGTGATTCCATTTGAGCCACCAATCCACTTAAGGCATCTACAAATTGCTGGTTGACCATTGCATCGTTATCTTTCAGCATCTGTTCCATGCCCGCTTCATCTGGCGCTTCCATGAGCTTCTCAATGAACGCAATTTCGGGCGGGGGAGCGCTGGCTTCCTGCAAGACCTGCACCATCTTTTGCAGTTTACCCATGCGTGTGTAATCATTCTTTTCAGAAGCCTGTTTCAATAGCTGATTGACCACATCCGCGGCATCCTGGGTAAACCCTTCGATATTCTCGCGAGTGGCCTTCTCCACATCTTCCTGCTCAAGAACAGATTCAACAAAATCCTGTGCCTGCTTGAAGCGGGCTTCGAGCTGTTTGTCCACTTCAGCAACAAATCCCAGCACTTTCTCGCGGATGGATTCGAGTCTCTTCTTTTCATCGCCTTCGGCCTTGTCGATCTTTTCAGTCAAATTTTGGAAGAAGACATAGTCCATGCCGCCGCGTGCCAGCGAAACATAAGCGCGGATGCGGGCCTCGCTCTTCGCCTCGAGGACGAAGTCGAGCAGTTTTTCGCGCGTGAGACTTTGCCCCGCATCTTGCAGGACCTTTGTGGCTGCTTCCACTTCCCCGACAGATTCCTTTAGCTGACGGCCAAACGCCGTCTCTTCCAAAAGTTGTTTTTGCAATTCGATCAATGCGCGCGCGATCGGTTCCTGTCCGCTTTGCATGGCGTTCTGCGCGATACGGCTGAAGATGCCAAAGAATTGCTCATCAATGATCTTTTCGTTTTGTTTCATCAACTCAGAACGAGACTCGGCTTTGGTGGCCTGGATCATTTTCTCGACCAGCGTCACCCGTTCCTGTTGTGACTTGATCATCTCCGATGTGATCCCATCTTTATTCAAAATGATTTCCATCATGGATTCATAGGTGAAATTTGGGGTCGGGTTGAATAAATAGCCTTTGCGTTTTTCAGGCGGCAATCTATCCACAACCTGTTTGATCAACGGGCCGATCAATCTTTCCTGTTCATTGAGAGGCATTCCCAATTCAGGCGGGAAGAAGGTCAGCAGCAATTCCTTATCGTTGTCATGATACACAATGGGAGTCGCGAGGCGGCCCTCATATCCGCAATGCGGGCAGCGCGCGTGATTGGATTGCCCGCTCAACAAACGTTGCTTGGAGGCGGGTTCATGGGTTACATCAATAAGCTGCTCAATATTGGCAGCGATCATTTGTCTACAACGAGGGCACGAGATTTGAGTTTGAGGCATTTAATAATTTCCGATTTATGATTTGATTTTCATGTCATTGCGAGAAGCGCACTTGTACTTTGCGACGAAGCAATCCTCTAACGACGATGAGATTGCTTCGTCGGGGAAAGCACCCTCCTCGCAACGACATATGTATTTAGGAATTACCCAACCAATTCTTCCAACCGATCAATATAGCTTTCCATCACGGCGAAGGTTTCTTCCACGGGTTTGGGCGTGGTCATATCTACGCCTGCTTTCTTTAGCACATCCAATGGATAAACAGACGAGCCCGATTTCAAGAAGCCGAGGTAATCTTCCACAGAGTTCGGTTCACCGCGCAGGATTCTGCCGGAGAGCGCGTGTGCGCCGGAGATGCCTGTGGCATAGGAATACACGTAATAATCTGAGAAGAGATGTCCGAAGGTAGACCAGATCATCCCAACGCGCGGACGGTCTACTTTCACCTTGGGACCAAATCCCTCGGCGAACAGATCAGCCATCAGCTCCTGCATGGAATCGGCTGTCAAAGACTCGCCTCGTTCCACTTGTTGATGCGTCTCCAATTCAAAGCGCGCCAGAGTCGGCATCTGGAAGAAATATCTAAAGAAGTTTCCGCCGACGGCTTCATCGATCAATGAGATCAGGAAGTTCTTGTCTGTGATGGTCTTGAGCAAATGTCCGCGCATCATGGCCTGGTTGAAATTGGATGCAACCTCCGCGACGAACAACGAATAATCTGAATAGGCAAGCGGCTGATTTTTCCATGTGAGATACGAATGCATGGAGTGACCAAGTTCGTGCGCCAGCGTGCTCATGCTGCCAACTTCATCGGTGTAGCTCATCATAATAAATGGATGTGTGCCAGATGCGCCCCACGAAAACGCCCCATTTGATTTACCCTGATTGGGGTACACATCCACCCAGCGGTCTTTTAAGCAGCCCCGACGAATAGCCTCAATATATTCCTTGCCAAGCGGCGCTAGGCTGTCGCAAATGAGACCGACTGCTTTTTCATAAGGGACTTTGGTCTTCTTCTTGACAATCGGCGCCCACATATCATAGTAGTTGACTTCCTTCAATTTCAGCGCTTTGCGGCGAATTTCAAAGTAACGATGCCAGACAGGCAGATTCTTTTTGAAAGTGTTGATCAGGTTATGGAAAACATCCACTGGGATGTTGTTATCAAAGAGCGAAGCTGAGAGTGAATCTTCATGTTTGCGGACCTGGCTATAAAAAACATTCGTTTTGATCGAAGTAGTCAGGTTTGTAGCCAGCGTATTCTTGAATTCAAGGTGCTTGTCCATGTAACTTTCAAACGCGCTTTGCCTTACTTTGCGATCAGGGTGTTCCATCAGGGATGTATGAATATTGCCCTGGGTCACCTCAACTTTTTTGCCTTTCCAATCTTTGGCGGGCGCAAATTTAAAGTCGGCATTGGTCAACATGCTGCTGCTGTTTCCGCCGCCACCCAATGGGTCGCTGACCATGCCCAGGATCTCTTCCACTTCACCGGAGCGTACATGTGCCTGCTTGCGAAATAAATTGTCCATGTTGTGGGCATGGACCGCGAGTTTTGGATTCTGGCTCATCCACTCGTCCAGTTTGGCTTTCCCAATTTGAAGCAGCTCCGGATTGACAAAGGCTATCGTGCCAGATACCTGCCCGAATATGGCCTGTGCCTTGCCAAACATGGCCGCAGAAGTTTGATTAGTCGTATCCACATTATATAAAAAGCCTGCATACATAAACACATGCATTAGTCGTATCATCAGTTTTTCAACCTGATTGAGCGCCTCAACTAATGTCTCGGCGCTTTCGCCAAGCCTGCCCTCATATTTTTTTATGTTCGGTAATTCAGCAAGAATTTTTTTTACTTCTGCTTCCCATTCCTTTTTGGACTTAAATACGCTTTCGGCATTCCATGTATATTTTTTCTTCACTTTACTACGAGGGGGAATAGTGTGTGCCATCATTTTTCCTTTTATGCGAGGATGAGTTATTTTACCATTTGGGGATGAAGGTTAACGCGGAAGGGAGAAACAGATTCTCGCGCCGCGGCCAAGGTCGCCGTCAGGTTTCGCTGAGCCTGTCGAAGCGTCCGCCCAGATGCGGCCTCCATGTGCTTCGATGATTGCGCGCGCGAGGTAGAGTCCCAGCCCTGCGCCTTTCGTCTGCTTGACGGCATTCGTTGAACGATAAAAGCGGTCAAAGATGTGCGGCAGGTCTCTCGCTTCAATGCCAGCGCCTTGATCACTTACACAAATGACTACTTGCTCAGGGCGGACCGTGCCGCTGATTTTTATTTCGCCTTTGGACGCATACTTTAAAGAATTTGAAACCAGATTGGATAACACTTGTTCAAGTCGGTTTTCGTCGCCCATAATAACGGGAAAGTTTTCGGGGAAATCAGTAACGAGATGATGTTTGGAAGCTTGCAGCGCGAAACGCTCGGTCACTCGTAACGCAAGGCCGGGTACGGCGACATCGGCTTGATTCAAGCTCAGGCCGCCGGCTTGCAATCGAGAGGCATCCAGCAAGTCATCGATCATCTTGGACAAACGATCTGCTTCCTCTTCGATAACTGTGAGGGATTCGCTGATCGTGGCTTTGTCCCATTTTGCATCGTCGCGCCGCAGCGTGGAGGCATATCCTTTAATCAGCGCAACAGGTGTGCGCAGCTCATGGCTGACAATGGAAATAAAAGTGGCCTTGATTTCGTCCGCTGTTCTAAAGTGTGTAATATCGCGCACGCTGACGATCACATTGCGTAATTTGTTTTCGTCTGAAAGCAGAGGCGCATAAGTAATGCCAACAGGGAGGTGAGGGGGCAAAGGTCTCTGAATGTCACCCTCTACATATAACGTCGCGTTTGGAGTCAGAGGCCAGCCGTCCGCAAGCGATTCTTCCAGTGTTTTGCCTTGTGGCTCCTTCTTCCATTGAATGATCTTGCCATGCTTCCTGCCGACGATTTCATCACGCGATATCCCATAAAGCTTTTCAAAGGCAGGGTTGCATCTTTCCACCATTTGATCTGAGTCGAGAATCAAGATTCCATCTGCTGCTGAGTCGAGAAGCGCATCGAGACGTTGCTTTTCGTAGGAAACTTGTCCATATAGCTGGGCATTGAACACCGCGATGGCAGCCTGATCGGCAAATGATTGTAAAAGTACGCGGTCATTGGGAGTGAACAGATCGGCATAATTGCGGAAGATAAAAATTACCCCGATGACTTGTCCATGCGCGGCGAGGGGAAGCCCCGTTCCATTGAGCAGGCCCGTGCTGGCGGTATAGGTCAATTCCTTCAACATGCGGTTGAGTTCGCGCACGTCCAGCTCGCGGACAACTTCCTCCGCCAGCAAGGGCGTCAGGTAACTTAAGAATGCAGGCGCAATATTGTGCGCCGCAGACACACTCCACCCTTCCGGCTTTTTGAGAGCTATCAAACCCGCCTGCCCCGCCAGCATTTCTATGGAGACGCGCAAAATTCGCGCGAGCAATTTCTCAAGATCTAATTCCTGAGTGAGCATGCGCGAAATTTCGAGCAAATAATCTCGTTGTCGGACGCGAAAATCGGGGAGCAGGTTGGCTGGAAGCATATTCTTAATGGGAAAGCAGTGAGCTATTTTATCACCGGGTGTGTTAGTTAAAGATTGGAGGTGCGTTAACAGTCGATTTTCCAGCACATTCAGCTACTAACCTTCGTAACTTAATTGGACTTATGGTTTGTTGACAATTGTTGAGAAAACTCATACAATACATCCACCTTTCAAAATTGAAAGGTGGATGTAGGCTCTTTCTCCACGGCAATTCTTTGATCCTTGGAGCCGTCCATCAATTTCACGAAGGCGTTCTTGGAAAGGAATTGTGATTCAAAATGAAAAAAAACCATCTTTTAAGCGGAAAACAAATCTGGTTGAGTTTAGTACTTTTAATAGCGTTGTTGTCTTCTTCATTTCCTGTGCAGGCTCAAGGATTATCTTTTCCTGCAGAGATCAACAAAAGCTTTACGCCGATATCCATTGCAGCCGGGGAAATATCCCGTCTAAATATAACTGTATTTAATCCGAATTCATTTCAACTTACCAATGCGGCTTGGGCCGATAATTTGATCGGTGTCCAGCCGGGTATTTCCATTGCAAACACGGTAAACCTGACAAATAGCTGCGGAGGTGCTGTAACCGCAGTTGCAGGCGCAACATCCGTGTCTTTGAGTGGGGGCACCATTCCTGCCCAAGTGGGGGCAACACCTGGTTCATGCACAGTGGCCATTGATGTTACATCGACAATTCCGGGTAATCTTATTAATACCATCCCTGCCGGTGGATTCAGTTCCACAGGTGTTGGGGGTATTAATATAACCAATACCACTCCGGCAAGTGCCACCTTGCAAGTTGGTGGAGTTCAGGCACCTTCATTAAGCAAAAGTTTTACCCCCAACACAGTTTTTGTTGGGGAGGATAGTCGCCTCGCTATTACAATTAGAAATAACGATTTAAATGCTACATTGACGCAGACCTCCGTCACTGATAATCTACCCGCAGGTGTTGTCCTGGCAAATCCTGTATCTCCAACACTTGCTAATTGCGGAGGTGCAGCTGTGGTAACGGCAGTAAGTGGGACTGGGGTGGTGGCGTTGAGCAATTTAACTATTCCGCCTAATTCAGCTTGTACTGTCAGGGTGAGCGTTAGATCTACAACTGCCAATACATACAATAATACAATTCCTGCCAATGCGGTCCAGAACCAGCAAGGGGTTACGAATGCATCCCCGGCTTCAGCTGTTTTAAACGTTCAGAATACTGGCGTTGTTAAAGCATTTTCGCCAACGAGTTTTCAAGCCGGCGGTACCAG
>JBBSCM010000236.1:0-6598 GCA_038250295.1 Anaerolineales bacterium | reverse complement strand
TATGTCAAGAGGGAAAATAAAAGTCCCGCCTCACGACGGGACTGCTCACTGAAAACTGATTGCTGCGCTTACGGCTCTTGTATTTCCGCCGCGCGAAAGGTGTTGTTCATCAACATCGCAATCGTCATGGGACCTACGCCGCCCGGGACAGGGGTAATGAAGCCCGCGACTTCCTTGGCCTCATCAAAGTTGACATCGCCCACCAAACGATAGCCGCTTTTCTTTGTGGCATCGGGTTTGGAGTTGATGCCCACGTCAATGATGGCCGCGCCGGGTTTGATCCAGTCACCGCGCACGAATTCAGGTTTGCCGATGGCCGCGATCAGAATATCCGCTTCACGCACAACTGCCGCAATGTCTTTTGTGCGTGAGTGACAAACTGTGACGGTGGCATTCTTGCCGATCAATAATAACGCGGCAGGCATCCCAACAATGTTCGAGCGTCCCAACACTACCGCGTTTGCGCCGTCAATTTTCACACCTGCTTTTTCGAGCAGATAAATACAACCATACGGCGTGCAGGGAACGAACAATGGTTCACGTCCTTTTTGCGCCAATCGGCCAATATTCAACGGCGAGAAACCATCCACATCTTTTTCGATGCTGATCAGTTGCAGGACGCGCTCTTCATTCAAATGCGAAGGTAATGGCAATTGCACGAGAATGCCGTTCACCGATTTATCCGCATTGAGATCCTTGATAACTTTCTCGAGGTCTTCCTGGGAAATATCCTCAGGCAAGTGGTGGCTGATGGACCCCATACCCAACTCTTCACAAGCCTTGCCTTTGGCTCGGACATAAGTTGCTGAGTCCACTCGTTCGCCGACAAGCACAGCTGCAAGAGTTGGCTTGGATTTTCCCGCTGCAACACGCGCAGTGACTTTCGCGGCGACTTCATCACGTACTTGCTGGGCAATTAACTTGCCGTCAATTAACTGGGCTGTCATGGATTACTCCTGTTTGAACTTACTGTGAAATTACCGTGAGATTACACCCAAAAATTATACATCCTGCCCGCCAGTTCCCGAAAGTGACACTTATCCCGATTTTGTCTTTCAAAGGATATGCCCGCATAGCGTCATCAATATTTATGGCTTCAGCACCACAAAATTATCGAAAATTACATCCACGCCGATTCCGCTGAATGCGCCGGCCAATAAACCTACATCACCTGAAGCTAATGCGCTATTCTGCACAGACGCAACCTGAAATCCATTTACATAGAACGTAAGTATATTGTCTACGCAATCAGCACGCAGGTGGTTGACCGCCATTCCTGTTTTGATATTTTCATTTGATTGCATTTCACTCTGACCCAGCAAAACTGCCTGTCCGCCTGCATAAAGACCAATGCCGTAAAAGCCGTCGCTTGAAATGAGGAAAAAATAATAATCGCTCCCGGTGAATCGACAAACCAGACCGATGCGATTTTCATCAGGCCCGCCCAGCTTGCCCGAATCCACCTCGATTCGGACATTTGCAAAATTCTTATGCGGTGTCGACCAAAAATTTGTGTTGGGTGAATTTACGAGCAGCCGATACCCGCCGCCGTCATAATCCATGGTGCCTTCAGCGGTCATTAACCGATCCCAACCTGTTATGGGACTTGCAAAGTCATCTTGAAACAGAACGATCCCTGATGGTGCAGCCAAATCTTGCGGCGCAGGAGTTACGTTGGTCACAGAACAGGCCAGGGAAATAACAATCAGAACGGATAATAAAATAAGTAGTCGTTTCATGAATGTGATTTTATCATGACGAACATTCATCGCCTGGCATAAGGAAACGGTAAAGCCCATATAATAATAAGATACCCAGCTTTTGAACTGGGCATCTTATTATTAAGGAGGTGGAGCTGGTGTCCCATCCGGCGCTGCGGTAGGAGTTGGCATGGGAGTAAAGCCCAGCAGTCTTGCATACTCGTTTCCATATTGTTGAAGATTATACAAAGCTTGCGTAACCAGCGGCCCGGTTAGAGAATCCAAAGCTTTTTGATCGCCATTGGGTCCGTAAGCATTTAAGAAGGCCAAAGCTGTCGTAAAAAGATCAAGCATTGAATCCATATAAACCAATTCATATCTTTTGAGGTCTGCAATACACGAAGGAACAACCTGATCTTCGGCAATTCTTTTTATCCTTTGCAAATCCTGCACAAGCCCCACTGTGGAAGATTGCAAGAGTGTGGTTTGTGCCAACAGGGATGTATCGTCAAATTCCCGCATTAATAAATGTACCCGTGCAACCTGCGCTGGAACATTTTCGGAGGAACATGGATCTGGCGTAAAAGTTGGAGAAGCTGTATCCGTGGCAATAAATATAGCGGCCGTAGGAGATACCGCTTTGGGAATGCCACCCGCACCAAGAACCAGGGAAAGGACAAGGATCAAGCTCAGGATAATAATGAGTACAACCAGGACAACATTTCTTTTCATGAGATCTCCATGGGAATCTATTCGACGAACATCCTGTAAGTGTATTTCCATTTCAAATCAAACCAGGCAATAGTTTGATTTGATTGCATAACAACCTTACAGCATTATATTACGGAAAGTATCTGTCAAGCAGCTGACCCGCAAATGACCCATTTGAACCATCAGGATCCGCATCGCGGACGTAGATCAATTCATTTAATGCGGCCGCATTATTCCCTTGAGCAAGATAGGTCATGGCGAGGTGGATGCGCGCAGGCAGATATTCTGGAAAACGATCTATCACATCCAAAAGTATCCGCTCCGCGCTGGCATATCTGCCCGAAGAGCTATAAGACCAACCCAGGGCATCCAATGCAAACGGATCATCAGGCGCGATCTCAACCGCTTTTTGTGCGGCAGGCAAACCCACATCCTCCACACGCACACTATTCTCAGCGCAAAAGACAGCCAGCAAGCGCCAATATGTGGCATCATCAGGCGCAAGTTCTGTTGCGCGTTGATACGCAGTCAACGCCTTGGAAAGGTCGCCAAGTTTAAGATTAGCATCGCCAATGGAAGCTTGCCAGGCGGGATTGGTTGGTTCGAACTCTGCGGCCAGTAAATATTCCGACAGCATTTGCGAATATTTTTCCTGTCGATTCCAATACAGGCCGCGTATTGCGCGGACGGTGACAGACTTATGATCAATGGATAACGCCCGGTCAAGCTCCACGCGTCCCTCCTGGCCTGTTTGCTGTTTCGCTTCGCCAAGCCACGCCCAGGCCTCAGCATTATTAGCATTAAGTGCAATCGCCTTCTCAAAGGCCGCGAGGGACAAATCCCATTCCTGTACCAACCCCAATGTTCTGCCAATGGTTACAAACTGTTGAGATGCATCAGGCTGCACCGCAGAAACATTCAAAGCGGCGCGCAATGTTTGCACGGCAGGATCAGTTTCAGGGTCCAGAGAGGAAGCGCGCATGAGTACAGGAAGAGCCTGCTCAGGCTCAAGAAAAGTCAACAGGAGGCCGAGTCTATAATGGGCGTAGGCATCATCCGTATCGAGCCGGGTTTGATTCTTAAGCGCAGCACTTTCAGCAAGCCAATCCTTTTGCTGACGATAAATAAACGCAAGCCCGGCATATAAGGAAGCAGAATCATAAAACTGCAAACCGTGTTGATAAGCATCCAGCGCAGACGAGGCATCGTCGGTATTGAAATAGGAATAACCCAACATCAACCAGCCTTGCTCTGAAAGTTGAGGGGCGCGCTTAAGAAAGATAATCGCATCCGATAAGTTTCCGCCCGCACCCGCAGAAATGCCCGCCTTTTCCCACAGATCATTACGCCAGATAAGAAGCCGCGCGGCTTGTTCAAAAGACTCGGCGGCGCTTAAATAATTCTTTGCGGCAAATTCAGCTTCGCCGCGCTTATTCGCAGAATAGCCTGTGTAAACGAGCGGTAACAGGAAAGCGGCGAGCAGGGCGCCTACCATGATCGGAACAAGCCATTTTTTATTATGCATCGTAATTGTAATTATACGTTGACTACTCTATATTTTTGAACTGGCATTATAATCATGGAGGCATGAGCGCATTTACCAGTTTGATTCTTACACAGCTAACCACCCCACCGGGCAATATGAATTACTTCATCGTGATGGCTTTTTCAGTTGCCAGCGCGCTGTTAATGGCATTTATTCACTGGCGGGAAACTGAATTCCCGCAAGGGCGGCGCGCTTTCATAGGGCTTGGTATTTTACTTCTTGTACAAGTAATTATGTTTGTGTTTAGCGGGCTTGGATGGCAGCACATCATCGAACCAGAGACGGTCCTGCCGCCCTTAGACCGTGCTTTTATTTTGTTTGGGATTATCTGGATCACCTGGCTGTATGCTTTTCCGGAACCCAGCCGCGCGGCAGATGCGGCGGCAGCGTTATTGAGTTTGCTGGTGATCACTTCTCTGGGCTTGAGCCTGCTTACCTGGCAGCCCCAAATTGCATTTGTCAGCTACAACCAGACTACGGATGACTGGTTTTGGCAGATCGGCTCATTGCTTGCGGTCTTGATCGGCATAGCCACTTTGTTCATTCGCAAACCGGATGGAATGTGGAACGGGATTGTCTTGTTAACCCTTGGTTTCCTCGGCCATGTGGGACATTTGCTCTTTCAGGTTGCGGGGAATTATTCTGGCATCGTCCGCCTTGCTTATATGGCGGCGTATCCAATATTGCTTACGTTGCCGCAGCGTTTCTCCACATCCGCCACGAACTCCCTACCGCAAAGAGCAGCCAGCGTAAAACAGGATGCGACCAATCCCGAACGCAGGCGTTACAGCACCGATCCAAAGACCTTCCACGCCATGCTTGCACTGGCCGCGGAATCAAATCCCACAAAGGTAAGCCAGGCCATTACGCGTGCCATTGCGCAGACGATGCTTTCTGACCTGTGCTTTATGATCTACCTGACTGACAACAATAATCAAATGGTCATCGCGGGTGGATATGATTTGATCCGCGAGGATAATTTGGAGGGCGGTTCACTCAATAAGAGTTCCATCCCCATGCTGGCAAATTCCTTGCAGCGTGGACGTCCGTTGCGCATGCCTGCCAGCAGTACCTCGGCGGATATTAAAGGACTAGGCGATATTCTCGGCTTGACCAACCCGGGTCACTTATTGAGCGTGCCGATCCTCACCCCGGAAAAAGAATCTCTGGGCGGCTTGTTATTGCTTTCCCCATATTCAGACCGCACCTGGACGGCTGAGGATCAAGCCTTTCTTTCAAATATTGCCGCTTCCCTGGTTCCCATCATCAAGCGCACCCAGAAAGTTAATAAACTGGAAGCACAAGGCGACCAGGCTCGCGCGCAAGTCACGGACCTGGAACGACGCGTGCAAGAGTTAAATCAGCAATTAGATGCGACTCGCGCTGAAAATCAAAAAAGTGGGTCTGTGGAAATGGCGTCCCTGATCGCCGCACAGGATGAATCACAGCGCATTATTGAGCAATTGCAGCTTGAAAATGGAGAACTGCGGGCCGGCAAGAGCCTTTCATCTTCATCCATACAGATCGAACAGGAATTAAAAAAGTCGCTTCAAGAAGTAGCTCGTCTGCAAAACCAGCTGGGTGACGCCAACATAAAAGCGCACGAGATCGAGAAGGGACAAGTGACTACGAGAAGCACTGAACAGGCGGAAGTGGTTGCGTCGATTTCACAGGAATTGCGCCAGCCATTATCTTCAATTGTTGGTTATACCGACTTGCTTCTTGGGGAATCCGTGGGCATCCTTGGCGCTTTACAGCGCAAATTCGTGGAACGAATTAAATCATCGACAGAACGAATCCGCAGCTTGACGGATGACATGATCCAGATCACCACACTGGAAACAGAATTGAACGACCTCAAGCCTGAATCTGTCGACTTGAATTCCATTATTGATAATGCCATGTCTTATACAAGCACACAGGTGCGCGAAAAAAATATTTCGATGCACCTTGAGCTGCCAAAAAAACTGGCGCCTATCCAGGCAGATCGTGAGGCGCTTCAACAAATCCTCATCCACCTGCTGCAAAACGCCGGCGCCGCGACCCCTTTCGAAGGCACGATCAAGCTGAAAGTCCAAACGAGGACCGAGAACCGGCTGGAATATATCCTCATTCAAGTAACCGATACAGGCGATGGCATCCCAGCGGAAGATCTGCCGCGCGTTTTCACCCGTCTATTTCGTGCGGATAATGTCTTGATCCAGGGTGTGGGTGACACTGGAGTAGGCCTTTCCATCGCGAAGACACTAACTGAAGCCCAGCACGGGCGCATATGGGTGGAAAGCGAACATAGTGTTGGTTCCACTTTTAGTGTATTACTGCCCATAGCGGGCGCGAATTCAACAGAGAATCAAGCCAAAGGAAAGAAATAATGCAAGGCATGCGCGCCTTTGGGAACGCGCTGGTGATAGCGCTGATCTCAACTGGGTTGATCCTTGGGGCCTTGTCGATATCGCTGGTTGAATTTGTTCCTGAAGCGACGCCCACAGCGACCAATATCCTATTTTCATCTCCTGCGCCTCTCACCGCCACCTCCACATTGCCACCCACACTCGTGCCCACGCTTGGGCTTGAATCGCCAACGCCCACCATCACACTTACATTTATTAACTCAGCCACGCCTCCAGCCTCATGCCAGCCG
>JBBSCM010000235.1:0-6608 GCA_038250295.1 Anaerolineales bacterium | reverse complement strand
GACTGAATCTTTTCTTTATTAGGACTATAATTATTGCATAGAAGGAAAAATGACGAATAAACCTGAATGGCTAAAACGCGGCGCGCTGGTGAAAGTGCAGCACTGGTATGGAGTTGTGGAAGATGTGGCTGTTTCTGAAATGCGTGTGATGGTATTGATCAAATCACCCAAGGGCATATGGCGAAATCAACGCGATGCCTCGGAATGGCTTGAATATATAGAGGGACAGATCACCCATGCGGATTCTGCCGCACTGGAACAGGATATCGAAGCACACGCTGAACGCATCCAGGGTATGTTGAGTGATTTGAACACGTTCAGGGAATTAATTCATAAAGAGCCAGCGTAAAGATTTGTACAGAAAAAGTGACTGTCACCTTCAAGGTGACAGTCACTTTGTTAGTTGCGGGAATAGATGAGTTCTTTCATGGTGGGTTGATTTTACTTGAAAAAAGTAGGTCACGCCTCAAGCGTGACCTACAAAATTTTGGGTAATTTATCCCCATCTCCACTTCGTGCCATCTTTGCTGTCTTCAATGGTCACACCGAGTTCTTTCAACTTATCGCGGATTTTGGGAGACCCTAAAGGTTTGCCCCGCTGACTCTCATCCCGCCACGCCAGATTATCCCGTCAGACATGGCGGATGTTAACGAAGGAAACCTTTAGGGTCTGCTGTGAATCAAAAAAAACTTCCGAGCGCTATATAAACTCTCGGAAGTTTTTACTATTTACCAATTACTCCTCTATCCCCATCGCCACTTCGTGCCATCTTTGCTATCTTCAATCGTCACACCGAGTTCTTTCAACTTATCGCGTATCTCATCGGAGAGTGCCCACTGTTTTTGTTTGCGCGCTTCATTGCGCTCGGCGATCAATGCGTTGATCTGTGCTTCCTGTTCGCCTGAGCCTTGTTTCTCTTCGAGTTTGAGTCCCAGCACATTAGCCAATTCACGGAAGGCGCTTTGCGCAGATTTGAGTTGTTCATCTGTCGCGCCGTTGTCACGCGATGTGTTGATGGCTTTGGTGAGTTCAAATAAAGCCGCGATGGCGCCTGCGGTGTTGAAGTCACTGTCCATGGCTTCGGTGAAATTTGCTTTGGCAGAGTCAACTGTGGAGGCGAGGTAGGTCATTGATTCAGGGACGAGTCCGCTTCCAGACGCGGAGGCAGGCCTCAGCGCAGATTTGAGGCGTTCGACATTTTTCTCTGCGGCGTCGAGTGTATCGTCATTGAATAACAACGGCGCGCGATAGGTCCCATTCAAGACAAGCATCCGCATCACGTCCGCTTCACGTTTGGATAAAAATTCCTTGATCGAAATAATATTGCCCAACGACTTGGACATTTTCTCGCCGCCGAGCTGCAACATGCCGTTGTGAACCCAGTAGCGCGAGAATTCCTTGCCTGTATAACTCTCGCTTTGCGCGATCTCATTTTCGTGATGCGGGAAGATCAAGTCATTGCCGCCGCCGTGGATGTCAATTTGTTCGCCGAGTTCGGCAAGGTTCATGGCCGAGCATTCGATGTGCCAGCCCGGGCGTCCTTTGCCCCAGGGACTATCCCATGAGATTTCGCCTTCCTTTGCGGCCTTCCATAACGCGAAGTCCATGGGATGATTTTTCGCTTCCTCCACTTCGATGCGTGAGCCTGCCTGATTGTCGTCCAGTTTGCGGCCTGAGAGTTTGCCGTAGTCATCGTCGCTGGTGACGCTGAAATACACGTCGCCATTCGACGCGGCATAGGCATGTTCTTTTTGGATCAAGCCTTCGATAAACTGGATGATGAGCGGCATGGTCTTACTGACCTGCGGGTTGGATGTGGCGGGAAGCACGTTCAAGCTGTCGAGGTCTTTTGCGTAATCTTCGATGTAGCGCTGTGAAAGTTTTAGCGGGTCTTCGTTGAGCTGTTTTGCGCGGTTGATGATCTTATCGTCCACGTCGGTATAGTTCATGACGTGCTTGACGGTGTAGCCGCGATATTCCAAATAGCGGCGGATGATATCGAAGACCAGCGCAGACATGGCATGACCGACATGCGCGTCGTTGTAAACCGTCACACCGCAGACGTACATTTTGACGAGGTTCGGTTCGAGGGTTTGAAATTCTTCGGTCTTGCGGGCGAGGGTGTTGTAGATTTTCAGCATGGTTTCTCTTCTTGAAAAGATTTCAGAAGTGCAGATGCACAAAAGTTCATAGGTTAACTTCGGTTTCTATTTTAACCAGAGATGAATATATAGGAAAGGTGGCAATTTTCAATATGTCGTTGCGAGGCGCTCTTGTTCTTGGCCGAAGCAATCTCCTAATTATAAGGGGGTTGCTTCGTCGGGAAGATCAAGTGCCCTCCTCGCAACGACATAATATTTTTATAGCAAAACAGAGCGCAACTCGTGCGCCCTGTCACTGTTCACTAATTACTATTCACTACTCACCGATCTTACTTTTTCTTCTTCGCAAGAGCATCTTCATCCACGCGGCCAAAGATCATGCGGCCTGCGGCGGTTTGCAGAACCTTGGTGATGTTCACATCCATGTATTCGCCGATGTATTCCTTGCCGTTTTCCACAACGACCATGGTGCCATCTTCCATGTAGCCCACACCCTGGCTGTGTTCCTTGCCTTCCTGCATGATGTTGATGCGGAGCGCTTCGCCCGGCAGCACAACTGATTTGACAGCATTTGCTAATTCGTTGATGTTGAGCACGGTGACGCCTTGTAACTCGGCGATGCGGTTCAGGTTGTAGTCGTTGGTCAACACGGGACTTTTAAGCTGCTTGCCCAATACGATCAGTTTATCGTCCACTTCACGCACGCCGTCCACGTTGATATCCGAGATGCGGACGAGGATGTTCGGGAGTTTCTGTAATTCAGCCAATACTTCCATGCCGCGGCGTCCGCGCTGGCGGCGCATACCGTCAGGGGAATCTGCTATATATTGGAGCTCGTTCAGCACAAAGCGGGGAATGAGAAGCGTGCCCGGAAGAAATCCAGTTTTGGCAATATCGGCCACACGTCCGTCGATGATGACACTTGTGTCGAGTAAGATGTTGCGATTCAGGTTTGTCCAAGCGGAAGAACTCCCGCCTTCGCCGCGCCCACTTAATGCGCTGAGCAATCCCATAATATCACCCTGGCGCATCACAAAGAGTGAGATGCCAAGATAAGAGAAGATCAAAACGCCAAGGAAGGGAAGTATTTCGCCAAACGGCTTTGGCAAAAGTGAAAGCGGAAAGCCCAATAGCGCCGCGATCAAAAGACCGACAACCAGCCCTGTCAATGCTGCGAACAGGCTTTCGGCGGCCATACGGCCCAGCAGGGAGCGTAAGTAGCGTGCGGGGCGGGTGGTGATATAGGGCGTAAACAGCAGTCCACTCAGAGCGCCGAGCAAGGCAAAGCCCAGGGTATAGCCAACGGTTTCATTTGGAATGGGTCTTGCAATATCGTATCCCCAGTAACCGCCGATAATCGATAAGACAATCATGCCAATAATGCGGATAATAAATTCGAAACTCATAAATAACTCCTGTAATAAATGGGATAAAAGATAATGGATGATAATAGCACGGGGTTCCTTGCCCGTCAATTATATTCCATATGTTTCATATATTATTGTTATAATGCCTGACCAAAACAGCCATTCACTGTTTTAACTGGATTATCTGGTAACGCCATGCAACTAACAGACACCCTTAACCGTCCCTTGCGCGACCTGCGAATTTCCGTCACCGACAGGTGCAATTTCCGCTGTGTGTATTGCATGCCCAAGGAGATTTTTGGCCCGAATTATCAATTCCTGAGCCGCGATCAAATCTTGACCTTTGAAGAGATCGAACGGCTGGCGCGTATTTTTGTTGCTCACGGTGTTGGTAAGATCCGCTTGACCGGCGGCGAGCCATTGGTGCGCCGTGACCTGCATCTCCTGGTCTCCATGTTATCTAAAATTCCCGATCTCGACCTAACGTTGACCACCAACGGAGCCTTGCTTGCCAAACAAGCGCGCGCCCTCAAAGACGCAGGATTAAAACGGGTGACTGTGAGTTTGGATTCACTCGACAATGAAATCTTCAAGGCCATGAACGATGTCGATTTTGCCGTGGAGCATGTATTGGCGGGCATGGATGCCGCTGCTGATGCTGGCTTGCTTCCGATCAAAGTGAACATGGTGGTCAAGCGTGGACTTAGTGAATCAAGCATTTTGCCGATGGCGCGTTACTTCCGTGAGAAGGGATACATCCTGCGCTTCATCGAATATATGGATGTGGGTCATTCCAACGGCTGGCGCATGGATGATGTTGTCCCTGCGGCGGAGATCATAAAAATGATCAATGCCGAAATGCCCGTCGAGCCGCTTGACCCGAACTATAAGGGTGAAGTTGCCGAGCGTTGGCGATATAAAGACGGCAGCGGTGAGATCGGCGTAGTCGCATCTGTGACCCAGGCGTTTTGCAGTACGTGCAATCGTGCCCGTCTTTCTGCTGAAGGCAAACTGTACACCTGTCTGTTTGCGATCAAAGGCCACGACTTCCGCGATCTGATGCGCAGCGGCGCAACCGATGAAGAACTTTCAAAGGAGATTGCGCGAGTATGGGGCAAACGCGGTGACCGTTATTCTGAACTGCGTTCTGAAAATACAATTACACTACCTAAAGTGGAAATGTCGCATATTGGGGGATAGTTCTCCGTCATTGCGAAGGAGTGAAACGACTGAAGCAATCCCCAACTCAATGAGGAGATTTACTTGAATTCATCCAAAAAAATAAAAGCAGTCTTATTCGATCTCGACGGCACGCTTCGTCACCACCTCCCCACCGGCGGGGAGGTTTTTGTGGAATATCTTCGCAGTCTCGGCATGGATATTTCGGCTGAGGATAAAGTCCGCGCTGAGCATTGGGAGCATCTTTATTTTGCAAACTCTCCTGAAATTCAGGCTGATAATGAAACATTCAAGAATGATCTCAAAGCCTTCTGGGTCAATTTTACAAAACGGCGTTTGGCGGTTTTTGGGATCGACTCAATGGAAGTCATTGAACTTGCTCCCAAAGTTTCAGATTACATGGGTGAATTCTATAAACCCGAAGTTTATGTGCCCGAGGAAGTCTTTACACTTTTAACTTCCTTAAAAGAATCAGGTTATGTGCTTGGCGTGGTATCCAACCGCGATGAGCCTTTTCTCGAGGAATTAAGGAATCTGAAACTCGACTCGTATTTTCATTTCACGCTTGCGGGCGGGGAAGTACAGTCTTATAAACCGGATACGCTCATCTTTGAACGTGCATTGGAAATAGCCGGGACTTCCGCGCCAGAGACAATGTATATCGGCGATAATTATTTTGCTGATGTTGTCGGTTCGCGTCGCGCGGGACTGATGCCTGTTCTCTACGACCCGATCACTCTCTTCCCCGACGCAGACTGCGCGGTCATCAAATCATTTGCTGAATTGCCTCAATTATTGAAATACGCATCAGCAAGCTGATGCACTCCAGATTCATGATCACCAACACCGCGAATAGTCTAACTATTCGCGGTGTTTACGTTAAAATGAACATATATTCTTCGCCCTGAGCGGAGTGAGGACAGGCTTTTGTCCGAACGCAGTCGAAGCGCGGGCAGCTTGGCAACCTCAACTTATTTATGCAACTTGTCCTTCGACTGCGCCGAAAGAACGCGGCTCCGCTCAGGACGTATAAAAGGAGTAACCTAATGGCTTGGGAACGAAAACTGATCCGTACGGTACGTGTCCGCAATTCACAGAAAAAAGGTGTGCTGGGCAAACTATTGACCGCCATTGCCGAAGCGGGCGGACATACCGGCAGCCTTGTGCTTTTAACTGAAACATCGCAAAACGTGGTGCGTGATATCACCATCACGGCAGAAGATGAGGAACAAGTTGAGCTGATCGTGGAAGCCATGCGGAATAATGAAGGCACCCTCGTGATCGAAGTACGCGACGAGGTGTTGGAGCTTCATCAAAAAGGCAAGATCGCCATCCGCTCGCGTTACCCGATTGACTCACTGGCTACACTTCGGCGCGTGTATACGCCCGGTGTTGCCGAGGTTTGTCTTAAAATTGCCAAAGACCCTTCGCTGGCGCGTTTGTATACAAGCATTAGTCATATGGTGGCCATCGTTACGGACGGAACGGCAGTGCTCGGGCTTGGCGATATCGGTCCGCTGGCGGGGATGCCCGTAATGGAAGGAAAAGCCATGTTGATGGAAACACTCGTCGGCCTTTCGGGGATTCCGATTTTGCTGAATACAAAAGATACTGAAGAGATCATCGCCGCGGTTGCCGCCATATCTCCCACCTTTGCGGCCATTCAACTGGAGGATATATCCGCGCCGCGATGTTTCGAGATCGAAGAGAGATTACAGGCCATGCTTGATATCCCCGTTTTGCATGACGACCAGCATGGCACGGCGGTGGTTTGTACCGCGGCGTTGTTAGTCGCAACTCGCGAAACAGGCACAGACTTGAAGGAAGCTGTCATCGGTCAGATCGGGCTTGGGGCGGCTGGTCATGCCATCGGTCGGATGATGATGCGCTTGACCGGGAATGCAGTCTATGGCGCAGACTTGAGTCCAGATGCTTTGGATAGGTTTGAAAAGGCCGGGG
>JBBSCM010000234.1:0-6616 GCA_038250295.1 Anaerolineales bacterium | reverse complement strand
TGCATAATCGCGAAGGAGTTCCTTTTCCACTTCGATCACTTCTTCGGCGCGTGATGGCGGCCACTTTTCCTGTTCTTTTAATTTCTTGTCGGTGTGATAAAAATACTGCAAATAATAATTGGGGATCATCCGCAGCACTTCGATGGTGCGCGGTTCCCATTCGGGATGTTCCTCTTTTTTGAGATTCTCAATATATCCCTGAATAACCTGCGGCCAGACATCTTCACCATCCACTGTAAAACCACGATGCCAGGATAGATGATTCAAGCCGAGAGTTTTTAATTCTGTTTTGGACGCATCAATTTTTTGACCTGTAGCCTGCTCGAGGCCTTCGATGATATGCATCTTCGCTGTGATCGGGACATTGCATACGCCCACCGAGGGAGTCTCCGATGCATATTGGCTCAAAGCCTGTGTCACCAAGCCTGCTGGATTCGTGAAGTTAACCAACATGGCACCTGGCTTGGCAAGTTCCTGCATATCCTTTGCGATCTGGAGAATGACTGGGATGGTGCGCAAGGCTTTGCCCATGCCGCCAACGCCTGTAGTCTCCTGCCCGATCAAGCCGTGACGCAGACCAAGATACTCGTCCCGTTTGCGCGCTTCCATGTGACCCACTCTCAACTGCGTGGTGACATAGTCCGCATCTTTTACTGCGGCGCGCTGGTCTGTGGTGAGAATCACTTTGAAAGGGGAGCCTTTTGCTTCGACCATGCGTTGCGCAAACCCGCCTACAATGTCGAGTCTTTCCTGGTCGATATCCATGAGCCAGAGTTCATTAATGGGGAACTTTTCGAGGCGCACGAGAAATCCGTTAATGAGTTCGGGTGTGTAGGTGGATCCGCCGCCGATTACAGTAACTTTTAACATGGGTTTATCCTTATTTATGAGCGAAGTAAATCCTTAAACAAAAAGGACACCCGGCACACAAAGGGGGAAGATTTTTTTTGTATACTTCTTCCCTTCGTACCCATTGTGTCCCTTGAGTTTAATTTTATGTGGAAGATTTATTATTTATCAACACCTGTTACGACAATACCCTGAACAAAGAAGCGTTGGGCAACCACAAATAGTAGAAGAGGCAGGATCATTGCCATTAGTGCACCTGCCTGAATCAGTTGCGGACGCTGGCCATAAATGCCGTTGAAGGTGGAAAGCGCAACAGAAATCGGCCAATTTTCTTTGGCAGTGGAGAGATAGATCAGCGGGCCGAAATAATCGTTCCATGCGTAGACGATGTGGAATACGGTGACCGCCATCAAAACAGGATAGGATTGCGGGATGATGACAGACCATAAAACGCGCAATGGGCTGGCGCCATCGATCATGGCGGCCTCGTCCAGTTCACGTGGCAGGGTCATGAAGTACTGTCTAAGCAGGAATACATCGTACGCATTCGCAAAGAATGAAGGCACGATCAGTGGCAGCCATGTACCCACCCAGCCGATCTTTACGAAAAAGGAATAAGTTGGGATGACGGTCACAAAGGCAGGCAGGAAAATCGTTGCGATCAGAACAACGAAGAAAAAATCACGACCAGGGAAGCGGAACCGTGCGAAACCATATGCAACCAGTGTACATGAAATTAATACCCCGATCTCGGTCATGATCGCGTAATAAAGTGTGTTCCATAGAAGCCGTGGAAAATCAATCGCATTCCAGGCTTCCTGGTAATTTGAATAGGTTGGCGAGAACTCCCAGGGGCGGTCCAGTGAGCGCCATGAGCCCGTCCAGAGGAATTCGCCTGCATCAAGGTTTTCAGGATCAACGAAAGTGCTTTCCTTTTGACCTTTTTTCACCATGGCGAGGTTCTTGGTTGTGCCATCAGGAAGCGGAACGATGAAGACCTCCAATTGCTGACCCTTGTATTCGATCTTGGGAGGCGCTGCCGGGTAAATGGGAGCGCCCACGATCGAAATCTGGTCCTGTGTTTTCAGTGAGGTAAACACCATAAAAGCAAATGGCGAGAGAAAAATGATGAGAAGCGCCAGAGTAAAGACGGTAATAGTAACTGCGCTCACTCTTTTTTGTGCCAGAGGGGATAAAATATTTCTCATTAGTTTGCCTCTTTAGGAGCGGTTTTCACCGGCATAGTACACCCAGTACTTGGCTGTGCCAAAAAGCAGAAATGTAACCAGCAATATAATAAGGAAAAGGAACCACGCCAGGGTTGCTCCATAGGACATATCCTGGTAGGTGAAGAAATTTTTGAATAGATAAAGGCTGTAGAACATGGTTGCGCCGCCCGGGCGGCCTGTGCCATTGTTGACGACCAATGGTACGAGAAAATATTGAAATAAGCCCACTATGCTCAGCGTGAGGTTGAAAAAGATTACTGGTGAGATCATTGGGAAGGTGATCTTCCAGAAAGTTTCCCAGCCATTCGCACCGTCCACTTTGGCGGCATCATATAGTTCAGTGGGAACTCCCTGCAAGCCGGCCAGCATGATCAGCATGGCGTTGCCAATCCCCCAGATTCCCATGATCGTATAAGTGGGATATACCCAGAATGTGCTGTTGGCCCAATCCGGGGTGGCTTCCCTTGCCATCCCCATCGCAATCAGTGCGCGATTGATCCAGCCGGTTTCAGAGTTTAGCATGCCGCCCCATAAAAATACAGCAGCCACGAAGGGAACGATAAAAGGCATGTAGAACAAACTGCGAAAAATCATTCCGCCTTTTAAGTTTGGGTTATTCATCAAAGTAGCCAGACCCAATGGCACCAGAATGCCGATTGGCAGTGCGATCAATCCGAAAGTGATCGTAACACCCATGGAAGTTGGTGTTCCACCTGATAACCAGGTGATCCAGGTTCTTGGGTCTACACCTGCCTGGCGGTCCTTTAATAGATATATATAGTTATCAAGGCCGACAAACTTTGGGGTGCTAAATATGCCGTCGGTGATCGATAGATTCATGAAACTAAAGATCAGCGATGCGATAATCGGTAAAAAAGTAAAAGCGAAAAAGCCGATGATCCAGGGAGATAGAAATGCCATTCCCTGTCTAAATTCCCGCCGTGCATTCGGGCTCATATTCCGGAATGATTTTCGGGATGGAAGATATTTTCGAAAATTTTGCAGCTCTTCAAACATGGAAGTACTCCCTTCGTCAATAAAAAAAGTGAGTTTTGGCGGGCCGGTGAAAACCGGTCCGCCAAAAGTATATCATGCAGGTTTACTTGTTATAGATGGTGTTGAGATCATCCACAAACTTGGCATATTCTGCTTCGAAGTCGAGACCTTCAGTGTTGTTCATAAGATCAAAGAAGGTGGCGAAACGGGCAGTTGCCTCAATGGAATTTGGCTGGTACTGCTCGGAACTTGGGGTATCCGGGTAGGCCAAACCTTGATTGAAGACATCCCAGCTTTCTTGCGTCACGAACGGGTAGTCAGCGGATTTCTTGTCGAAGAAGGCCTGGGTCTTGGAGACAATGGCGGGCATGGCACCGTAAGCGGGCAGAAGTTTGTCGCCGCCGGTGGTGATCAAGTAAGCCAATACCGTGAAGGCTTCATTGGGGTTCTTGGTGCCTTTCCAAATGCGGAAGGTATCAGCGTCAACACGGCCATTAACTTCACCGTCTGCACCTAATGGCTGAATGCCAAGCTGGAATTCGTTGCCAGCCTTGGCAAAATCACCAAGACAGCAGGTGTACCAGGTTTGGGTCAAGCCCATGGCGCCTTTGCCGGTGTTGAAGGCATTGCCGTTGCCGAACTCAGGAGCAGCATTCAATGGACCGGTAGGGATGAAGGGTTGATCACCCCACATGCCGGCATAGTACCATTTCCAGGCATCTTTCCAGCCCGCAGGGATTGTGGACTTGTATTCGCCTTTCTTGGAACCACTGTAGATATTAGCAGCGCCATCGTAGAATGTCGCCACAGAGAGCACAGATTGCCATTGTGCGCTGTAACCAACCTGTGCGATCTGAGCGCGATCGAAACCTTCTTCGGTGGAGTTCAAGCCGTTAACATCGACTGTCAAACGCTTGGCAACTTCGGTAACTGTATCCCAGTTCCAATCCACTTCATTTCCGTCAAGTACATACTTATCGCCGTATTTTTGAGGAGGATAAGCGAGACCAGCCTCATCAAACATGGAAGGCACAAAGTACATGGCGCCGGGGAATACAGCGAAGGGCAAGCCTACTTGTTCGCCTTCAACCTGGTAGAACTTGATCAAAGCCGGGTCAAAGATGCCGGTGTCGAATTTGTTATCTTTAATGGCAGCGGTAAGATCAAGCCACTGGCCGTAGAAGTCATTGGAACCTCCCCAACCGACTGGGCCAACGATATCTGGGCCAGCGCCGGAAGCGATCTGGGTTGAGAGAGTGTCGCGAGCGCTGTCGTAGGGGACGATCTCAAGCACGAGTTCAATTTTGTCCTGGGAGGCGTTGAAATCCTTCACAACCTCTTCCTGAACAGTGACTTGAGCGGGATCAGTACCGGTACCAAGACCGACGAACCAGCGGATTTTTACTTTTCCAGCAGGGGCGCCGCCACCGCAGGCTGACAGGATCATTGAAGCAACGATCATCAGAGCGGCTAAAGTTAATAGCTTTTTCTTCATGGTAATTTTCTCCTCGTAGTTTAGTAATTATTTGAATTGCAAATCGAACACCAAACCATCGTTAGCTATTAGTAGAGTGTCACCTCCTTTACGATATGGACCTATTTATTGCAACCACATGAACGTCGAATGACCAGTTCCGTCGGCAATAATGTGACACCTTCAGGAGACTGTTTATCGAAAAGAGAAAATAATTGCTCCGCCGCGATCCGCCCAACGGCTTCGGTGGGAGCGGAGACGGTGGTAAGCGGGGGAGTCAAAAATGCAGAAAATCCGAGATCATCAAAACCAACGACTGAAACATCTTCCGGTACTCGACAGCCGTTTTCGCGCAAGGCCTTGAGAACCCCTATCGCCGCATCATCATCGCCTGTGAAAATTGCGTCAAATGGAATTTGCTTTTCAGCGGTAATAAATTCATTAAGTACCTTATAGGCAGTATTGCGTTCGAAATCTCCATTAAGCACCAATCGCTCATCAAAAGGGATGCCGTTCGCTTCCAGCGCGGACCTGTAGCCTGTTTCGCGCCAATACGAATCCTCCTGATGGATGGGACCGCGTAGAAGCATAATGTGTTTTCTTCCATGAATTTTAATAAGATGATTAACGATTTCGAAGGAAATTTTTTTATTTTCAACTGTCACACTGGGGATTTTTAATGAATCAGGCGGTGTACGGTGAACCAGAACCATTGGAAACTTTCTGTCATTCAAAGCAGCCAGGTCATCATCTGAAAGACCATCGGAGAAAACCAGCATTCCGTCGGTATTATGTGGACCAATAGGGGGGGGCATGTCACGACTACCTAAAAGATAAGTAGCTATAACAAGGTTATATTCATGTTTGCGGACAACAGCTTCAATTCCGTTTAGAAGGGGGACAAAAAAATCGTTGTGCAGGGTATTTAATAACAGGCCTACCACACGCGTCTTTTGAGATGCCAGTTGTCGTGCCGCTGCATGAGGCACATAACGTAATTCTGTCATTACCAGTTTCAAGCGTTCTGCAACATCTTTTGAGATGGGAGCGTTGTGGTTGATATAACGGCTTACAGTGGCTACAGAAACACCCGCCTTCTGAGCCACTTCTCTTATAGTAACGGAGTTGGATTTAATCGTCATAGTTTGCGTGTAACCAAATGTAACCGGTTACTGTAACCAGTTACATTATTGCATACATGCGAGGTCAGGTCAAGACACAATTATCTTAAAAAATCCATGACATGCGGAAAAGTTTCACAAAAGTAAAAGCAGCACCCATATGGTTGCTGCTTTTACTTTTGTTCAATTAAACTGAAAAAGCCCTTTATCCCACCCACATATCATAGCTGAACAACAAAACTGACATGCCCATTAATAAAATACTTGCAAGCGTCCATGCTTTGTCAAATATTTTGTTTTTGCCGCAATAACCCAATAGAATAAACGTGGCAGGTGCAATCAACATATAACGCGCCATACTTTGCGCTGACCCGCTAAAAATCGAAAGCAAGACCACGGCCAGACTGAATAACGCCACAATCGGGTCACGGCGGATCAGCCATATACTTCCGATCAACGCCAAAAGAGTTGTGAATACTTCAATACTGAAATAAATTAATCCTTCCTGACTCATATAACGCGCGTAAAAGAAAGCGTCCTTCCAACTGTTAACGGAGTTTTCAATGGACATTAACCCGCGCCCGAAATAAAACTCCTGTAATTCAGCCCAGCCCTCTCCCAGTGGGGAAGTGCGCCAAATATAATAGGCGCCCAAAGGTAATAGAGCAAATATCCCTTGCAAAACCCATTTCCAATTTAGTTGTGCGTGTATATCAGATTTCCAATCTATGCTCATTATCCATGCAAGCAATAAAGGCAGAGCGAGTGCTGCGCCGTGCGCACGCGTCCAGGCAGCCAGCATCCCAAGCAGGGAAGCCCAGATCCATTGCTTGCGTTTCGTCAATGCCAGAGATGAGAATGCCAACCCAACGAACAATCCCTCGGTGTATATTTGCGCAAAGAAAATTGCGGAGGGACAAATGAGCATATCAAAGACCGTACGCCAC
>JBBSCM010000233.1:0-6620 GCA_038250295.1 Anaerolineales bacterium | reverse complement strand
GCATTGATCCAGTCAATAATGATCTGAACCTGCTCGGCTGTAAGTTTTGGCCCGCGTTTGGGCATTTTTCCCGATAATATTTTCTGCGCCAGCAGGCTTTCTCTTGCGCTGCCCGCGACGATCACCGGGCCGTTTTGCGAGCCTGCCATGAGGCTTTCATAGGTTTCCATGTTGAGGTTTTTGCTTGTGAATTCACCCATGTGACATTTACTACAGCGTCTTTCAAGAATGGGATACACATCTTTTGAATAGCTGATGTCTGCAGATGGTGTGGCGTCGAGGCGTGATGCAGCATTTGTCGAATTGCCTTGCAAAATTGCGTACGCTGATACAAGGAATAGGGTGACCAATATGGGAATAAAAGGTTTCTTCATTTTCTCTCTGTGAAGACCCTAAAGGTTTTTCCTGCAAACCAAAGTTGTGTTTTGAAAGGAAACCTTTAGGGTCTCTTTCTAAAATAATTTTGGAAAATAGCGGCCTGTTCGTTGCATGTACTCGCGATATTCATCGCCGAATTTTTCGATGAGATTGGCTTCTTCTTTTGGTGTGCGTGCCGCCATTCCGATGAAAGCCAGCACACCCAATGCGGCAATAAACCAATTGTCAGCCATCATTCCAAAGGATATGAACAAGGTTGATCCAACAGTGTATAGGGGATGTCGAACCCAGCGGTACGGTCCGCTTGTGGACAGTTTGTGTTCTTTGCGTGTGGCGCTGGTGGGAGTAATGCCGCTGCCGATATTGCTGAACAACCAGTAAATTCCAAGTACGCACAGGATTCCAATTCCAACTCCCAGCCAGCGTACTGATTCGGGAAGCCCGATCTTTGACCAATTCATCCAGTTTGGGTTGATCAAATATACAAGCGGACTCAGCCAAAGAATCAGTCCGCCGATTTTGATGATGGTCATCATTGCAGAGCCATCTACTTTGCGGGGGATTTTCTCGCCCGTGTCTTTGTCAGCCTTGATGCGGTAGTACGATGAGATGCCCATTCCTATAAACAGAATGATGGCAGCTAAAATACGGAAAATGGTTTCGTTCATTTGTATTCCTTTTTATTTATCTACAAACACCTGACTTGTGACCGCCGTCCCTAATACAACGTTTGATTTATGTCCTTCAACTCTGATCGTGAGATTGCCGTCGAATTCCGAATAATTTTTTACCGTGATCTTTACTTCAGGAACAACACCAATTTCACGCAGGTGGCGGAGCAAGGCCGGGTCGTCGTCTGATACTCTTCGGACCGTGGCAGTTTCATCGGTCCGCAAGGATGCGAGCGGACATGATTCGTCGGCGGGCATGGTCAGGTCCGCGGTGGGGATTAATTCGCCGTGAGGGTCGCGAGTCGGATTTCCGAGAGCTTTAGCCATGCGCGCTTCAAAATCCTCCGAGATCACATGCTCCAGTTTGTCCGCTTCGCCGTGGACTTCATCCCACGAATATCCGAGCGTAGTGACCAGGAAGGTCTCGAGCAGGCGGTGATGACGAATGACTTCAAGCGCGGCTTTCTCGCCATTTTTTGTGAGTGTAACGCCTTGATGTTTTTTATAAAGTACAAGCGGTGGTGTGGAGTTGGCGAGTTTTTGCAGCATACCTGTTACGGAGGCGGGCGCGATGTTAAGCCGCGCGGCGAGATCGTTCGTGCTGGCAGAGCCGCCATGCTCGTTCAACTCATAAATATGTTTGAGATAATCTTGAATCGATTGGGTAATTACTTCAGACATGAGACTCCTTTTTTGACGATTCTTATTTGATCAAGAGCCCGGTCACCCAGAGCATTAACATGCCCGTCAGCACTCCGCTGAAAACAGTGAATGGCATGGATTCTCGGGCAGTGTCTTTCTGAATCAGCTTGGCAATTTCATAGATCACTTCAAAAATTGCGCCGGCGCCAATGGCAAGGAAGAGTACAGCCAGGAAAGGCGATGGCGTATAGCCGCCGATCCATGCGCCGATGATCGCGGGGCCGCCGCCGATGAGACCCATAACGGCAAGCCTGCCAATGCTCGGTCTGTCGCGCAGGACCGGTGCAATGATGCCAAGTCCCTCGGTGATGTTTTGGATGATGAAGCCGACCACGAGGAAGGTGCCAAGCGCGATCTCGCCGACGTTATAGGCCGCGCCGATGGCAAGCCCTTCGCCGAGATTGTGGAATCCGATCCCAACTGCGATCATAAACGCGACGGCAAGTCTGCGGTCTGTTTCATTGCCTGTAACCTCAGTCTGTCGTTTTGAAATGGCATCCAGCAAGAGGAATGTCGCAACCGATCCAATGCCGATCAGGCCAATGCCTTGAAATGCGGAAGGAACTTTGCCTGCGAATTCAAGCGCCTCTGCAAGCGTGTCCAAACCAAGAAATACAAGCAGGCCCGCTGTGACCGCCATGAGGAAGGTCATTGTGCGGCGCCCCAGTTGACGCAGGGCGGGGAACCAGAAGATGCCGAGGAATACGGGAATGACTCCGACATACAAACCGATCAGCGTGAAGCCCCAAAATGTGCTGCTCGATGGCTGCGGGGTTTCAAATGCAACAGGGATCTCAACATTAAACGGGATAGCGTTACTGGTGAAAACTGTAATTGCATAGGCCTCGCCATAAGACCAGGGATAGTCAAAAACAATCACAGCGCGCCCAAGCCGTTGAATGTCTGCGCTCGGTTCCACGTGAAATGGCATGACTGCCGAGTTGATGATGATGTTTGCGATTGTGATCTCATCTGGCCCGGTATTACGGACATGCAGTTCGATGAGGTCTGGCTTGAGGACATAGCGCTCAATATCCAAGCCTTCAACGGGTGCGGCGGATTCGAGGTTGAGGCCTCCGCCTGTGGAGAGGAAGAGCGCGATCACTCCAGCGAGGAGAATGATCGGGACCAGAAGCAGGATCAGGCTTTGGAAAGTGAAGCGGGAGGTTTTCGTCGTGTTTTCAGTCATGATGCACCTGTAATTATTCCGTCACTTCGATCATGCCGTTCCAGCCAAGCTCTGCGAACTCTGTCACATGGGCGTGGAACATATACATGCCGGGATATTTGTAGCTGAATTCCAGAATGCCGCGCTGGGCCTGTCCCTGAATAATGGTATCTGTGAATTCGGAGGGGGTCAGGCTTGTGCCAGTGGGGTAGTAGTGGAAAAAATTGGCATGCAGATGAAAAGAGTTGATTAAATCGAACTCAAGAATATTCACAAGATAAACGCGGACTGTTTCACCGACCTTTATTTGGATGTGATGATTTTGGTAATGAAACGGGATTGCATTGACCGCATAAAAATCGTTTGCATCGTCAAAATCAATATCGAAGCCGCTCATCACCATCACCATTTCATGGTCAACAGATGGGCGGCCCACTTTTGGGTCAATGATGAATGCGCCATAGAGTCCCTTTGCAATATGACGCGCCAATGGGAAGACGTGGCAGTGATAAAGGTGAAGTCCGAAGGGTTCCGCATCGAACTCATACGTAAACGATTCCCCAGGTTGTACATTGCCGCCCGGACCCGTTCCCGGCACACCGTCCATTGTGCCGGCATGGAAACCATGAAAATGCATGGTATGCGGGTGATCGCTCCCGTTTTGGAATATGATACGAATACGATCTCCCTCTGTGCAGCGCAGGGTTGGGCCGGGGATGCGGCCGTTATACGTCCAGGCGGCAAACTTAATGCCGGGCAGGATCTCAATATCTTTATTGATTGCTATGATCCTATATTCGCGCAATGTTCTGCCGTCAGGCAGGGTGGATACTTCGCCGTAATCAAAGTCGGTCAAAATATCTGTGGGGTTGAATCCGTTTGCTTCGTGGTCTACTTCGCCGACCGTTCCCGGCATAACGCCGTCACCATCACCGTGCTGCATGAGCGGGGAGGAAGGGGGGGTGTGCGCATGGGGTTGGTTTTCATTTTTTTGATTTAAAGCCACGGCGCCTGCTGTGCCGAATAATGCCAGCCCGCCTACTTTCAGAAAATCTCTTCGGGATATGGATTTCATAGGTCTCCTGAGGTTATACAAATAAAAAATAATTTAGTCTAGCCTAAAAATATTTTAGCCCAGACTAAATCGTATGTCAAGAGTAAGTTTGGCGTAAAATAGACCCATGACCCTATACTCTGAAATTAATGAACAGCCCGAACGAATCAAATCCCTGCTTGCATCTCAAAGACAGGTTGTGCAGAAGATCGCCGAGCAGATCCGCAAGCGCGATATTCAGTATGTATTCCTTGCAGCGCGAGGCACATCGGATAATGCCGGGCGGTATGCCAATTATCTGCTCGGCGCGCAAAATGGACTGCCGCTGGCGCTCGCAACGCCGTCTTTATTCACATATTACAAACAGCCGCCGAAATTGAAGAATGCCCTAGTGGTTGGTATTTCGCAATCCGGCCAGTCTCCGGATATTGTCAGCGTGCTGGATGAGGGCAGGAAGCAGGGGTGTGCCACGCTCGCCATAACCAATGAGCCAAAATCTCCGCTCGCACAAAGCGCGGATTATGTGATCGATATCCAGGCGGGTGCAGAGAAAGCGGTTGCGGCCACGAAAACATTTACGACTGAATTAATGTCGATTGCCATGCTCTCAGCTGCGTTAAGTGGAAACAAAAAACATTGGGTAGATCTGGGAAAAGTCTCAGGCTGGATGAAGGAAGTTTTAAAGCTGGATGAGGTCCTGGCACAAGTTGCGCAGCGATACCGATATATGGATCAAACCATTGTGCTGGGCCGCGGATTCAACTATGCGACTGCTTTTGAATGGGCTTTAAAATTAAAAGAATTGACCTATATTAATGCCGAGCCATACTCTTCTGCGGACTTTGCACATGGGCCGATTGCAATGATCGAACCCGGGTTTCCCGTTCTGGCTGTTGCGCCAAAAGGCAAGGTGTTCAGCTCGATGCTGGAAATGCTTAAGCGCCTGCGTGAGGATATTTCCGCCGAACTGGTTGTTATCTCAAACGATAAGAGGGCCTTGTCCCTCGCGCAGGTGCCATTGAAGATTCCCGTTGACCTGCCCGAGTGGCTCTCTCCATTGGTCAGCATTTTGCCCGCGCAACTATTCGCGTATTACCTTACCCTTGCAAAAGGATACAACTCTGAACAACCGCGCAGTATCCGTAAGGTGACGGAGACAAAGTAATTTATAAAAAAGTGCGGATCATGTCCGCACTTTTTTGTTGCGCAAAAACTCTCCCAATTTTTAAGTCCGCGTTATCTTGTGTTTGCATGGATTTATGTAATAATGCAGCTTGGTACTCATACAATAAACAAGAAGGTGACAACATGCGCGTGTGTATTCTTTCAGACGAAGAGATTACCGGCTTTAACCCAGCCCCATATTTAAAGGATTTCGACTGGCAAATGTTCACCATGACCGCGCCCGTCATGGATAAAATACGCGCCCTGGCGGAGAAAAAGGATTTCGATGTTTTCCTTAATATTTGTGAAGGCTATGAATTCGAAGACGAAGAAGATGACGAATTGGGATACCACGCAATAGATATTGTGACTGCCCTCGAAGCTCTGGGCCTGCCCTTTACGGGTGCAGACTCGAACTGCTTTGATCCAACCCGTGAGGAGATGCAAGCCGTTGCGGATGCGAATAACATCAGTTTTGTAAAAGGCTACCAGGTCAAAAGTGTGGATGAAGCCGAAAAATTAGTTGCGAATTTGCGCTATCCCATTATGGTGAAACACCCGAAAAGTTATGGCAGTACTGGTATGACGAAGGACTCGCGCGCGGATACGCTGGAACAGGTTCGCAAGCAGGTGGAACGCATCTGTGCGGAATTTGGCGCGGCGCGTATGGAAGAGTTCATTGTCGGCAAGGAATTCAATGTGCTCGTGGTGGATAACGCTGACGACTTGAGTCAGCCGTTTGCATATCCGCCCGCTGAGCTGGTGTTTCCTCCGAATGAAGAATTCTGGCATGTTGACGTCAAATGGAATTACGATGCGCCTTTCGACTTCAACAAGGTGACCGATCCGCAGCTTGTCGCGCGACTGCATGATCTTGCGAAGAAGATGTTTCTCGCGATGGGCGTTTCAGGTTATGGCCGCTGTGATATCCGCATGAACGAAAAAGGGGAGTTGTTTATTTTGGAGATCAATCCAAACGGCGGCATCATGTTCAAGCCCGAAGAATACGGCCCTGCTGACTATATGATCCTGTACGATGAGGGCGGATACAAAGGATTCTTTAACCGAATTTTCCGCGCGGCACTTGTAAGGCAGAAAATGAGGGCAGGAGACAAAGCTTAATGACTCGCTTTACGCACTATTTGTGATTCCCAGAGCGTAGCGACACTCCCTGGCACTGCCCGCCACTATAGTCCCCGAAGCGGAGCGAGTGGGAGGGCAAGTGTGCGCCGCACGCCAGTGCAGGTGAGGGTCTCTATCTCTGAAAGCTGAGATTCTTCGCTCAGAAAGACGCTTATAAGGTGAGTTATATTTAATGTGATCAGTTAAGCGCTTACCAGTGAAATCCTTGCACAAAAAACAAGAATTTTCGCTAACCACGGAGGCACAGAGACACGGAGTTTTAAATTCTCTGTGTCTCCGTGTCTTATGACCCTGTGGGCAGTGGTTCAAGCCTTTTTGGTTTCGGCTTGTCCGAGTTAGG
>JBBSCM010000232.1:0-6628 GCA_038250295.1 Anaerolineales bacterium | reverse complement strand
GAATCCCGCAGTTGTTCAAGCAAAACCTCCATCAAAGGGCGCCCGCCAACCGGCAGCATGGGCTTTGGCATGTCCTCAGTAAGCGGACGCAGACGCGAACCAAAGCCGCCGGCCATGATCACTGCCTGAAGCAACAGCGGTTCAACCGGGACGAGATCATCCATGCCGATCAGGTCCACAATGCGGTCATCCTCGTCAAGGATCGGGATCTCGCGCAAAATGAATTTACGCATTAATAAAAGCAGCTCTTCCCTGGTGGTTCCCACTTTTGCGGTAATGGGCTTCGAATATTGCCCGGCCTTTTTTCTCTCAAGCAGAACGGTTACCGGGGTATCCAAATCAAGCGATGACAATATCGCGCGGCGGACATCCCCGTCACTGATCGTACCCAGCAGGCGGCGTCCTTCATCCACGATCAGCACGATCCCTATCCCGCCCTTATCGATAAGCAAAAGGGCGGTGCGAATCGGTGTGTCTAGATGAATGAATAACTCATCGACCGGGACTCTTAACATTGGCTAGGCTTCCGACTCCCAGATCGGGGTTCGCATCTTCCATGACCCTTCGGCCTTTTTTTCCCACAAATGCGGGGAACGGAATTTATCGCAAAGCTCAAAAAATTCCTCCAGGTCGAGATCAATATGCTCCATTACTTCACGGATATATTTCTCGGGCATTTCACCATCGAACTGACGCACCAAAGCGATGCCATCCTCACGGGTTAAGTGCCTGTTACGGATCTCCTGCGAGGCATCATAGGAAGCGCGCCCCAAACCGAACTTGATCCAGGTGGTGTAATAGTGCAGGTCGTCGATCTTGTCGTCAATGCTGTTATATTTACTATAGGTACCCTCAGTGCGGAATGGACGCGCCTGGAAGCCCGTATTCTCCACGGCATAATAGTAAACTTCCTGGGGTGTCCATTTAAGGTAATAGCCAAGATAATGAACTTCGATCTTGCCCTGCTCCAACTCATCCGCCGGAGCGGGCAGGTAGGTCATCAGGTCATTTAAGGAAAGGCCGTGTTTGGCCTGCAATTCCGGGATGGAAAGTCCGGCAAGGTAAACCTCTGAGAGGTCATTCATCACAAAATAAGATTTATCGCGCAGGGACGATTGATTATCCGCCACAGGGTTTCCATATTCTGCTTCGTTTTCGCCATAGAAAATCAGCGGGATGTTATATTTTAAAGCGATCTTGGGGGCAAGGTTCTTCTGCCCGAGAATAAATGTTTGGAACGGATGAAGCAGGTTTTGAATGGACAGTTTTGTCAGCAGTTTTTGAGCGCGTCCATTCGGTTTAAAGCTGATGTTGTCGAATCCGCCCACCTCAACCCAGTTGCGAAAGTTTTGATAACCATAGTCGGTATACAGAATAGGGGGCCAGGTGATCGTGAGGGGATGCATCCCATATTTATATTTAAGGATATGCGATTGAAAGGCGCTGTCCTTGCCGCCGCTTCCGGGCACGATACAATCATATTGTCCGTCATTCCGGCGGTACTTATCCAACAGGCGCAGGAGTTCATCCTCCCGTTTCTTCCAATCGATCTTTTCCTTTATATCCGCCTGACGGCACGCATCGCATATCCCTTCATCATCAATGTGCAGATATTTTGCCCCCTGCCGGTCGGGAGTGTGCTTAAATTCAGGTATGGATGCCGGGCGTTGGTTGGACATCATGCAGCGCTTGCAAAAAACAACCTTTTCAGGCAAACCATAACGAGCTTCCAATTTTTCAGTCATATAAATTTCTCCTATACGGCCTTGTCAAGAAATGCCGCAAAATTTTGATATATCTGCAGGCCTTTTTTACCGCTTCTCTCAGGATGGAATTGACAGGCAAATATATTTCCAACCTGCAGACTGGAACAAAAACTGACATCGCCATAGCCGGTCATCGACAATGCGATTCCAGGATTTTCAGGCGCAACAACAAAGGAATGCACAAAATACATATACTCATCCTGCGATAATCCGTTCAGGATGGTATTATCCCATTTTATTGTGTTTTCCGATGCGTGAATTTGATTCCAGCCAATTTGAGGGACTTTTAATTTACGGTCACCTTCACGAGGTTCGCCAAAAGGAATAACCGACCCCTTAATAATATCCAGGCCTTCACTCCTGCCAAACTCCTGGCTTTCAGTCATTAACAATTGCATACCGAGGCAAACCCCAAGAAAGGGTTTGCCGCAGGCCGCGAATTCGCGCAACACGGTCACCAGGTCCAGGCGGTGCAGGGCATTCATCGCGTCTGCATAAGCGCCCACGCCCGGCAAAATCACGGCATTTGCATTCAAAATGGCATCTCTTGATGTTGTAATTTCTGCATCAAGGTTCACATGCCGGCAGGCATGTTGAACACTGTACAGGTTCCCGAGTCCAAAATCCACGATCGCTACTTTGGGGGCAAGATAATTCATTTCAACTCTCCAAATCTCATGCGGGAATGGGCCAACGGCAGTCCACCTGCCGCTGGATCAAGTATGATTTTACGTCCGGCAGCGCCGCATCCTGGATCAAGGAAAAACCTTTTACGTTCTTTATGAATTCAGTATTTCCCTCCTGCGAATAGTCTTCATTTGTGGCGTGGTAATGACGAATGGAATTGTAATGAAGTATCGACGCAAGACAGACAGCGTCTGCGTGGCCATTAATAATAACTTGATGAATATCCTCCAGTTTACCCGCCCCGCCGCCTGCGATCACAGGCACGGAAACATTTTGCGCAATCCGGCGAATGAGCTCGAGGTCAAAGCCCTTGCCGGTTCCTTCCCGGTCAATCGAGGTGACCATCAATTCACCCGCGCCAAGTTCAACCGCCTGTTTGGCCCAATCAAACACATTAATATTGGTGCGCTCCCGTCCATAATTGACGTATGCTTCATATTGCCCATTAGGCAGGCGAATCGCCTCAATGGACACAACGATTGTAGATGACCCGAATGCTCGTGAGGCTTCACGAATTAATTCGGGGCGCGCAATTGCCGCCGTATTCAAAGAGACTTTGTCTGCGCCGGCTCGTAAAACAGCCTTGATATCGTCGACACTTCGCAGCCCGCCTCCAACCGTGAGCGGAATAAAAATCTCGCGCGCCGTTTTTTCCACAATTTCCAGCAGACTATTCCGCCCGTACAAGCTGGCAACCGCATCCATGTAAAGCAGTTCATCTGCGCCGTTTTCATAATAATAACGGGCAAAATATTCAGGCTTTCCAAGCACCCGCAATCCCTCAAAATGAATGCCCTTAACCAAATTTGGGCCTTTTATATCAAGCCGTGGAATAATCCGTATATTCACTGGTTCACCTTTCCCAAGTATATCTTTGCGGGCACGCCCATCACGGTCGTATTGGGTGGCACATCCCTAACGACCACCGCGCCTGCTCCAACAATTGCAAATTCACCTACTACTATATTCTGGCGGATCGTTGCGCCTGCGCCAATATGAGCGCCTTGCCCAACGCGGACAGCCCCGGCTAATTTTGCCCCGGTTGCAATATGTACATAGTCGGCTATTACACAATCGTGCTCAATGATCGCACCGCTGTTTACGATGACATTTAATCCTAAAACAACGTCGGTATTTACAATACAACCGGGCAAAAACTGGCAGCCTGCTTCATATCCAACAGTTTTGGAGATAATAGCTGTTGGATGTTTAACCGTAAGCGGGGCAAGCTCAAAACCCAGGGCAGTTTCAAATATTTTTTTGCGAGGGCGGTTATTCCCCACACCGCCCACTCCCACCACAAAATGGCCGACGCCGCGCCGGGACATTTCGCCCAATAAATCATCATTTCCCAAAACAGGAATCTCGTGAATGAACTGACCCTGCAAAGACGGCGTTGGATCCAGGATACCCGCGATTGTCACATCAGGATAAAAAAGCAGGCAGTCAATCAACATACGGGCATGGCCGCCAGCTCCTAGAATTACACAGGAGACTTTTCCGTTCATATTGCAACCGTTTGTTCATTCAGGTCATAAAAAGATTTGACCCGCAATTTTTGATCCAAAGGGATATTTTTCAAATGATCTGCAATGATCTCTGACGCGCTGCCATGCTGTTTATATGGATTTACCATATCCCCTATCTGTTTTCCAAATGATGGCCCCACTGCCTTTTTAATGCCGCCAAGAATAGCATCCTCGTTGCAGTCAACATCTATGATATTGTCCGCTCGCAGCCTGCCATCCTGACGTGTTCCAATGTTCACAACAGGGAGTTTAAACGAAGGCGCCTCAATAATTCCGCTGGATGAATTTCCAACCATGGCAGTGACGCATCTCATCAAGCTGAAATATGTTTCTGTTCCCAGATTATCCACCAGCTGTGAATTGGGATGAGTTTCCACGTATTTGCGAATCTTGTTTAGCACGATGCTCCCGCCGCTATCTGCATTTGGCGATGTGAATAAAACAGTATGTTCGCTTTTCTGGATCGCCCCAAGGACCGCGTCAATCTGCGCCTCAACCTGCTGATATTCCAAAGTGACAGGGTGAAACGTAACCAGCAGGCTCGGCTTGCTCAGATCAATTCCAAACCTGCTTTCAAGAACATTTTGTTCCTGGTAAGTGATGGTTTCAAGATGATCCAAACCGGGAGCTCCTGACACGACCACTCTCCAAGGCTCCTCACCCAGTTGAATGACCCGTTTTGCATATCTTTCTGTGGCAACAAAATGTAAATGACTCAGTTTGGTCATGGAGTGACGAAGAGAGTCGTCAATGGCGCCTTGTGTCAATTCTCCGCCGTGAATATGGGCAACTGGAATATTGAATGGCAAGGCAGCCAGGGCAGCGGAATACATTTCAAAGCGATCCCCTAGAACAACAAGGATATCTGGAGGAAAACGATTAAACGCATTGGCAAAACCGATCACACCACGCCCGATCGAAGCGGCGATATCCTGAGGCGTGTCAGAACCGGTCAACATATCAATTTGTTCAACCACATTAAATCCGTCTGCTTCAATTGTCTTAATCGTCATTCCATGTTCGGGCCGCAAATGCATCCCACCGGCAAATAGTTGCAGACGCAAATCATTATCATTCTGAATCCGTTTTAGAATGGGAAGATAAATACCATAGTCAGAACGCCCGACAGACACAACACCTATGGTTCTCATGAGCACATCTCAAATGTCACCAGGGCGCCGGCAGGGATATTAACCCGCGCCGTGCGTCCAATCACATATTGCAGCATCGCCGAAGGCAATCCTGTTCCCGGGCGCATCATCATAAAGTGTGTCTCATTAAATATTGTTCCCATTGGAATATCAACACGGGCAACAATACTCTTCCGTGCAACTGCGGCCGTGTTGGCCTCACGTTCCACAGGCTCCTTGCGTCCATGCCCCAATGACATCTCCACTTTTCGAATACCCTTGACCAAAGCTTCGAGCTCGCCCGGTTCCAAAGATGCCTGGTGGTCAGGCCCTGGGAGAGAACGATCCAGGGTAAAGTGTTTCTCAATGACACTGGCTCCCATGGCAACAGCAGCCAGAGGAATTTCAATACCCATCGTGTGGTCGGAAAAGCCCACAGGGGTTTGAAACGCCTGTTCCAACGTGAGCATTGCCCGCAAATTCACGTCTGCAGGGTCGGCAGGATAATTGCTGGTGCAATGTAAAAGAATGAGTTCATGATTCCCAGCAGTCTGAATCGTCCGAACTGCCAAATCCACCTCGCTCAAATAAGACATTCCAGTGGACAAAATAACAGGTTTTCCTTTCCGCGCCACATGATCTAAAAATGGCAGGTTGGTAATTTCACCCGAGGAAATTTTAAAAGCCGCCATATCCAATGAAGCCAAAAAATCAGCGCTGTCTTCATCAAATGGAGTGGATAGGAAAAGGATATTGTTTTTACGACATTCATCTGCCAATGTTTGAAAGTCCGCTTCAGAAAGCTCAAGCCTGCGGAGCATTTCAAGTTGATTTTCATCTCCGCCTGTTGCCTTTGCTTGATAGGAGGCCTTTGGGGCTTGAGCCGTCGTCAGCTTTTCTGCCTTAAACGTTTGAAACTTGACGGCATCCACTCCCGCCTGTGCCGCCGCCTGCACCATCTGACAAGCCATATCCAGGCTGCCATTATGGTTCACGCCAGCCTCTGCAATGATAAAGCAGGATTCCTTTCTGCCAATTCGATGGTTCTGAATGATTACCATGTTGTCCACCCGCCATCTACAATTAAATTATGGCCTGTAACATAACAGGACATATCCGACGCCAGATAAGCAACTGCCCCTTTTAAGTCTTCTTCCGTGGCCATACGATTTAAAGGTGTTCGTTTTTTGTATCTGTTTACAAATATTTCCGGTTGATTTCTAAACACTCCGCCCGGAGAAATTGCATTTACACGAATGCCCGGGGCTAACACTGTGGACAGGTAGCGCGTTAATTGCAATATTCCTCCTTTCGTAGCATTATATCCGGCAGGATTTGCCATCTTTGTATCATCATATAGACTCATATCTGGCGCTACCACCCCGTAAATTGAAGAGAACAATATAATTGATCCATGGGCAGATGAGGACAAAATTGGGCTTGCTTCCTGCGCCATAATAAAAGCTGATGTCAAATTAACCTGCATCGCCATATTCCACGCATCCACAGATTGTTC
>JBBSCM010000231.1:0-6675 GCA_038250295.1 Anaerolineales bacterium | reverse complement strand
CCGGAAAGATTCTTTGAGTGGTTTCGTCCGCTTGCGAGTCAGATCTTTAATGCCCAGCCAAATTCCGCGCACTGTGCTTTGGCTGAGCTGGAAAAAGCGGGGCACTTGGATGCGATCATTACCCAAAATATTGACAGCCTTCATCAGAAGGCGGGTTCAAAAACTGTAATTGAAATGCACGGCACCATGCAGACCTTAACATGCACCCAGTGTTATCATCAAGTGGATGCTGCGCTTTACATCGCTTCATTCGTTGAAAATGGCGAGCTTCCCCGCTGCCCAAAATGTGACCAGACCCTCAAGCCTGATGTCATTCTTTTCGGAGAGCAACTGCCGCAAACAGCATGGTCCAAGGCACAACAGGCGGCGCGTCACTGTGACTTGATGATGGTAGCGGGTTCATCTCTGGAAGTTTTACCGGTGGCAGGTTTGCCCATGCAGGCCCTCGACCGCGGCGCGCACCTCATCATTATCAACAATTCTGAAACCTATTTGAACGTGCGCGCAGATGTGGCGATCCTGGAAGATGTGGCAGTGATCATTCCTGCGATTGCGGAGAGAGTGTTACATGGCTGAAATAAAAACTGAGCGCTTGGACGGCTATCGCCGTTTAATTGATATTGCGCGTGATCTCGCATCCACACTGGACCTGGATATTTTGCTTTCACGCATTGTCCATGCCGCCGCCGAGATCAGCGGCGCAGAAGCCGCATCCATTTTGTTATATGACGACACATCCCGTCAGTTGTATTTCCAGGTTTCAACGAATATGGATGACGCCACACGCCGCGGCATTATCGTCCCGTTGGATGGGAGCATTGCGGGCTGGATCGTCAATAACCGCCAGACCGTTCGTGTGATGAACGCGCATGAAGATCCGCGTTTCTTCTCCAATGTGGAGGAAACCACCGGGCTTTCCACGGAATCCCTATTGGGGATTCCGCTGGTGACCAAGAATAAGATCGTAGGTGTGCTCGAAGCTTTAAATAAGCACAGGGGTAAATTCACAGATACGGATGAATCGATGCTGTTGGTCCTGGGCGCGCAAGCCGCAGTTGCGATCGAGAACGCGCGCTTGTTCCAACAATCGGATTTGATATCGGAATTCGTCCATGAATTGCGTACGCCGTTGGCGTCGCTAAGTACAGCCACCTATTTGCTGCTGCGCCCGGAGATGTCACAGGATCAACGTGACCAGATCGTAAACAACATTCATAATGAGACCATTCGTTTAAATTCGCTCGCATCCTCCTTCCTCGACCTGGCAAGGCTTGAATCGGGCCGTGTGCAATTCCGCAAGACCTCATTTAGCGTTGCGGATTTGCTTTATGAATGTAAAGATGTGATGGCTACAAAAGCAACCGAGGATAATATTCAGATCCGCGTGGAATCGCCCGAGGGTCTGCCCTTGCTCGAAGCGGATCGCGACAAGGTAAAACAGGTGGTGTTGAACTTGCTGAGCAATGCCGTTAAATACAACCGCCCCAATGGGATGGTGATGCTGCGCGCAGAGGCCACTGAAAAGGAACTGGACATATATATTCAAGATACTGGTTTGGGTATTCCCGATGATTCCCTGCCGCACTTGTTCGAGAAATTCTTTCGCGTGCGCGAACATGAGTCCCGTGTGGCTGGCACCGGGCTGGGACTTTCCATCTGTAAACAGATCATTAATGGACATGGCGGGCGCATTGAAGTGAGAAGCAAGCTCGGCGTAGGGACGGTCTTTTTGGTATCCCTGCCGCGTGTCAGTAAAACCCAGCAGCGCGCTGACGAGATTGAGAAAAAACAGGGCAGGAAAAAGCATTGATTTGACTTTTTTGCACTAAGATTGTAAACTACACAATATTGCATACCCTGTTATTAACGACGTTATTCATTAGACATTAGCGGAAATAATCCACAGATTTTAATTTTTCAAGAGAAAATTTCGAAAATCTGTGTAATCTGTGGATAGAAAAAGTTTTTTGTTTTACCGATAAAAACTATTGTTATTATTTTTTTTGGAGGATGAAGATGGCACAGTTTCAATTCGTAATGCGGTCAGGCCCCACCCCGGGCGTGGTTTTTCCTCTTGAAGGAGACCAGCTTGTCATTGGGCGTGACTCGTCCAATAGTGTTGCGATCAATGACGCCGAAATCTCGCGCAAACATTCCCGCCTCTCCTTTCAGGGCGGCAAATATGTGCTTGAAGACCTTGGCTCCACCAACGGCACCTTTGTCAACGGACAGCGACTCGCCGGCCCAGTGGTACTCAAACCCGGTGACGTCGTTTCTCTTGGCGAGCAGATCGTATTGATGTACGATGCGATCAACATCGATCCGGGCGTCACGGTCGCAGTCTCGCGCAAGTCTGTCAATGCTGCCGTTTCACCGCCTATGCAAGCAGCTGCTCCAGTTTATGCTGCAACCCCTGCTTATTCCGGCGCACCCGTAGTAAAGAAGACCACTATGCTCCCCATTTTCATTGGAGTCGGCGTTCTGCTGTTCCTGTGTATGTGCGGCGGTTTCTTTTGGTGGGTGGATGCGACCTTCCGCTGGTGCGTATTCTTCCCCTTCCTGTCTGGCTGTTAGCAAATATCAGAATAAAAACCCGCGAGCCAAACTCGCGGGTTTTTATGTTTAATGTTGTAAAATAACTGGTACCAGTCAAAGAAAAATACTTGGAGTAAAAAGATGGCTCAAACACCAACACCCGAACCTGTGGGTTTGTCCAAGCCGCGCCGAAAACGAGCGGAACCTGAAGAAACGAAATCACCGGCAGTTGTAAGCAACCCATCATCATCATCATCCAATTCCCCCACATGGGGCACGAATACAAAACTGGTGATCGCCCTCACCATTGTGGTGATCATGGGCGCATTATTGGTTAAATTCCAGTTCATCATAACTCCGTTGTTGATCGCGCTCGTGCTCGCATATTTGTTTCATCCCATCGCGAGTTTTCTCCAGCGCAGATTGCGGTTCTCCTGGAACGCATCTGTTGGAGTGATCTATGTTGTGATCATTATTCTTTTGCTTGGCTTGCTCACTTTGGGCGGGGTGGGGCTTGTGCAGCAAGTGCAAAGCCTGGTTGGTATCGTGCAGAATGCCATTACGACCCTGCCGCAACTCATCGCAAGCATCTCAGGCAAGGTGTATGAATTTGGTCCTTTCAAAGTGGATCTAAGCGCATTGGACCTAAGGGCCCTCAGCAGCCAGGTGCTTGGCATGGTACAACCCTTATTAAGCCGTACAGGCACACTGGTTAGCACAATCGCCGGGAGCGCGGCCAATTTCTTCGGCTGGACTCTGTTCGTCATTCTGGTTTCATATTTTGTGCTTGCCGAAAGCGGCGGCCTGCGTGACCACATTATCACCATGGATGTTCCCGGATATACATCTGATTTTGAGCGTCTTTCCCGCGAACTTGGACGCACCTGGAATGCCTTCCTGCGCGGCCAGATCATTATCTTTTTCATCGCTGTGATCGTCTATTCCATTGTACTTACCGTCCTGGGTGTACATTACGCCATCAGTCTTGCGTTCCTGGCCGGCCTTGCGCGCTTTGTCCCTTATGTTGGCCCTGCTGTAAACTGGATCATTCTTGTTCTTGTTGCCTATTTTCAAACTTATAAATTGCTCGACCTCTCCCCATTCAGTTACACACTGCTTGTCCTGGTTACGGCGCTTGTGATCGACCAGGTCTTTGATAATATTATTTCCCCGCGTATTCTTTCTAATGCGCTTAAGGTTCATCCCGCCGCAGTGCTTGTCGCCGCAATCGTTGCGGCCAACTTATTCGGTATTATTGGTGTGGTGGTAGCCGCCCCCATCCTTGCCACTGCCGCACTCTTATGGCGATACACCCTGCGGAAAATGCTGGATTTGGACCCCTGGCCTGAAGTGGAATCTCATCAAACGCCGCCTCCGCCCGGGGCAAGATTTATCGCTTCGATCCGCCGCTTCATCCGTACCCGCAGCCTGAATCGCAGCAAAGGGCAGTGACCGCCCCGTAGCATTTTGAATGCAGTGAACGCTTCAAGTGTGTTCGCTTTGATTAGTAAAGTATAACCATCCCAAGGAGAATTTCATGGCTAATAACAGTAACGAACCCCGCACAGACACTATCGCCGAGACCGAGAACTTCATCGCCTGGAAGGCCGAAGAACCCGATGGCGAGGTCACCTATCATGTCGAATTGAACAATGTCACTGTCCATTTCTTCGAAGAAGAGTGGACCGAATTCCTGGAGCTTGCACGCTCGTTAAAATAATGATTTGTGGAGTCCAGTAGCCTGTTGTTGGACTCCACAAACAAATTTACGCCTGCCTAAAGTAGTTGACTGTGCGCTCGCTTTCCCCTCGCTTCCTTTTTGCCTGGTTGTCCGGCATCCCTCTCAGTTATTTTATACCAGGTTTTTTAAGTAATTTTTATTCAACCTATCTTGAAATTATTTTGCTGGCGCTGTTGATTCACTCCAGCGCAGGTATGTTTTTTTATTACCTGCTCGGGAAAGTGAAAAGATGGTCCCAATCCCAGTCCGTTGACTTTGGCATTACCCTTGCGTTGTTCATTGTATTATCGATTTTTGTAGTGGTCATGTTTGGGATGGCAAAGCAATTCCCCAGTCTATTTGATGCGGCCTATTTTCAACTTGAAAAAGACCAGATCGTTTATTTTGTCGTTTCAGCAGTTCTTTCTTTGCCGTTATTCGCATGGACATTGTCCATTGCCAGGGAAAAAAGACTAAACCAAACTCGTTTCTATAATTTTATAAATGAAAACCTGCCGGGTTTGGTGCTTGCGGTATTTTTCTTTTCTGTATATTTGATTCTTGCTTCCATTTTCAACCGCCCCGCTTTTGATGTGGATGATATCTTCTTCGATACAGATGGCTTGCTGTGGCGAACACGCTTCACAACAGCCGCTTATCAGGATTATTACTGGCGTTCAGTACATCCCTTTGTTTTGTTGATCATCAGACCTCTGGTTGTATTATTTTCTTTTTTCTTAAAAGGAGACAGGCTGGCTGGAGCATTTATCCTGGTGGCATTCACGGGCGCGTTCTGTGTTTTCCTGGCATGGTATTTTGTGAAGCACACAGTTGGGAATTCGCTCTACGCGCTCTTGATGGCGACTTTGCTGGGCGCATCTGCCGCGCATTTGGTGTTTGGTTCTTTGATCGAGACATATATTTTTCTCGCCGCTGTGGCACTGGCCTTCCTTGTTTTTCTACTCAAAGACCAGCCCTTATCTGCATTGATCATTACGGGCATGCTTTCATTTGGAATTACGGTCACGAATTTCATCCAAACGGTCATCGCGTTTATTTTTGTGAAGCGGAATTTTATACAGTGGGTCAAATACGGCCTAATTGTTGGTGCATTGGTCATTCCATTGACCTTGCTTAATAATTTCATCTATCCCGATTCGCAGCCTTATTTTTTCGTCCCATCCAGTTTTACGGCTGAAACAGGAAATACATTTGCCCCTTCCATTGGACGAGGTTTGGCGATTATTCGAGTAATGTTCTTTCACAGTATCGTTGCGCCTGACCCATTAATTCTAGAAGAAGAGATTCCGTTTTTAAAGGTGTGGATGTTCAAGGCCGATCCCATGCGATTAAGCGCATACGAAACATCGTTTGGCGCCGCGCTGGCTTTTGCCTGGCTTGGCTTGATTTTTCTGGGTGGTTTCCTGTTTATAAAGAACTTGAGAAAACAGGATAATCGTTTCCCCTTTGCCTTCATTTTTATCCTGCTTTTTAATTTCATCCTGCACCTGCAATACGGAAAAGACATCTTCCTTTATTCCACCAACTGGGCTTATGCCATTATTCTCTTTCTTGCGCTGGCATGGAAGGAACTTGCGGATAAAAGATGGTTTCAAATCATTTTGCTCCTATTTCTCGCGCTGCTGCTTGCGAATAATTCCCGTCTGATATTTACCATGTTAAGCACGTCGGCCTTGCATATAAAATAGCTCTTTAGGCAGTTAACCCCGAAGGGGTGACGGAATTATAGAACGAGGTGAAGGTAAATATTAATCCCGAAGGGATGATATGTCTTTCTGAAGTGCATGACATCCCTTCGGGATTGAAAATAACGTCATCTAAAATCTGTAAGAAATTTACCCCTTCGGGGTTGTCATATCCTCACGTAAGGTAATTAACTAAAAAGAGACAATCGCATGTGTGGAGTGATTGTCTCTTTAGAGTCTTGCTTTTAATTCTTATGCCTTGTGCCCTTCAATTCATCACGCAGGATCAGGCTCATGATCACGCTGACGATGCTGATGACAATGCTGCCGAGGACTGCGGGCCAGAAGCCGTCCACGCTGAGGCCGAGGTTAAGTGCCTGCCCAATGGAACTGGTGAGCATGAGCAGGATGGTGTTGATGACAATGGTAAACAGCCCAAGCGTGAGGAGAATAAGTGGACAGGTGAGGAATTTCAACAGTGGCCGCACCAGCGCGTTTAGCAAGCCGATGATGAGTGCAAGCCATAACAGACCAGTCCAATCCCCGTCAAAGTCTATGCCGGGAACAACTAAAATTGCAACCCACAATGCGAGCGCGTTGATCGCCCAGCGGACAAAAAATTTTATCATTTGAACTCCTTTGTATTATTTGGAGTCAGGCAGCTTGCTGCCTGATAATCCATCAGCTTGCTGATGGACTCCAGAATTATGAACT
>JBBSCM010000230.1:0-6707 GCA_038250295.1 Anaerolineales bacterium | reverse complement strand
CCCGGCTTAACTACATTTCCGCCAACCGCAAAAGTTTTCGTCCCTTTGGACTGTTCGGTCCCCATACTTGAATACCATGCCGCGCCTTTCGTAATAATTTGCGGCACATTCGAATAGGTCTCAACGTTGTTGTTGTTGCTCGGTTTACCCCAAACACCTTTTACTGAAGGAAACGGCGGTCGTGGATTTGGCTCGCCGCGCTTGCCCATGATCGAGGCTATCAAAGCTGTTTCTTCGCCGCAGACAAATGCGCCTGCGCCAACGCGTACTTCAAGGTCAAAATTAAAATCAGTACCGAAAATATTGTTTCCTAAAAAGCCAAATTCGCGTGCTTGTTTGATCGCAATATTAAGAGTCTCGACGGCCACAGGATACTCGGCGCGGCAATAAATATAGCCATAGCTTGCACCCACTGCATACGCACCAATGATCATGCCTTCGATCACAGAATGCGGATCGCCTTCGAGCACCCGTCGATTCATGAATGCGCCGGGGTCGCCCTCATCTGCATTGCAGATCATGTATTTTGGGTTGTCATTCACCTGACGGGTGAGCGCCCATTTTTTGGCGGCTGGAAAACCCGCACCGCCGCGACCACGCAAGCCGGAACTGAGGACTTCCTCGATGACTTTTTCGGGCGTCATTTCAAGGAGTGCTTTACCAAGTGCCTGATACCCATCTACTGCAAGATAATCCTCAATATTGTTTGGGTCGATCTGACCGCAGTTCCGTAACACAACCCGTACTTCCTTCGGGCGCAGCGGACCAAGTTCCTCATCAATAACAGGCTTGACCACTTCACGAAAGCGCTCGACAATGCGGCCCTTTAGAAAATGTTCTTCAACAAGAAATGGAATATCATCAGCGGTCATGCCGTGATAATGAATCCCCTCGGGGTAAACCATCATCTCAGGTCCGCCCGAACAGCCGCCGATGCGGGAAGTTTCGAGTACTTGGATCTCGGCTAATAAACCCTGGGCAACAAATTCATCCTGCAATGCGTCCACAATTTCATGAGCGCCTTTTGCAAGACACTCGGGGTCAACACATACCAATACATGCGAACGATAAAACGCCATTACCAACTCCAACTCTCACAGATATTAAATCGACAAAACATAATCCTTTACAGGCATTCCATTTTGGACATGCTGCCGCATGATTTGCTCGGCAACTTCGGCATTGACTTTGCCATACACAACTTTGGCATCTTCGCCGATCACAACTTGAAGAATGGGTTCCTGTTCGCACATGCCGATACAGCCGGTCTGGGTCACAGTCACGCCGCTTAAATTGTTTGTTTCGATAAAACTCAAAACGCTTTTCATCGTGTCCCGCGCGCCGGCGGCAATTCCGCACGTGCCCATTGCCACGATGACTTGTACATTACCGGCAGCGGCTTTCATTTGTTTCTTTTGCAAGGCTTCTTCACGTACTCGTTTTAATTCCTCAAGTGATTTAATCGCAGGCATGTTTTCTCCTTTTTAGTTGACTGTTTGATACGCAAGCGCTTCAATGCCCTCTTCGAACATACCGCGCACGAACTTCAATATATCTGGTTCGGTCATGGACATATCGTCCAATATTGTTTTTAATTCGACATCATCAAAATTGAATTCATGGCTTTGTCCATCTCTGTCGGTAACTTGATAAACAAAGACCCAATGAATATGCGGATAAGAGACCAGCAAAGTTAGGAACGTCATGGCCAGATCCCCAAGCGGCATTCTATCAATGTGACTGTGACGAAAGGACGCTTCCACTTTTGCGCCTTTGCCTGATTCTGTGACCAGGGTTAATCCGCCCCCGGACATTTCCGCCGCCAGCTTCAACAGTGGAATCCCAAGCCCCACTTTGCGAGTCGTGCGCGTGGTGTAAAACGGATCCAAAACTTGCTGGGCTGTTTTTGCATCCATACCACATCCGTCGTCTGTTACGCATACTGTGAGTAGATCGCTTTGCAGGTTTTCATGCGCTTCAATGCGAATATTGTGGCTTTGAGCCGCCACGCTGTTTTCAGCAATATCCAGCAGATGAAGGGCGATCTCTCTCATGATTAGCTCTGCACCTTGCGGATGATTTGCGGGAATTTGTTGGGCTTTTGACGTCCCATCACTTCCTCATCCACCACTACTACAGGCGCCTGACTGCACGCCCCCACACAGCGGCACTCTTCGAGTGTGATCTGCCCATCGAGTGTAGTTTGACCGAGTTCAATCTTCAATGATTGCTTTGCTTTTTCAATTAACTGGCCTATACCGGCGACATAACAGGCGGTTCCCAAACAAAACTTGATCGTGTGTTTCCCGCGCGGCTGGGTTTTGAAGAATGAATAGAAGGTCACGACTCCATGTACATGGCCAGCGGGAATATTTAATTTTTTGGCGATATAAGTTTGCATGGAAGGGGAGACATGCCCGATCTTTCCCTGAACTTCGTTAAGTACCAGCATGACTGCGCCGGGACGTTCTTTGTTGTTGATGATTGCACGGTCAATGATCGTTTTCTGTTCTGCAATATTAAGTGGGTCATTGGTTGGGATTTCTTTTAGCATTCCTGTCATCTCTCATCTATTGGGTAAAATTGTGATTTTTTTCACAAACTAAGTTTAATATGGCTATCTGGTTTGGTCAATGATTAATGTCATATTCTTTTGGGGTTACATGTCAGGCATATTTTCTATAAGAACATTCCTTTGATTTTCCGCCTTCAATGCCATACAGATCTCTTTCACAGTGGGTTCTTCGAGGGTAAAAATGGTCGTGCCGATGAATTCATCCAATCTATGAACATCACCGCTTTGAATGAGAGCGTAATTTCCTATTGCTGGAAAGTCAGCAAGTGCCTTTTCAGGTGTAGTGTGGCGGGAAATTTCAAAGCCAAGAATCGGCCAATTTTCAGAGAGCAGACCGAGGGTGGGGAAGAGGCCGTAAGTTGTCCGCTCAACATGCGCTGGGATGACCAATCCGCCTAAAGCGTTGACGCGCTCAAAAACGTTGTCAATCGAAAACTGGGTGGATGTGAGCAGCATGCGTGTTTCTGTGCGAATATGTTCACCGTGTTCATCAACAACATATTGTTCCCCAAAGAATTCTGGACGATTTAAAGTGTCTGGCAAAGATTGGTTTATCGCAATTTGCCAGATTTCAAGTTGGCTTAAGGATTCAAACAAACAAAGCAAATGAACATCTTCACGGGTTTGTACTTCCATGCCAGGTAAGACTTTTAAATTGCTTCCCGCGGCGGCTTTTTGCACAGCAGAGACATTTGCGCTGGCGTTGTGGTCTGTGATCGCAATGATGTCGATATTCAGTTCAAGCGCTTTCTGCACGATCAAAGGTGGAATCATTTCCACCTCGGCGCAGGGCGATAATACAGTATGTACGTGCAAGTCGGCGCGAAACTTTTTCATTCCTGAATACGAACACCCATCTCCCAAAGTTTGCCGTCAATTTCAAAAGTTTGTTTGGGCGTGGAAAGTAATATGATGCCCTGCTCATTGGCTTTGGAAATAGTAGCGGCGTCAGGCTTTGCATTTTCGGTGATGATGATGGCAGCGACTTCAAGCAAGGCGGCCACGGCAACAATGTTGAGGTGGGCTTGCAGTGTGATCCAGAGATGGTTGCTTTTTGCACCGGCCATGACACAGGATAGCAAATCTGAGGTGTAGCCTCCTTCAGGGTGGATTTCTGCAAAATCGCGCGGACCAGTTAGAACGGTCAGGTTGAGGCGGTCTATGATCTGTTGAAGGTTCATGTTTTTATCCATCTTTACGTCCATTGAAATTCTCGGTTGGCACGTGAATCCGCATGATAAGTTTCGTGCCTTTGCCAACCGTTGATTCGATATCCATGCTATCCACACAGCGCTTGATATTGACAAGGCCCATGCCTGCGCCAAATCCCATCTCGCGGACTTGTTCGGTGGCGGTTGAATAGCCGGGCTGGAGCACCTGGTTGACATCAGAAATACCAGGCCCGTCATCTGTGGTGGACATGGTGATGCGATGCGGCTCCACTTCCAGTTTTAATATGCCGCCGTGCGTGGTGTGGATAATGAGATTCATTTCTGCTTCGTACACGGCAATACCGCAGCGGCGCGCGATTTGCGGATCAGCGCCGAGTCTTAAGAGGGCGCGCTTGATATTGCTGGATGCATTGCCGCCATGTGTGAAATCATGTGCTTTGATGTTGTAACGAAGGACAAGGGTGGTGCGGTCTGAGATAATATCTTCAAAAAGGTGACTGGCCCGATAACGGCGGACTTCCTCTTCCTTGTAATCTTTCTGCAGGGCTGTCAAAATACCGCGCGTGATATCGCCTTTGGTGATCATGCCCACGAGCCTATTGGTCTCATCCACAACTGGCAGCCGTCCGACCTTTCTTTCGGCAAAGGTTTGCATTGCCTTGTAGATCGAGTCGTAATTGAACACGGTGGCCAAAGCGCGCGTCATATACTGCCCGACAAGCTCTGTCAGGTCGTTCCTTTCCATTGCGCGCACAATATCTTCAATACTGATTATGCCCGCCAACTCGTCATCTTGTATCACGGGAACCCCTGAAATACGATTGAGGCGTAAAAGTTCCAATACGTCAAACAGCGATGCTTGCGGGGTGGTGGTGAACAGTTTGGCCGTCATCACATCGCGAACTTTCAGATCGTAGGAGAGTTCCTCCACGCGATTGATCTCGTTTGCATCGCGATCCGTGATTGGGCGGCCTCGCCGTCCATGTTTTTCCTGCTCGGTGGGTGTTCTAGTTGGACACATTCGATTCAAAGCTTGGCAGGCCCGCTTTGTGAAGGCGGCCGCATAATTCAAACATTCCAAACGGACTGGTGATCAAAGGAATATTTTCCTGCATGGCAATGCGCAGGGTTTCTGGCTGTGGTTGTTTTCCACGTACAAAAATGATCGCGCGAAATTCGGCCATTTGTGCCGTCCGCACCACTTGTGGGTTGGTGAGACCAGTTAACAAAACTGCATCCGATTGACTGGCAGCCAGCACATCACTCATTAGATCTGCGCCGTACCCTCCACTTATTTGTATGTTGGTATTCACGCCCTGGGTTAGCAGCGAACCGTCAGCAAGTTTGATAATATCTCTAAGATTCATAACTTTTATGACCTTTCCATTGATTTGCATTCCATGATTAGCATATTTTGACAATTCAATTATTCTCTATTTTGTCCACTTAGGTAAGTTTCATTGCTCATACTTCGATGAGATGTTCATCCTTGCTTATCGTGACAAATTTCACAATCAAGTATAACAGAAAAAGCCACCCAAAAGGCGGCTCGACTTATTTGTAATCTTTGCGATGCTTGGGAAGCTTCTTCTCGCGTTTTCGTGGAGATGTCGTATTTTGATTTTCCTCATTTTCAGTTTCTGACCTGTGATTAACAGTGCTGGCAAAGGCAGAACGGATCACTAAAATTACGGGTATCCCCATAACAATTACTACGATCCATAGTGGCGATGTAAACATGGAGTTTGCTATGAGGAAAATGCCAAGCATAATTGCAACAAAAAGCAGGATTCCAATAATAGACCATTCAAAAAAATCCACCCGGGTACGCGAATATCTTTTATAGATCCAATTCGGTTTATTAATCGGTGTTGGTGCCCAGTCTCGTTTATTGTAACTGCCGTAGCTGACTCTAAATTCCATTGGATCATTGTTGTCGTCTTTCTTTGCCATATCATCCTCTTTTTACAACCCAACTCTTTCGCCATTGGAATACACATTAAATCTATGCTTTCTCGCATATCCGATCAATGTAATTCCATAGCGTTCCGCCATCTCGATTGACAGCGATGATGGGGAAGTGCGCGAGATCAAAATGGGAACATTTAACTGCGCAGCTTTTTGCAGCATCTCAGAGCTGATGCGGCCCGTTGTGATCAATATTCTTGTCTCAGGCCAGATATTATTCATCAAGCACAACCCGGCGATCTTATCGAGCGTATTGTGTCTACCAATATCTTCTGCAGATATTACAATTTTCTCCCCATCGCTCAAGGCGGACGTGTGGACTCCGCCGGTCTCACGGTAGAGTGATTGCGACTCAAACAACATCTCGACCAAATGTCCAATCGCCTCAGGCTCGACCTTTGGCCTGCTTCCGTCAAAAGAGATATTCGGTTTCGCTAATAGATCCACTGCGGTCACACCGCCAGTGCAGCCTGAAGTCCGCCGCCAGTTGGTAGGCTGCTGCGCATCGTGACTGAGCCAGACATCCACGTTATCGCCATGCTCGCAGACTCTTGCATCCACAACTTCATCCATTTTCTCGATAATTCCTTCGTTGTAGAGGAATCCAACCGCGAGCGCTTCCAAATTGACAGGTGTACACATGAACGTGATCCAAACTTGTCCGTTAACGGTCAACGAAACAGGGGTTTCGACAATCGTCTCAGCGTCGAAGGATTTCCACTTTTTGAATTCATACTGCTCATAATGAATTGACTTTTGAGGTGTGATCATTCTTTCTCCAAACCAGTAAATACGTTCCTATATCTTATCCCAATCTTTCGGCAATTTCAACGACCCAGGCTGGAAGGATAATCCCAGTCTCCATCCCTTTTTGGTAATCATCCACGTCTTTCCATTCATAGGAGAAATCGGGGTTGATCACAATGTCGAGATCCAAATCCAAAGTGTCTATATTGCAATAGTTTTTTATAAATGGCAGTTGAAAGTTTATG
>JBBSCM010000229.1:0-6727 GCA_038250295.1 Anaerolineales bacterium | reverse complement strand
TGGTTTACGCCCAGTCAATGGCACCCAGGGCGAGTCTTTACCACCGAAGTCAACAAACCTGATTTAAGCATCATTCGAATGAGCCTCAGCTCACAGAAAGGCAGCCTCTCCATTCTTGAATTTCAATATCTGATCGGGACACCGAAGGGAATAGAACGCGATACTGAATTTCTTGAGCTTGGTTTGTTTAGCAAAAAAGAATATCTTGATGCATTTCGCTCGGCAGGATTGAAAGTGGTTCACGATACCGAAGGTGTCGACGGACGCGGCTTGTATATCGGGATAAAACCTCTGGACAAAAAATGAGCAGGACTTCATTCCGTCAGCGGATTCGCGAATCGATCAACAACGAAACTCTTCAAATCGCGTTGGATAACAACGCCGAACGCCGTTTGAAGGGACGTGCCCTCGCATTTGAATCCATTCCCGATTGGCGCGAGCGGCGGCAGCGCGCGCATCGAGTCCGCACGGATGTGATCGATCACCTCGATGAATATCTCGCGCAGTTCATTGCAAAGAATGAAGAAAACGGGGTCATCGTTCACCGTGCGAAAGATGCGGCGGAGGCGATTCAAATCATACTTGGTCTTGCCAAAAATATTACAAATCCAGAATTACGTAATACGAAATCCGTAATTCGTAAAACCCTGGTTGCCAAGTCAAAAAGTATGGTCAGCGAAGAGATTGAATTGAATTACGCCCTCGAAGCAGAAGGTATCAAAGTTGTCGAAACGGACCTCGGTGAATATATTGTGCAACTGCGGCATGAAAGACCGAGTCACATCATTACTCCTGCCGCGCATTTACGTAAGGAACAAGTGGCACAGCTCTTTCATGAAAAACTTGGCATTCCCTATACCGAAGATATTCCCACGCTCACCGCCACCGCGCGCAAAATTATGCGTGAGGTTTTTCTCACCGCCGATATCGGCATAAGCGGGGTTAACTTTGGCGTAGCTGAAACAGGCTCGCTTTGTGTTGTTTCCAATGAAGGCAATGCTCGTATGGTGGCAACCATTCCGCCTGTGCATATCGCGCTGATGGGCATGGAACGCCTCGTCCCCAACCTTGATAATCTCTCGCTCTTAATTTCACTCCTCGCGCGTTCCGCAACGGGACAAAAGATTTCGGTGTATACACAAATCTTAACCAAGCCTTTAAATAATCAACAACGCCATCTCATCATCCTCGATAACGGGCGTTCGCGTGTGCGCAACTCTCCGCTTAAAGAATCCCTGCTTTGCATTCGCTGCGGCGCGTGCCTCAATGCCTGTCCTGTTTTCCGCGAACTCGGCGGCCATGCCTACATTGGCAGTGACCTCTCCATCGCGCCGTATCCGGGTCCGATCGGATCGGTCATTTCGCCGGGACTGCTCGGCGAAAATTATGTTCAACTCGCGCAGGCTTCGTCTCTTTGCGGCGCGTGCAAAGATGCCTGTCCCGTGGATATTGATCTGCCCAAGTTGTTGACTCGTGTAAGAGCGGGCGCAGCAATCGGTGATCAGTTATCAGTGAACAGTGGAGGGGCGGGATTATCGTTCTGGACAAAATTTGGTTTGCGGATGTACACCCGCCTCTTGACTCGCCCGAAGCTGTATGCGGCCTCACAAAAATTCGCCGCGCTTGGAAGTTTTCTCTTCGCCCCTTTCTCGCAGTGGATTCGTCTGCCCGCATTCACAGGCTGGGGATATAGCAAGGACTTGCCGAGATTTGCACGGAAGACGTTTAGAGATAGATTTCTGGAGTCCGACAGCTTGCTGTCGGGAACTCAAAATATAAAATTACATAAAGACTCTGTGCAAACAAAAAAAATTCAGGAGCAAAACCATAATGGGCACATAGCACCAGCGCACCAAAAAGTTGAACAAATTTCTCAAGAAATTAATTTTGTTTGCGGATATGTAGAGCTAACAAGGAATCCAACTCAGAATATTATTGAATTTCTAAAATTAAGAAATATCAACAAAATTCACCTTGAGCCAAACACGCTGGATGAAAATCTTTTGCGCGAGGCAAATATCCACTTCACCCGCGAGCCTGATCCGCAAATCATTGTCGGGGTAACGAAGGCAATTTGTGGGCTGGCAGATACCGGGTCCATTTTGATCGCGGATGGAGAGGGAAGTCCACTGCATGGGTCATTGCTGCCTGAAGTCCATATCGCAGTGCTAAAGTCATCGAGCATACTGCCTTCATTGCCTGATGCGATGCATCTTGTACAAAATACAAATGCAGCGGTTTTCATCACTGGCCCATCCCGTACCGCAGACATCGAAATGACATTGACGATCGGTGTGCATGGACCAAAGGAAATTCACGTGTTCGTTGACGATTCAAATTCGCAATGATAGAATACAGCCCGCTCGCCCCCATCGTCTAGTGGCCCAGGACGAAGCCCTCTCAAGGCTTAAACCGGGATTCGAATTCCCGTGGGGGCACACCCACTGACCCCGCTCTGGCGGGGTTTTTATTTGCAAAGGACATTAATGAAACCAGCCCCCATATTTTCACGCGGATTCATCATCGCGCTCGTTGCGACGGTGCTTTGGTCAACCACTGGCCCGATCATCAGTTACCTGAGCAAAACATATTCGTTACCTTCACTTGTACTTGCCTTCTGGCGCGACCTGTTTGTTTCATTTGGCATGGTCGTGGGATTATCAATATTCAGCCGCGCAAGATTATTTCTTGATCGCGTTCACTGGGGATTCATTGTGTTGTATGGACTCACACTTGCCATTTTTAATTCCATGTGGACATTTTCAGTTCAATACAACGGTGCGGCAGTGGCAACCGTAATGGCATTCAGTTCCCCCGCAATGACGGCGATCTTAAGCCGCATTGTTTACAAAGAACAATTTAGCAGGGTTAAGGTGATTTCAATTCTTCTCAGTCTTGGGGGAATTATCTTAGTCGCGGGAGCGTACAATTCATCGGCATGGAATCTAAATCCATTGGGGATTATTTTTGGTTTGCTCTCTGGTTTGATGTTCGCCATTTACAATCTCGAAGGGAAGCATGCTTCAGACACAAAAATAGATTCATGGACGGCGCTGCTTTACAGCTTCGCATGGGCAACTGTGTTTTTGTTATTTTTCAATATCGGGGCTGATCTTTTCATCACAGGCAAAGCGCCTCTCGCCGATATGCTCTGGCTTGGAAAATCATTTACAGGTTGGGGAATTCTTTTCTTTCTGGGGGTTGCGCCTACCCTGGGCGGCTTTGGACTTTACACATTGAGCATTCGTTATCTTTCCCCAACTACGGCCAATTTGATCGCAACGCTTGAACCGGCCTTCACCGCAGTTTGGGCGTTTATCTTCTTAAATGAAATATTGAATCCGATTCAACTCACCGGCGGATTGTTGGTGTTTATGGGTGTTATCTTATTGAGGTTTGGGGAACGATAAGGCTACTTTAATACAGACTCTTCAGCAGGCGTATCTGCTGACAAGTAAACAGGATCCCCCTGCCAGGGCAGGAATGATGCAAACCAATTAAGATCGCGAGTACCATCTACGCCACGACGCTGTAAGGCAAAAAGGTTTGCCTCTCCCTGAGCATAGGTATATCCGGTGCCCATTGCAGCAATATACCCGGCGGAATAAGCTAAATTAATAACGGTGATATCGTTAACTCCGAATGGATAAGAGAAGGTCTGTATTGGCACACCCAACTTGGTTTCTAAAAAATTGCGTGATTCGATGATTTCATATCGCAATTGCTGCTGATCAAGCGAAGTTAAATCCAGATGGCCCATGCTATGGCTGCCTACTTCCCAACCGTCTTTAGCCATTTCTTTGATCTGATCTACGGTCATATATGCAGGCGTACCCATATAGCTTCCAACAATGTATAGAATGCCTGTAAATCCATATTTTTTCATAATTGGGAATGCGGTTGTGTAATTGTTTAGATGCCCATCGTCAAATGTGATTATTATGGGACGCAGCGGCAGGTCTGCGCCTTCGGTAATCGTCTTCACCAACAATTCAGTCGTAATGGTTGTGTAACCCCAATCCCGCAATAGTTTCATTTGTTCTTCGAATTTACCGGGTGAAACATAGTACTGACTATTTGTCGAGGACACGTCAACGCGATGGTATAAGAGAATGGGAACGATCACTTGACCCGGTCCTTGAAACACGAATGCGGGTAAATCTAAGTTTACAGCAACTTCACCGCTATTCATCGTTGGCGGAGTAACTGCAACGGATACAGAGGCGCCGCTTATTCCTGGAATAACACTGTTATTGGGGTTGTTTTCTGATTCAGGTTGAAGTGGAACAGAATAGCTTCCAATTGAGGCAGGCCTGCTCAATACCCCAGCAACGCGTATAGTCTCAATCCTGTTTGAAGCGGCCAGAGTTATGGAGGGCTTCAACCTACCGCCTGCCGGGATCGCTGAATCCCGGGTTTGAGCGTTGAGCTTGGCTTGTACTATCTGAACAGCTCTGATGGTATTGAATGGCACGGTAAGTAAAACGAAGATTTGAAATAGGAGTTTGTATTTCATGTAACCATTCTCTTTAGAAGCAGGTAAATTTAATAAAAATATGACAGGATGGTTTCATACTTTCAGAGTGTTCAAAGATCAAACTTCCACCCAATAGAATAAAGACATCCACAGCAAAACTTAATTAATTTATCTTTTGTATTATTTTATGACCCTTATCCTGATTACTTCGTTACAGCTAGGTTACGACGATATTGCAATATGATTGCCATTAATATAAAGCAGCAATCACTTGAAAGGTGATTGCTGCTTTTTACAAAATACAATTACTATCAGTTAATTCAAGTCTTAATGATTAATTTCCCAAATAATCCGCAGGCCATCCAGCGTGAGCCATGGGGCAATCACATCGATGACCTTCGTTTCCTTTGCCACAACTTCTGCCAGCCCGCCTGTTGCAATGACTTTCATACCGCTTCCCAATTCGGACCTGAATCTTGCCACCATTCCCTCGACCATGCTCACATACCCAAACAGCAACCCAGATTGCATGGCGTGGACCGTGTTGCGGCCAATGACAGAGGGAGGTACCTGTAAGTCTATACGCGGCAATTTTGCGGCGCGCGTGAATAAGGCTTCTGCGGCGAGATTGATACCCGCAGTGATCGCGCCGCCGAGATATTCACCATCTTTTGTAATTGCGTTGAATGTTGTCGCTGTCCCAAAATCCACCACGCAGGCAGGGCCGCCATATAATTTCATCACAGCAACCGCGTCACAGACACGATCGGCGCCAACAGCTTTGGGGTCTTCATAACGGATCTTGATCCCCGTTTTGACACCTGTATCCACAACCAACGGTTCCTGTTTAAGATATTCGCGGCAGGCTTGAATCACACGGCTGGTCAATTGAGGCACAACCGAAGCAAGTGAAATGCCTTTTATGTCGTCAAGAGTCTTTCCTGCATTCTGCAGCAGGCCCAAAAATTGCAAGCCGTATTCATCAGGCATACGGTTATGATCCGTGGCAAGACGCCAATGTGCGCCGAGTTGTTCGCCTTCATAAAGGCCGAGTGTGAGATTGGTATTGCCAACGTCAATGGTGAGAAGCATGTCTCTATTTTACTCGTTTTAAGATACGTCTCAAAATTAAGGGACTGCTGCGTAAAAGGGAGCCAGTCCGCGCAGGATGACGAAAATGAACCACGCATTGTTGATCATTAACACCAATACAAAGAGCGTCAATAACGACTCAAACCATATTCGGCCTGCGAAATCTGCAAGTGCAAGCGCAATGAAGAAGATTAAAGCATAGACCCAATAGGCTGTGTAGAGAAATAGCTCCGTACCATAAAACATGTGCATGAGAAAATTAAAAGCAAGCGTTCCCAGCAAAGCAAGCATCATGGACAAGTGTTTGGAAGAGCGTATATTTTTTGCAAAGACAAAGACTGCCCCGCCAAGCAGAAGCAGCCATAATATCAGCGGGATGTTGGCAAATCCCTTGTACGAAGCGAGGCGGTTCTCGCGGACGTCAAAAGTTTTGAGGTCAATGGTTCGAAAAGGGTCCTTTTTCGAAATCGCTTCAATCGGACTGGGGCCTACAATGCCGTAGAAAAACATGGTGCGGCTGACCACTTGAAATTTTTGAAGAATACGTTCCGTTGGAGATGCTTGCTCTGCTTTTACAAAATTGAACTCAAAGGCGAGGTCTGCAGGGACGAAGAAGAAAGTCTGTGTATTGGGATATAAACTACTGGTTAAGACGGTCAATACAATACCTGAGGCAAGAATGATTACACAATAACGGATCAGGCGTTGAAAGTCAAACTTGTTGAAAAACAACGCAATCACACCTTGCGCAATATTCGTGATCGTAATCCCAAAGAGAAGCAACCCAGCAGGTAAAAGGACTAAAAATCTTTTTTCACCTGCCTGTATTAGGAGAAAGAAAAATATTAAGGAAGCTGCGCCAAAAATATAATTTTCAGTGAGGGAACCAAAGAGCAAGTGAGTAGCGGTCGAACCAAGCAGAATCGCAAATATGAAAGCATAGGTTTTCGCTCCCGATGCACGCAGAACAAACATCCACGCCATGAAAACGCAGAGTCCGCTCATTGCTGAAGCTGCAAGCATTGGCGCGAGCTGCCATTGATCTCCCATGAATATTCCTACAAGGCGGATGAGCGGGCGGATAGTAATTAATACCAGCGGATGAACAGAACGATTAATCACATCCCCTGCTGGGCTGCCAAGGATGGTCATCCACGG
>JBBSCM010000228.1:0-6793 GCA_038250295.1 Anaerolineales bacterium | reverse complement strand
CACCGCGCCGGGCTGGTTCACTGTGACGTCAAGCCGCATAATATGCTCGTCTCACCGGATGGCCGCCTCAAAGTCACAGACTTCGGCATTGCGCGCGCCCTCGCCACCATGACGCCCGGTGAACGCACTGACGTCGTTTGGGGGTCACCGCTTTACTTTGCGCCCGAGCAGGCACTTGGTGAAGCGCCCACGCCCGCATCCGATGTCTATTCCCTCGGTGTAGTGATGTATGAATTATTCTGCGGCACACCTCCGTTCACCGCATCATCGCCGGATGAACTCGCGCGCCTGCATATTTCAGCCCGCCCGATTCCCATCCGCGAATATATCCCCGATATTCCCACCGCGCTTGAAGAGATCATCTCCAAGGTGCTTTCCAAGGAACCGTCCGCTCGCTATCGCACCGCCGACCAGCTTGGGCGCGTGCTGCAAAAATTCGGGACTCTGCCCGACGAACTTACACCGCTTCGCGTGCCTCCGCCGACGGCCTCGATTGCCCCTCAAATTGCAGATAGACTTCCCTCCAAGGAGCGACCTTCTCAGCCTCGGCCTGAACCTGTCCAACCGCGTTATATCCAACCCGAGCCAGCGCCTCAAGACTCACCCGAGCTTGCCTCTGCCTTCGAAGAAATTGACTGGATCATTGTTGGGCTTGCCCTGTTGGCGGTAGTGGCTGTGGGCGGCCTCATCCCATTTTGGTTGTGGATTTATCTGGCTTACAATCCACCTAGCCCCTAGTATGCTTCCAACGCCGCCCCGGCGTTGGTTTTTCCAACCTAACCCCATGAATAAATTTATCCTTGCCCCCTCCATCATCGCCTCAGATTTCACTCACCTCGCAGACGAAATCGCCGCCTGCGAATCCGCTGGCGCAGACTGGCTCCATGTGGATGTGATGGACGGGCATTTTGTCCCAACCATTACAGTCGGTCCGTTGTTCGTTGAAGCCTGCAGGCGTGCTACAAAACTTCCCCTTGATGTTCATTTGATGATCGAAAACCCTGAGGAGCATCTGGAAGCTTTTGCCAAGGCAGGCGCAAACAATATCACTGTTCACGTTGAGACCTGCCCCGACCTGATACAAACCGTAGAGAAAATAAAATCATACGGCTGCACGGCAGGGATTACATTGAGGCCTGCGACTCCCGCCTCCGCCTTAGATTCAGCCTTACCATTGGCGGACCTGGTTTTGGTTATGAGCGTCAATCCCGGGTATTCAGGTCAAGTCTTTATGCCGGAGATGATCGGCAAAGTGGAAGAGGTTCGCAATAAGTTAAATGCACTTCGTTCCAACGCCCACCTTGAAGTGGATGGCGGCATCTCCGTGGACACCCTGCCTCTCATGTACAAAGCGGGCGCGAACGCTTTTGTCACAGGGAATGCTGCCTTCAAGCATCCACAAGGTGTTGGGGAGGGGATAAAGGCATTACAAATGTCGTTGCGAGGGCGTTCTTGATCTTCCCTGGCACCGCCCGTCATTATTATCCCCGAAGCGGAGCGAGTGGGAGGGCAGGTGTGCCCGAAGCAATCTCCAACGCGACAAAGAGATTGCTCACCTGCACTGGCGTGCGGCGCAAGTGTCGTCGGGAAGAGCAATTGCCCTCCTCGCAATGACATGGTAGGTTAAAACAAAAATCACGGCTCACGCCGTGACCTTTGATGCGAATGGAAAAACAAACCTTATGATGCAGATTTGCCGAGCGTTTTAATGCATTTGGCGCACAGTATCTTCTTGACCATGCGACCCTTCTCCATTACCGAAACCTTTTGCAAATTCGGTTTGAATGTGCGATTGGTGGCACGTTGAGAGAATGAACGGCTGTGGCCGAAGGTGGTTGCTTTACCGCAGGTGTGACATTTTGCCATGTTGAATATCCTTTCCTAACAATGATTCCAGTCTTGCCCTGAGCTTTTTGCCGAAGGGTGAACGCCTCTTTTCAAAGGCACGGGATTTTACCATATAAAATAGCCTTCTTCAAGATAAGATGCTAAAATAGGGACAGTAGTCCGTCATTGCGAGGAGGGCCTGGCCCGACGAAGTAATCTCATACACGGTAGCAAACTGCCGCTTTCAGGAGATTGCTTTGCCCTAGCGGGCTCGCAAAGATGGAAAATATGAGGAAACTATGGGCGACGAAACAACAAATCTGGGCGGGATTCACATCTCACCGAATGCGGTGGCCACGATAGCATATCATGCCACCCTGCAATCCTATGGAGTGGTCGGTCTTGCTCCGAAAAATCTGGCGGATGGGATCGTATCCACCATCACGCGCGAGCCTTCGCACGGCATATCCGTTCGATACAAAGGCGATGTGATTGACATTGATATCAACGTCATTGTTGAATATGGCACACGCATCAATTCAGTGGCGGAGAGCGTGGCGAACACAGTGCGTTTCAATGTGGAAAAAGCGCTTGGGCTGCATATTAACACCGTCAACGTGCATGTGGCGGGACTACGCATTAGCGATACGGATTAGGAGAATAAAACCTTATGGGTGTCGCAAATCGTACTGTACGCGTTAACAAACTTCGTAAGAGACAGATTGACGGCCAATCGATGAAACGTCTCATTGAAGCGGGCTTGACCTGGCTTCGTACCAATAAGGAAATTGTCAATGCGCTGAATGTATTTCCTGTCCCTGATGGTGACACGGGCACGAATATGACACTGACCTTGCAAGCCGCCTGGAATGAGATCAAGGATTCAGGTGTTCATAATCTTGGCGAGATGGCCGCCCTGGTTTCCAAAGGCGCGTTAATGGGTGCGCGTGGAAACTCAGGTGTGATCACCAGCCAGATCCTGCGCGGCTTTTCGCGCGGCGTACATGATAAAGCCACCTTGGATGTTGAATCATTTGTAAAAGCGTTTGGCCAAGCGCGGGATACGGCTTATAAGGGAGTGGTCCGCCCGGTGGAGGGGACGATCTTAACCGTCATTAAAGAAGTCGCCCTCGCAACACAAGCAGCTTTAGGGTCTGCGCAGGATGCGATAGAGATTCTCGAAGTGGCGGTTAAAGCCGCGGATGAGGCAGTCAAAAAAACGCCTGAACTGCTCCCAGTCCTCAAGCAGGCGGGTGTGGTTGATTCAGGCGGCAAAGGATTATTTTTTATTTTGGAAGGCATGCTGCGGTATGTGTACGGCGAGTCTTTGGAAACGCCGACGATGAGTGTGCAGCCGATGTCTGCGATGAATTTGCAGGACGCGCTTGAAGAGGTGGAAGAGGGACAGGATTACGAAGTGGTTGTTGATTTTGTTCCAACTGGCGAATTGGATCTGGGTTCGTTTTATGGGCGGCTTGAAGAAATGGGCACATCCATTCAGGTGGGCGAGGGCGAGGGCATGTACCGTATGCACATCCACGTGCCAACTGAAAATCGTTATATGCCGATTGACTATATTATGGGAATTGGTACGGTGACGAAGGTTGCAATTGAAAACCTGCTCGCGCAAATGGATGATATTCAAAAATCTGCGCAGCTGCAATTTGCTCCAGTGGCACCGGGACACATTGCTGTAGTAGTTGTTTCACCTGGCGCAGGCTTGAGCCGCATCTTTGCGAGTTTGGGTGTGGCTGCAATTGTGGCGGGCGGACAAAGTATGAATCCATCCACGCAGGATATTTTGAACTCGTTTGAAAATTTGCCGACGGATAAAGTTATCATTCTGCCAAACAATAAAAATATTGTCCTGGCTGCAAACCAGGCAAAGGAAGTGACTGTGAAGCATGTGATGGTGGTGCCGACTAGAACTGTCCCACAAGGGCTGGCCGCCATGCTCTCGCTCATCCCAGACGGGGATCTGGCTGCTGTTGCCGAGAAAATGACCAAAGCCTTGAGCGCCGTGAAAACAGGCGAGGTCACCATTGCGACACGCACCGTTGAAATTGACGGTGTGAATGTAAAAGATGGCCAGGTGATCGCACTGTTGGACGGCAAACTGGTTGTTTCGGCTGAGTCTGTCGAGCAGGCTGTAATGAACTTGCTTGAAAAAGCAAATGCTTCCGAGCATGAATTGGTCACACTTTTCTACGGTGAAGGGATGAGCCATTCTGAAGCCAACCGCATTGCAGATCTGATCCGCGCGAAATATTCAAATTTGGAAATCGAGGTCCAGGAAGGCGGACAGCCGCACTATCAGTTTATTATTTCGATAGAGTGAGGGAAGTAGACAGGTAAACAAGGAGACAAGGAATGTGCCGCGACATTTATGTCGCCCTGCCGCTCAAACGACATAAATGTCGCGGCGCGTATTTCCAAAACAAAAACGGGCGCATTTTGCGCCCGTTTTTGTTTGCAATCTTATATTTACTTCATCTTGTAATTCACCTTCCAAAAACCATACGCCGATTTTGCGATTTCGATTAGCTGAACAATCAAGACGATGACCAATATAAATGGGAAGATATAGCCAAGGATTTCCATCACCGCGCGTGCATCGTCTGCTTGAATGGGCAGGTTGCTAAAGGACTCAGGCGAAAAGCCGATAATGTTTGGAATCCGAAGCAGCGTGATTGTGATAGCCAGCCCGGCGGATTCGACCAATAGTTTTCCAACCCTGCTGATATTGCTCCACGTATTTTGGCGGATGAGATATAAGTCGAGACCAATTTGTGCCAGGCAAACAATATTGATCCACGGAAGAAAGCGGAAGAATGCGTCCGATAAAACAGGGATAAAGTACCAGTTTTCATCATCATTGAAGTTGATGGGCATTCCAAATATCTCGGGATAAAAATTCAACATGATCAAACCCGCAAATCCAAAGATCACACCGGCGATCAAATCACCGCGTTTAACAGCGTTGGGTTGTTCTTCATCCGGCAGGGTGGCGGGGTCCCATGGTTCATTGGGATTGAGGTCCTTGATCTCTGAATCAGGAAGTGTGCGCTCAAGAATGGCAAATACCAGAACAATATTTCCAAAAGCTGTTATGGCAATGCCTACATATTCAAATACTTTTTGCATCAAGACCTGGGCAAATTCACGGCCAGCGAAGCCAACTTTGCCCAACCCAACGGTAAGCCCAACAATGGCCAGCACACTTAACACAGTCCCAACGATCTTCAAAACCATTGTGAATAGCGGAAACATGCGTGGGCCGATCAAGTATTGGTTCGGATAGTACGTCCCAGCCACTTTTTCAGGCGAGCCGTATTCTTTGAGTAATTCGATTTCCATCGCCTCATCACGCGCAGCACCAGACTGTTCAATACGGTCCTCGATCATATCCTCCAGCGTGGACTTTAATTCCTTTTCAATATCTTCCCGCGATTTTGCAGGCAGGTGTTTGCCAACTTCTCTTACATAACGATCAATTAGATTCATTTCATTCTCCTTCTTATTAAGCCAGCATCTTCTTCATTACAGAAACGATGTCAGCCCATTCTTTTTTTAGTTTCGGAAGTAGTTTCCTGCCTTCCGCACTGATGACGTAATATCTGCGTGGACGTGCCTCTTCGAGTTTCCAAACAGATTCCAATAACCCTTGCGCCTCCAAACGGCGCAGAAGCGGGTACAAAGTTCCCTGATCCACTTCCAGCCCTTGATCTGAAAGCAGCTTCAACAGGGAGTATCCATATTGCTCGCCACTCAATTGGCTGAGCACTGCCAGCACGATCACGCCGCGCCGCAGTTCAAGGACAACATTATCGAGCGATTCACTGTTTGCCATATATACACCTTTGTCGCATGATACTGTGTAATACACAGTATGTCAAGAGGGAAAATATAACTCGTCATTGCGAGGGCTGATGGTTGAGTAGGACGAAGTCCGTATCGAAACCCAGCCCGAAGCAATCCCCAACTTGGCGAGGAGATTGCTTCGCCGCAAAGCGGATCGCAATGACGGGAATGTTTTATGTTAAACTTCCCTCATGAAAATCGGCATCGTTACAGACTCCACCTCAGACCTCCCCGCTTATCTTATTGAACAACATGAAATCCAGGTCGTGCCCACCATTCTTATATTGGATGGAAAGGAATATGCGGATGGGATCGGCATCTCGCGCGAGGAATTTTATAACCGCCTGCCCTCGTTTCAGACTCAACCGACAACTGCTGCGCCTTCGTTAGGAGATTTCACCACACGCTATGAGACTCTGTTCTTGCAAGGCTGTGACCATATCATCTCTATTCATGCTGCCAGCCAGTTGACGACGATTGTCAACGTAGCACGCCAAGCTGCGCAGGAATTTCCCGATAAAGTCACCTGCATTGACAGCGGCTCCCTTTCACTGGGACTTGGCTTTCAGGTAGTCGCCGCCGCCGAAGAATCAGAGTTAGGCTTGAAGCCAGCATTAGATGCGATTGCTTCCACGAGAAAAAGATTACAAGTCTCCGCCGCGTTGGACACAATGGAATATCTCAAACGCAGCGGACGAGTCCCTGCGGCAGTAGCCACACTTGGCGGATTGTTATCCATCAAACCGATGATCGAATTAATAGATGGGGAAGTGAAAGTCATTGGCGCAGTCCGCACGACAGGTCAGGCAGACGAACATATCTTGAAATTTCTGCTTGAAAGGGGAGAACTTGAAAGGCTGGCAATTTTGCACACCAATGCCGAGCCGCGCGCACGAAATCTACTAAACGAAATGATGTCTCAGGCGCGTCAGTCCCTGCCAAGGGATATTCTCTTTGTGAATGTCACAGCGGTGATCGGCACACACTTGGGCCCAAATGGATTAGGTTTTGCTGCGGTGAGGAGGTAAATAGAACTCGGAGGTTTCCAAAACCTCCGAGTTCTTACATGCGCCCATGATAAAATTGACCCCATGCAACCGTCCCT
>JBBSCM010000227.1:0-6806 GCA_038250295.1 Anaerolineales bacterium | reverse complement strand
GGTTGTTGGCATTGGCGGCGTGGGTGTTTACCCAACCATGGTCATGCGCAGCACCAGCATGAATTGGCTGCTCAGCACTGTGGCACATGAGTGGATTCACAACTACCTCACGCTTCGCCCTCTTGGATTCTTATACAACGGTTCGCCTGAACTTCGCACCATGAATGAGACGACGGCCTCGATAGCAGGAAACGAAATTGGCGACCTCGTGATCGAACGCTTTTACCCTGAGCTGATGACCGCATCTCCCTTAAGCCTCAGCCTGATCTCTGCTCCGTTGGACCATCCAAACCCTGGGGATTTACCTCGCCCCCCATTTGACTTCCGCGCACAAATGCATGAAACCCGCGTAAACACAGATGCCTTATTAGCCGAAGGAAAGATAGATGAGGCAGAAACATATATGGAAGCCCGCCGCCTCATATTCTTGAAAAATGGATATCTGCTCCGTAAGATCAACCAGGCATATTTCGCATTTTACGGCGCATACGCAGACACCCCGGGCGGCGCGGCTGGAGAAGACCCCGTCGGCCCGGCGGTGAGAACCTTACGCGAACAAAGTGACTCGCTTGCCGATTTTGTCAACGCCATCTCATGGATGACAGATTTTGAGCAATTACAGGAAGCGATCAGTCCATAGCATATGTCTTTGCGAGGAGCGTTCTTGCTCTTTGCGACGAAGCAATCTCCAAATCTACAAAAGAGACGTCTATGAAACGAAATTTTTATATTTTATTTCTATCCCTTACAAGCATCTTCATCCTCAATGCCTGCGCGTCCAAAACAGAAACACCGCCAACTTCAACCGTTGTTATTCAACAACCCATCATTCTGGATACGCCAACACCGGAAGTAACATGCTCTGTCATTAATGTTGTACCAACTTCCACGCCCAACTCTGCATCTCTCTTCCCCCCGGTCAGCGAAGCGGATTTTTCTTTTGGCCCCGCCGATGCGCCTGTGACACTTATTGAGTATTGTGATTTTCAATCTCAAGGATGCAATACCATGGCATTAGTGATTGGCGAATTAATGCGAAATCACGATGACCTGCGCTTTGTGTTTCGCCCCCTGCCTTTGATCGGCATCAAGGACAAATCTGATAAAGCCGTGATTGCTGCACTGGCAGCAGATAAACAGGATCAATTCTGGCTGATGTACGATCTATTATTTGCCAGAAACGCAGAATGGGTGAACCTGAAACCAGCCGAGTTCAATGCCTGGGCTATAAGAGAAGCCGTCAAATTGGGCATGGATGGGGATAAACTTCAAGCGGCGATCAATGCCCCTGAAACAACAACCAGGATGATGTCCATGGTGGATGCGGCGAAACAGTTAAGTATTGCAGCGGTGCCGCTGATCCTGATCAACGGAGAGGAATCGTATTTATTGGATTATCAAAATATGAGCGACACAGTAGGTTTGATCGCATTGGGTCAAAAACAATTTACACAATGCCCGCCATTCAACGTTGACCCGAAGAAACAATACATCGCGACCATCCACACAGAAAGAGGGGATATTGTGTTGCAGTTATTCCCGGACAAAGCGCCGCTGGCCGTAAATTCATTTTTGTTTCTGGCCAGGCAGGGTTGGTTTGACGGTGTTACATTCCATCGCGTAATCCCCGGCTTTGCGGCGCAGGCAGGCGACCCCAGCGGCACGGGCCGCGGCAACCCCGGGTATTTTTTCAACAACGAGATCAGTGATCTAAAATTTGACAGGCCCGGTTTGGTGGGCATGGCAAACTCCGGGCCGGATACAAATGGAAGCCAGTTCTTTATTACTTTTGGCACAGCCCCGCATTTGGACGGTGGGTATACAATATTTGGGCAGGTCATCAGCGGATTGGACGTGGCTGAAAAATTAACAGCACGCAACCCAGCCCAGGGCGGTATCTTGCCGCCGGGCGACAAAATTTTAAGTGTGGAGATGGAAGAGAAATGATACAAACAAACAAAACCCACTGGGCTTCCATCAGCATGCTGCTCGTTTTCGGACTGGGCGCTTCCGTATTATTAATGACTTCTTTTGTTTTAGGCATATCGTCATTGATCAACCTGTTCACCGAGAAAGGCGACCCGGCCGGGGAAATGATCGGCTCGTTTGCTTTCGGCTTCGAGATGGTGGTTCTGTTATTATGCGCCTGGTTCGTTTTGCAAAAAACCATGGGAAAGGTCCGGGCGGATCTTCCGTTTGTTTTTCCTTTCGCCAATTGGCAAATATTTGCCGTTATTGCAACCATGGTTTTATCAGCAGCCATTGGCGGAGTGATCGCCTATACAGAGATCCCCTGGCTCGGCTGGGTTATCCTCCCCGTTTTGACCCTGCTTGTTATCACCCCGCCGCTTTGGTTATTATTTGGCCTCGCCACAAATGGAATTGATCTGGGACCGCGCTGGCGCGTATTCGGCATCATTGGTTTAAGTATGACGGCTGGCCCGTTGATTATGATCATTTTGGAAATTGTTCTGCTGTTGGGAATCATCATCGCAGGCTCGATCATTGTTGCCATACAACGACCCCTGCTCATGCAGGAATTCATCCGCCTGGGCAGGATACTTGAAGGTGAAACAAATCCTGATGTGATCCTGGGTTTGATGGGGCCATACCTTACCAACCCGCTCGTGATCGCAACCATTATTGGTTACATAGCCGTGATCGTTCCTTTGATCGAGGAATTGTTCAAGCCATTGGCGGTCTGGGTTTTTGCAACAAAAATAGAATCGCCTGCGCAGGGATTTGCAATGGGCGTGCTCAGCGGCGGCGCCTTTGCCTTGCTGGAAAGTTTGAACGCGAGCGCAGACGGATCATCCAGTTGGCCTGTCATCGTCAGTGTTCGCGCGGGTACAAGCCTGTTACACATGACGACCTCAGGGTTGGTTGGCTGGGGAATTGCATCAGCCTTTCGCGAAAAGCGCATCTTGAGATTCTTTGCCGCATACTTCACCTCGGTGTCCATCCATGGAATTTGGAACGCCTGCGCGATCGGAACAGGCATCTCCTCCATAGGAGAATCAATTGGGAAACCTGAATGGCTTTTCAACTATATCCCGGCTTTGTTGGGCGGCATGTTCGTCCTGGGGATCGGCATGTTTGTGGTCCTGATCGCATCGAATAGAAAATTAACAACGGTTTCTGCTGTTGTACCAGTTCCACAAATAGAGAAGAATGAAGAGGGAGTACAATAATTTGATGATCTACTCTTCTTTCGCGCGCGAGGGTGACCTCGCGCAGCTGGTCGGGCTTACTCACAAACACTTTATCTTTACGCTCAAAGCGGGTGGAGATTTTCAAAGCCATCGCGGCGTGCTCAAACATGATGACCTGATCGGCAAGCCGTGGGGCTCGCAAGTTTTCAGCCACATGGGCGCGCCGTTCTTTTTATTACAACCGTCCATTGCAGATTTGCTTAACGACCTTCCGCGCACCACGCAAATTTTGTATCCAAAAGACATTGGCTATATTCTAATCATGATGGGCATTGCGCCCGGTCAACGTGTGCTGGAAGCGGGTACCGGCTCCGGCTCCATGACAATTGCCCTCGCTGCGGCAATTGGTCCCGCAGGAAAAGTTATCTCGTACGAACAAAAACAGGATACGCAGAATCTCGCTCGAAAAAATATCGAACGCGTCGGGCTCGCTTCGCGCGTAGACTTCAAACTGCGCGACATCAAAGAGGGATTCGACGAAACGGATGCAGAGGCCTTCTTCCTCGACGTGCAGAATCCATATGACTATATCCCGCAGGTGCGCGCCGCGCTCAAGCCCGGCGGATTCTTCTGCACGATCCTGCCTACTTTCAATCAGGTCGAAAAGACGCTACATGCGTTGAAAATAAATAGATTCGCATTTGTGGAAGTTTGCGAGATATTGCTTCGCTTTTACAAAACGGATCCCAACCGCATCCGCCCAAACGACCGGATGGTGGCACATACGGGCTTCCTGATGTTCGGGAGAAGGATCGAACCCGTCTCCGATCCTCGTGGACTGGAACTGATGAATGAAGTAGGTATTGAAGAATAGGCTTCGTCCTCCCGAAAATACATCGGGACAATGTGAGCGGAGCCACACGCTCTTCGTGTGGCGTAGAGGAAAAATATTTTCTTAAGGCTTTTCACCACGGAGATCACACACCTGCCCTGGCGGGCGGTGCCAGGGAAGATCACGGAGAAAAAACTTTTAAAATCCTCTGTGAACTCCGTGTTCTCTGTGGTAAATGCTCTTTTCTTTCACAAATTTTGACTTAAGTGTAATAGTCACGAATAGGTTGTACATTTTTTGAACCACGGAGACACGGAGTCACTGAGAAAAAACAAGGGTAAAACTCCGTGCCTTAGTGCCTCCGTGGTAAAAGTTTTTTGTTCAACCTTTCCGTGACTAATACAAAATTTTGACTTAAGAAACACTTTATGAGGAGAGTACCTATGTTTCGCCGCAGAGCTCAAAGAATATTACGCAGAATTGGAAGAGCTGATGTTTCCTCCATGGTTCAACAAGCCAATCAATTAATGGCTTCAGAAAATTATACAGGCGCAGCAGATGCGTTCAAGGAATTGGCGCAAGACGCCGAAGAACGTTTCCCTCACCGCGCGCCATTCTTATTTATGGAAGCAGGTCGTGCCGCCATCTTAAGCGGACAAACAAAGATCGGCGTTGCTCACCTGCGGCGGGGACTGACCCTCTTCGCATCACAGGGACGCATTCAGCGGATGCAGGCATTTGGTCAGCGGGCGATGGATGCACTCAAAACGCAAAACTTACACACAGAAGCGGAAGAAATCGCAAGCATACTCACTGGAAATTTCCAAAAAGAAACTCCCCCCGATCGTCCCACTGTCCCCAGGAGACCCATGCTTCCCACACATTGCCCATCCTGCGGCGCAGCGATCAGACCTTATGAAATCGAATGGCTGGATGAAGTCACAGCAGAATGTGATTATTGCGGCAACCCGCTGCGTGAAGATTCTGGATAGTTGAATTTATGATATTGAAACGCATTCGCCATAGAGTTTACAAAGGTATTTCTCCGTGCTCTCTATGGCAATACCCGTCACGGTCACAAATCGCGCTTTTTATCGAGCGTGAAAGCGCAATTTGTAACCGCGGGCATTATATAAAAAAATCATGCCAGAATTAACCCAGGAATACATCATCCAAAAACTGCTCGTCGCCCGGCAAAACGCGCCTGATTCAGATGGTTACGCAGAGATCCCTGTAAAACCAGATACAGTTCTGAAATGCGCGGCGGTGCTGGTGCCGCTCACTATGTACAAAGATGAGTGGCATGTGCTTTTCACACGCCGCACAGACCGAGTCGAATCGCACAAGGGACAAGTCTCTTTTCCCGGCGGTGCATGTGACGAAGGCGAAACCACACCCGAGCAAACTGCCCTGCGTGAGGCCGAGGAAGAAATCGGGTTGCAGCCTGCGGATGTAAAGGTCCTCGGGAGACTCAGCCAGTTGATCACCATCAGCAGCTTTCGGGTGAGTCCGATCGTGGGCGTCATCCCGTGGCCGTATGCTTTTAAAGTGGCGGGTTTCGAAGTGGCGCGCGTCTTTACCATCCCCTTGTTATGGCTTGCAAATCAAAACAACTTTTGGGAATTTTCGTTGCGCGATTCAGACAGGTCACTGATCGCCTATCATCCTTTTGACGGTGAATTGCTGTGGGGAGCCACGGCGAGGATGACCGTAAATTTTTTGAAAACACTTGATTTATTGAAATCATAAAAGTGTCACCCTGAGCGATAGTGAAGGGTTTCTGCCACTGGGAGCCGAGATTCTTCGCCATAGAGCGGCTCAGAATGACAAACCTTAAACAAAAAGACCCGCCATCGCAATGAGGACGGGGCTTTCATTTGCACAAAACTTACTTCTTGGCGGGAGCGGCGGCTTCGTCTTCCTTCTTACCGCGTTCCACACTGAGCTCAGGTGTTGCGGCTTCAGCGGCAGCAGCAGCAACCACTGCGGCAGCCTCTGCAACATCAGTGGCATCTTCCTTGACCACAGTGGCGATGATCGCAATTTCGTCAGCGTCATCCAACACAAGCACATTCGCAGGCACGACAATGTCGCGCACATGAATATTATTACCGATTTCCTTGAGGGAGGAAATATCAACCGTGATACGTTCGGGCAGGTCGGTGGGCAAACATTCCACTTCGAGGGCATCCAAACGATGCACGAGCACGGCGCTAAAATCCTTCACTGCGGGAGAAATACCCGTATAAGTAAGGCGAACTTTCGTGCGGATCTTCTCGCTGAGGTCCAATGCAAGAAAATCAACATGCGTCAGGACGCCTTTGATGTAATTGCGCTGTTTCTCGCGGACAATGGCAGGGAATTCCGTGCCGTCCACATCCAATGTTACGAGGCTGGATGATGTCAGCTTTGCCAGGATGAGACTGGCAGAATGCGCATCCAACGAAATGGCGATCGGTTCCACGTGACGACCATAGATCACAGCGGGCAATTGACCCGCACGGCGTAAGGCTCTAACCTGCTTGCCGGTGACATCACGTTTGTTAGCCTTTAGTACAACTTTTTCCATCGTTACTCCTTGGGCGCCTCTCACAAGAAGCGGATTAAACTCCGCGCTCCCGTTACCTTCACCCGATAAAAATAATTTTCCACTGCACTACAGTGCAAGTGAGCGGCCGCGCCGCTGAACATTTAATTTAGCACCTGCCACAAAGGCACACAGGCCCTGGGCAGAAAATGCGCCCCCTCGCGGAGGCGCAAAGTGGACAACGGCTTGGATTTTATACGGGTGACGGTGTTTCGTCAAGTAAAAACGTCTCCTC
>JBBSCM010000226.1:0-6832 GCA_038250295.1 Anaerolineales bacterium | reverse complement strand
TGGTTCAAAAAATTCTTGTACAAAAAGCAAGCATCTAACTTCTAAGTCCTCTAACGCGTTGGAGCTTGCTTCGACGGGAAAACACCGTCTCGCAACGACATAATCAAATATCGGAGGGCACGTATGCATACTATACTCAAATCAAACAGCAAAGAAGTTGTCATTGGCATTGACAAGCCATTTGTGATTATCGGGGAAAAAATTAACCCAACAGGCATGAAGAAACTGGGACAGGCACTTGTTGACAACAACATGGAATATGTCATCCAGCTTGCGCAGAGACAGGTCGCCTGGGGCGCGGATGTATTGGATGTGAATGTCGGCCATCCGCAGCTTGATGAGGTGACGATGATGCCAATTGTTGTGGAAGCAGTCAAGTCCGCAGTGGATGTACCGTTGTGTATCGACTCGAATGACCCGAAGATCCTCGAAGCGGGACTCAATGCTGCGCCAGGCAAGCCGTTGGTGAACTCTGTCAACGGGGAGGAAAAGCAATTGGCGAGTGTCCTGCCGCTCGTTAAAGAAAGAGGCGCCGCTGTCATCGGGCTGACGATTGGCGAGGAAGGAATCCCAGCTACAGCGGAGGAACGTCTTACAGTTGCGGGTCATATCATCGAGCGCGCTGCCAAAATGGGAATTCCTGTTGAAGATATTATTATTGATCCGCTGGTTATGACGGTGGGCCACAACAGCAAAGCCGCGACCGTAACGTTGAAGGCCATTGAATTGATCCGAAAAGAATATGGGGTGAATATGAGTTTGGGAGCGAGCAATGTTTCGTTTGGTCTGCCAGACCGCCACTCGGTCAACAGCGCATTTCTTGCGTTGGCGATTCAAGCGGGCGTCACTTGCTCGATCACTGACCCGATTAAATTGGGAAGTTCCATCCGCGCCATTGACCTGTTACTCGGCAGGGATGCGAACTCGATGCGTTATCTAAAATATTTCCGTGCCACAGAAAAACTGCGGGAACAGGAAACGACCATAAAAGCCTAAGCACCTGGAATACGAGAGAAAACAAGAAGAGGCGGTAATAAACCGCCTCTTCTTGTTTTCTAAATAGGCAAGGAGTTCTGTTATGAAAAAAGCTTTATTGGTTTTAGTAACGGCAGGCTTATTTATGACTGCCTGCGGGGCACAAATCGTCACGCCTGCAAATCCCGCTGTCCCGTTTACAGAAACAGCAGTGGCTACAAATACCCCTATTCCTACGTCAACGCTTACAAGCACGCCGCTTGCAACCGCAACACCTGTTCCACACCCGATAAGCATCGTTGCCATGCGCGCAGGTGATTACCCGGGCAGTAAGATCACCATCGTAAGGGAATTGGATAAGGGCGCAAACTATCGCCGCTATTATGCATATTATCTTTCAGAGGGATTAAAAATATACGCACTGCTCACCATTCCAAATGGTGAAGTACCCGAAGGAGGCTGGCCTGCGATTGTATTCAATCATGGATACATTCCTCCTGATGTCTATAAAACGACAGAGCGTTACATTGCTTATGTGGATCAAATTGCGAGGTCGGGATATGTTGTCTTCCGCATTGATTATCGCGGGCACGATGCTTCCGAAGGCGAAGCCACCGGCGCATACGGCAGCCCAGGGTATCAAATTGATGTATTGAATGCAGTTGCATCCATCAAACAACTGCCTGAAGCGAATCCCGATAAGATCGGTATGTGGGGACATTCCATGGGCGGATACCTCACCCTCCGCACCATGGTCATTTCTAATGATGTAAAAGTTGGCGTGATCTGGGCAGGCGTTGTAGCTTCGTATCCTGACATGTTATACAACTGGCGGCGCACTGGTTCATTCACGCCATCGCCAAGCTCGCGTGGAGTTGGCTGGCGAACGGCCTGGATCGAAGCATACGGCTCACCCGAGCAGAATCCTGTTTTTTGGGACTCTGTCTCAGCCACAGCTTATCTCGCCGATCTTTCTGGACCGTTGGAACTGCACCACGGAACCGCAGACGAAGATGTGCCTGTGGAATTCTCCATCCGCCTTGCCGAGCTGACCCGTGACACAGGCAAGGTTGCCAACTTATATACTTATGATGGCGACAACCACAATATTTCAAAATACTTTTCAACCGCCATGCGACAGACCATAGCCTTTTTTGATTCGGTCCTGAAATAAACAAACAGGATGTAAAAACCATAAAGGTTTTACATCCTGTTATTTATCAGATAAGTATAGAGAGAATCAACCGAACTGCAAAGCCCTAGAACTCAAAATCAATGGGGATGCCAGCCTCCGATCGTGACAAATTACAGGTAACAGACGGCGCAAAATATGCTATCATGTTAACCACATATTCAGGAGGCCAGCCATATGAGAAGATTTCTTCGAACAATTCATGTTCTGCTTTTAATATTTCTTGCGGCTTGTGGGAACTTTGAGCCAACCATATCCACAGGTATGGGCACTGCCGTCGCTTTGACACAAACAGCCACAGTGTAGACACCAACACCTACAAACACACCAGACCCCGATGAGAAGAAGATTATCGAATGGTTGAACGAGTCGTTAATGGCGGCAGATCCTCTTGAACAAACTTTTGATGTCAAGTTTCGCACAGTGGATGCCATATTTCTGCCCGGATTTGAAAATAAACCCATGGTTTTTCGAATCAATGTGCATTGTGAATGCGCCAACAATATATCGTTATGCTGCACACCTGAACGGGCATTTGTAGTTACCATGTGGGCCATGAAAAAACATAACGAAAAAATTTCCAAACAAGTGCCTCCCACGGTCCTGGATGTTCAGGTGGTGTGTTTTGATCACAATACCCAGGTTGGCATGGTAGTGGCTTCCTGGCAGGATGTGACAAGTTACATATTTGATCAAATTAGCGGGGATCAGTTAGGCTCGCGCGCAACTTCATTGTATGTTCGATAAAAAACAACGGCTAGGATTTCAATCGCCGATGTTTTTCGTGGTGTGATTTATGTATTGTCTATCTCTACAAATTGCAATTCGGGATATTTTTCAGAATAATGTTTTAGAAAAAAGGTTGAGCTAAATAACGCCACCCATTCATCGCGCGAATCGCGGGCAATGATCGCCTCTCCACGGTTTGGCAACTTTTCCACGTCTGCATCTTCTCCTCTGATCCAACGCATAAGGATATGAGGCAGTCTTTCCAATTCAGTCGGGACGTTATATTCCGCTTTCAACCTGGCTTGGACAACGTCAAACTGCAATTGACCTACAACCGCCAAAATCGGCTCACGCTTGAAGGCGTTGAGATTGTAAAGCACTTGTACGGCGCCCTCACTTTCCAATTGGCCCAGCCCTTTCGCGAATTGCTTCTGTTTGCCTAAATCTGTGTTTCTTAACAAAGCAAAATGTTCAGGCTGAAACCGTGGGATGGAAGCGAAACGGAGCGGCGTTCCAGAACACAGCGTATCGCCTATGGCAAAGTCACCGTTATTTGGAAGCCCAAGCACATCACCGGGAAAGGCCTCATCAATAATTTCACGTTCGCTGGCAAAAAGCTTATAAGGACGCAGCAGACGCAATGTTTTTCCAGTTTGAGAATGGACAAGGTCCATTCCCCGCTCAAACCGCCCGGAACAGATCCGCAAGAATGCCACACTGTCACGGTGCTTCGGATTCATATTCGCTTGAATTTTGAAGATAAAGCCAGAGAATTCTGGGGCTTCGGGAAAAACGATTCCCGCATCGCTCAAGTAAGGCTGGGGAAGAGGCGCATATTTCACAAATGCATCAAGAAACAAACGAACGCCAAAATTCGTGACCGCACTGCCGAAGAAAACAGGCGTCTGTTTTTCCCTCAAGACACTCTCGCGGTCAAAAACAACACCTACTTCATCCAGGAGATGAATGCTTTCTGCAAGCTCTTTATAACGAGTCTCAGTGATTATCTTGTTTTCTACAAGGCGGTCCAAAGGCATAAAAACTTCAGGAGCCATACGCTCATTCCGTTCGGTGCGTTCAAATACATAAACGCCCCTGGTATCGCGGTCGTAAACACCCTTAAAGTCTGGGCCATCTCCCACTGGCCAATTCATAGGGACTGGTTCCATTCCCAATACTTTCTTAATTTCATCCAGCAAGTCCAATGGGTCACGAGCGGGGCGATCCATTTTATTTATAAAAGTAAATACTGGGATTCCGCGTTTACGGCAAACTTCAAATAGCTTTAGCGTTTGAGGTTCAATTCCTTTTGCCGCGTCAATCACCATGACCGCGCTATCCACTGCAGACAAAGTTCGGTACGTATCTTCAGAAAAATCCTGATGCCCGGGTGTATCCAGAAGGTTTACGATGTAATCGTGATAAGGAAATTGAAGGATGGTCGAAGTGATGGAAATGCCGCGCTCGCGTTCCATCTCCATCCAGTCTGAGGTGGTTGCACGCTGGTTACGGCGGGCGCGTACATTTCCCGCCAGCTCAATGGCATTTCCATAGAGCAGCAGTTTTTCAGTTAATGTGGTTTTACCCGCATCTGGATGCGAGATGATGGCAAAAGTTCGACGGGTGGATATCGATTCGATTAATGACGCTTTTGAGGCGGAATTGATAACAGGTATTTCATCTTGCATGGTTTTTTCTCCAAAACTTTACAAAGGCCGTAAATTTTAGCATAGATTCGATGGGATTATAATTTTTGGAGAATCGCGATTTTACGTATTCATACAGGCGGCATGATAATCCCACAAAACCACATTTATGCGATCAAGGAGCATGTCTTCAGCTCGATTTTCAAGTTCTCCATTGCGGATTCGGGCATATTGAGCCGGCGCAAACTGACTCAACAATGAAAGCGGCAACGGTTTCCCGTCTAAATTTTTTAACAGCCGCTTGAACGCATTTTGCACTTGCGTGCCAGGCCAGTAATAACGCAGGCGGTCGCTAAAACTGTACTTTCGTTTGAACGCTCGTTCTGCTTCAGAGCCATCATAGTATTTTCTCCAGTGCTCCGGGCGTTGGATCATCGCCTCATCCAAAACCCGAATTAAATTTGATCTTTCCTCTTTTGAAAACAATTCATCTTCCATGATTGCCAAAGCAAAAACACCTTCTCGAAACGCAAAGGTCAACGCAGGGCCGACTTTGAGGACCGCAAAATGATCTTCCACAAGCTCCTTCAATGTAGCTTGTGTTTGGTAATCAGTTGAATGCGCTTCATAAATCATTGACTGACTTTCGATAAAGCGCGACAACTCTTTTGCTTTTTCTGGCTGATACTCCAAAACAAAATCATCGCCGAATTCCACGCCTGGTTGCACCACCACTCCAGTGACTCTTTCCCACGCTGATTCCAACCCTGCCCTCAAGAACGCTTCACGCGTGACCTGAATGGTCTGCTCCACATCTGCAACATTCGTTACGCTGATAGTTTCCTCATGCCCATGAGCGCCTCCAGGAATGGGGACTTCTGTGCCGATAATATAACGCAGAGTAGAGCGACGCTCCATCCCCATAGATTCTTCTGCGACCTTCGCCAATTGTGCTGCCCGCTTTGCAGATACTTCCATATCCAGTGGGCCGTTAGGATCGTCCTCCAATTTCATACTGCAATCCAAATGAATCTTGACAAAGCCAGCCTGCACATAATCTCGAACCATCACGGCAGATTTTTGCATGGCTGATTCCGCAGGTTCATTCTGCCAAACGCTTGGGCCCAGATGATCGCCGCCTAAAATAATATTCTCAAACGGGTGGTTATTTTCCTGTGCAATCCCGCGCACATAGCGGACAAAATCCACGGGGGTCATGCCTGTGTATCCGCCAAATTGATTAACCTGATTACAAGTGGCTTCGATCAGTGGAGAGACCCTAAAGGTTTTGAAAACCTTTAGGGTCTGTTTGATAACATAAGGATGCGCTGAACAAATGGAAGGTATTCCTTTTGCTTCGCCGCGTTTTTGAGCCTGGACGATTTCATCAAGGTACATATTTCATTGCTTCTTCGAGAGTCGGCTGTCCGTTCGTGCCGCCTGCCTGTTGCGTAGACAATGCTCCACATACACAAGCTAGACGAAGCGATTTCTCCAAGCCTAAATTATTCAAATAGCCATATATGAATCCCGCATCGAATGTATCGCCTGCTCCAACCGTGTCTACTACATTTACAGAAATCGAACTGGATCGGATAATTTCCTGAGCTTTGCAAACGATAGCTCCGTCCACGCCTAGTTTGACGGCGACGAGTTTGCTTTTACTGGCAAGCTGCCTCGAAGCGGATTCGACATCATCAGATTTTGCAATTGAAAGCGCTTCGGTTTTATTTGGGAGAAAGACATCTGTGACCGAAAGTAATTCATCAAAACCAAGCCATTTTTCGGAGGGATCATAATTTGTGTCGAGCGAGGTGGTTAGTCCCAGCGAATGTGCGCGTTGAAATAATGCGGGTAGATCGGGTTGAAGTTTTGTCTGCAGGAAATAAGATGCAACATGCAGGTGACGAGATTGACGGAGCAAACTGTCAGGGATGTCTGATGCTTGCAGATCAGCGATCAGGCCGAGGTGAGTCAGGATCGCGCGGTCTACATCATGATTCAAAATTACACTGAGTCCAGTTTGTCCATTTTGGCGAATGATGACGTTGCTGACATCCACATTTCTTTTTTGCATTTCATCCAACATAAAATCGCCAAAGATATCATCGCCGCACACACCGATGAACGCAACCTTCAACCCCAGCCATGCCGCACCGCACGCAAAGATGGCGGAGGACGAACCAACGGTGAGAGCCGCTGAATGGATAAGCTTTTCGACCTGATTAAATTCAGGTTTTACATCTCCCGTCAGAATCAGATCGGGGTTGATTTCGCCAGCAACAAGAAT
>JBBSCM010000225.1:0-6856 GCA_038250295.1 Anaerolineales bacterium | reverse complement strand
CGTAGAGTATATGGTGGCGCTCATTTGTCTGCTGATCGGCGCGCTCTTTATCACCATTGTCATGTCACGGTTGGCAGTGTTGTATTCCTTGGACAAGTGGTCGAGTCTCTCACTCTTAAATGCTGTTCTCGTACCAATTCAACACCCGCAATGCTCACAGCGTATTCCATCTGCTGGGTTGACCAGCCAGCTCCAGATCAAAAAATTTCCTCCCAGACATGCCGCTGTTCATTAGACTTTATCGGAAATAACATAGCACCGTCCCGAAGGGTTGTTACGAGTGGGTTGAGCGTCTGAAAGCAACCTTCGGGACGTTTTTTCTAATTACCGATAAAGTCTATTAACCAGAGTCCATCTTTCTTTTGTTTTATTTGCAAGAGTTCAATCGCGTCATTCATGCGTTCATCGCGCGGCGCATCGCAAGCGCAGAAATAATTCAGCGCGCGGATAAAGTCACACCGCCAGCGGGGAGGAAAAGGCATGGATGTCATCTTTGAGTCGAAGACTTTTCCTGTGCTATGAGATTTATATAAGCGATGTTTTAGCAAGAATTCATGCCCCCACTCGCGGACTTGAGTTATCTTCTTTTTCTTTTCAGGATATGTGCATTGATATTCATACAAGCCTTCTAGTGCCAGCATGGTTGTGTGAAAGGAAGAATGAGTCGCGCCTTTATAGGATTCGCAATTCCAGCCGCCATCGAGCATTTGCTGGCTGACCACGTACGCAGCAATGTCGTGAATGCGCTCGTCGGGGTAGTGGAAATATGCCAGCAAAGCAAGGATCATGCTGGTCACGCATGTTTCGCTGTATTTCAATGAATATGAAAAGAAGTTGATGCCCCCCGTCTGTGTAAAAACCTTCATCGAGAAATAACTTGCAAGCGCGTTTCGCCTGCGGATTATTTGTCGGCAGCCCGAGCAATCTCAAGGTCAGCATGGTGTACGTGGTGGAAATCCATTTGGGGCCGTATATTCCGCCGCCCCAGCGTCCATCCGAATCCTGCAAATCAAGCAGGCGTTTTCCCCGGCCATCCCTGGCGATTTTCCTGCGTTCGGCTTCGTACTTGATTGGTGATAATTTCAATAGATCACGCTGAACCTGCCAGCGGATGGATGCGTCGCCTTCGAGTAGCCAGGAAATGATTTTAGTATCCATTTTTGTTATAACTTGTCCTTCGACTGCACCACACAGGAGCGTGTGGCTCCGCTCAGGATGAAGAACTCTTTAGAAAAGGGTTTTCAAATCAACAGTTGCGAAATATTTTCGGTAGGCATAAGTTTCATTGAGTATACCTTTCAAGGCAATAAATAATTCCGCTTGCAGGTATGGATTTTTCTCCTGCTTTTCAGCAGATAACGTTGCGAGATCATCTTCGATGTTCACGGTCAGCTCGCCGCTTGCTGCCAGCCATTGAAGCCCAATTTGAATTGCGGCCTCACGCGAAGCCATTGCGGAAGTAAATTCCTGAATTGTTGCTTTTCCTTCTCGTTTGTTCAATGCGAATTTGCATAAACCAGCAAGGCGATTTAAATATTGGTCTGGCTTTTCCTCGGCAGGTGGAACTGCAAACACAGAAATAGTTTTCGGCTTAACGATCTCCAAAGCCTTTCGTAATTCAACTGGCGATGGGGGAGTTGTGAAAATGGCGAATTCATCCGCTGGATGCAAGTCAAAGCGCGATTTGCCTTTGGATTTGTCCGCGCCCTCGGCCCAAGTTTGGAGTGCAGGCGCTTGCTCCTGCAACTTCGCCAGCAAGCTGGCTGACTCCAGACGCAAGTCCCTAATATCGATTTCCGATTCCCGAACCTCAACAGGCTTTTCCGTATCGAGCGCAACTCGGAATTCTTCAAACTGAACAGTGACTTGTTTCTGTCCGCGAAAGGTGGAGGCGCGCAGGGAATATGCAATATCAAACTTACTGTCTGGTTCTGGAAGCTCCCCGCTTGCGCCGCCCCACCATAAAATACTTTGTACAGTTCCGCTTTCATCTTCAACATTCAAACGAAGATGCTCTTTTGTCTTTCCAATGGTTGAAACGGATTTTAGTTGAACATCTCGTGAAGCCAAAGTCAACGCCGGGTTTCCCGCTCCAAAAGGCGCGAGCATTTCCAGTGAAGTCGCCAGGTCAAGATTGAGATCATTCAGTTCAAGCCATGCATCGATTTGCAAAGTTGGTTCTTCGCGCACCACTGCGCCAAGTTGTTTTTCAATTGCCTTACCGAGTCCTTTGCGAAACTCAGGTAATTTATCCGCGTCAAATGCCATACCTGCCGCCATGGGATGTCCGCCGAATCCGCGCAGGATGGCTTTTTGCGTGGCGATGGCTTCGGTGATGTGGAGTCCTTCGATGGAACGGGCGGACCCGCGCATGATGCCATCTTCTGATTCAGTTAAAAGGATTGCAGGCTTGTGGTAACGGTCAACGAGTTTGTTGGCGACAATTCCCACCACGCCGCCAGGCCAGTTGGGATGCGACAACACAATGGCAGGCTCGCTAAGCAAATCGGGATTCTCGCGCAGTTGTGATTCCGCCGCTTCGTAAACTTGACTTGTCAATAACCTGCGCTGCACATTCAGCCCTTCAATTTGCGCGGCAAGCACACGCGCTCGCGCGGGGTCTTGAGTAAGCAACAATTCCACAGCTGGGTTTGCATCGCCTAATCTGCCAAGCGCATTTAATCGCGGCGCAAATGTGAAGCCGATGGTTTCCTCTGTCAGCGTTTCAAGATTCGTCCCCGATAACTCTGCCATTACTTTCAAACCGAGTCGATTTGTGTTTCGTAAGGCCTCAATCCCTTTTTGAGCGAGTGAACGTGTTTCACCTTTCAGCAGGGCAACATCGGCAATTAATCCCAATGCTACCAAATCCAATAAATCATCGGCTGATGTTTGACCTTCGACTTTTGACTTTTGACTTTCAAACAACGCTTCCGCAAGTTTATATGCAACTCCCACACCTGCCAGATTTGAAAGTAGATGATCTTTGGGTAGTAATTTAGGATTGATAATTGCGAATGCATTTGGAAGTGTTTCACCTAAATCGTGATGGTCGGTGATGACTACATCCACGCCGCGCGAGTTGGCATATTCAACGGCTTCATGCGCAGTGATGCCTGTGTCACAGGTAACGATCAACTTCGCGCCGTTATCAAGGATCGGCTTGAGGGTTTCAATGTGAACCCCGTGACTCTCTTTGCCGCGGATCGGAATGTAATAAATAACATCCGCGCCAAGTGATTGCAAAGTTTGCACCAGCAGGGCAGTGGATGTTTGCCCATCCACATCGAAGTCACCCCAAACACAGATCATCTCTTTGTTGCGGATAGCCAACAGGATGCGTTCAACGGCTGCTTCAATATTTGGAAACGGAGTCGATGGAGTTTTATCTGGATGAAGAAACGCTTCGGCTTCTACGGGTGAGTTGATTCCCCGTCGCAGCAGAGTCTGCGCGATAAGCGGAGGCAGGCCCAGGGTTAAGAAAGAGGCGGGGATTTGAATCGGAGAGGGATCAAGCCAGCGGGTCATACGTCTATTTTAACAGGCCTTGTCATTTATTCGGTGTGAATATGTCCTCGATTTTTTTTCCAAATAATTTTGCGATGCTGAAGGCAAGCGGCAGGCTGGGGTCATACTTTTCAGTTTCTATTGCGTTGACGGTTTGACGTGAGACATTAAGTTTTTCGGCCAGGTCGGCCTGTGACCAATCCCTTTCGGCACGTAAAACTTTGAGAGCGTTTTTCATTGATATTTCCTCCAAAAATATCCCAGACTGATGCCCCATAAGAAGAACATTATTGGCAGAATCCAAATGGTTGGAAAACTGGGAAAGCCAATGTTTTCAAGAAAGCCGTAGCTGAATGTGATCAAACCAGTTGTGATTGCTGAGAATGTTATTGCGTTGAGTTGAACTTTTTGCTGGAGTTCGTCGCTATCTTGTAAGGCGCGCATAATCGCGATAATTACGAAAATGGTGGGGATCACGGGAATTAGCACAACGATGATCTTTATGGCCTGGGGTAAGTTGAAATTTTCAATGCACATAATGCTTGCGATCAAAAGGATCACATAGAACGTCATTGAAATAAAAAATTCTTTGTAGTACCGTTTTAACACCTGAGTTTGATTCATTTTTATCTCCTTTTATATGTAAAGCTTACTTGACTTTCTTGAGTGTAAAGTAAACTTTACTTTATGTCAAGGGTGGTTTACGTACTGCTTTAAACAAAAAACAGCCTGCAACATATGTTGCAGGCTGTTTTTTGCAATTAATTTTTTGGAGACCCCGTTCCGTATTTTCGGAAGATAAAGATCAATGGAATACCCACTGCAAGGTAGGCGCCGAAATATGCCAGGCCGCCTGGGCGTTCCGAAAAGTTGAAGAGCCCGATGTAAACAAACGCGGCGGCTGTGATGAAGACGATCAATGCGTATGATGCCATTGCATGATGAAGAATGGCGTTAATATTTTTATCCCACAAGTAGGGGACGACTCCCAGCGCCAGCGAAAAATAGAAAACGCCGAAACTTCTGAGCGTAAGAAGGGACATGACTTCAGGGAAGATACCCGCATTTGTGCCGGGTGCGCCGATCTGCGTGGTTAATCCATACACGCCAAGAAAGCCCACAAATAAAACGAAGACGATTACCACCATACCCTGATTTCGTGTGAAAGCCGCTCCACGTAATTCGTTGGATGGACGCAGACGAAGATAATCAAAGATGCCGACGAATGCAGCCAGCGCATTGACGATGAGCGTGATGAAATAAAGCCAGGCAATGGGATGTGCAAGTTTTAATTTGTCGCGGAAGAGAACCAGCACGATCAACTCGCCAACACCGAACAGCCACAGATAAATAAGCGGCGTATAGACCAGTTTCCATTCCCAGCGGCGGGCCGTGATATAGGCCAGCCAGGCATTGCCGATGCACCAACCGCCAATGGTCATGGTCATGAAGGCGGTGACCTTCCATGCAAAGACTGTTGAGAGCTGTTCAGGCATTAAAAATAATGATATGCCTAGAACCCCGTAAAGAAGGGCGCAAAGATAGGTAAGGGAACGTGATGTGTTTGAAAGCATGATCGAATCCTTTCGTGCAGAAGTTGTGAATCAAATTTATAACACTCAACGGGACGCAAAGTTGTACGGACGCCATGATTTGATGCAATGTATAATTCCGCTTATGACAACGCTTGGATATTCTGGAACTCCGCTTGTAAAGAAACTGGGACTTAAGCCCCCGCTCAGATTATTGACCATCAATGCGCCGAAAGAATATAAGTCATGGCTTGGTGATTTGCCGAAGAGTGTAGTGTTGTTGACCAAATCGGATAATCCTATTGAGGCCGTGCATCTGTTCACAACGGAGAGCGTATTTCTCAATGGGACTCTTTCCAAATTGCGAAATGAATTAAAGCAGGACGGCTTTGTTTGGGTATCATGGCCAAAGAAATCATCGAAAGTTCCAATTGATATAACAGAAGATATAATCCGCGAAATTGCGCTGCCGCTTGGATTTGTGAATATCAAAGTCTGCGCGGTGAATGAGGTATGGTCAGGGTTGAAGCTGGTGATAAGAAAGTCGGAGAGGAAATAACATTCGCCCTCCCGAAAATGCATCGGGACGATGTGAGCGGAACAAAGCGAAGCGGAGTGCAGGCGAAGGGTGAGGTTGCATGTAATCGTGTCCTTCGACTACGCTGCCCGCTTCGCGAGTGCGACGGCTCCGCTCAGGACGGAGGTCATCTCATATTAAAACTCATCTTCTCTTTGACAGCATTCGGCAGGTCAGGTAATCTGCTTCGTTCCACCAAGAAGGTGGAAACTTCGGTGAGTTCCTTGAAGATATAGTGTTGCCTCAATGCGCCTTCGAGATAACCTGCTCCGCTTGTGCCGCCTGTTCCAATGCGGACACCGATCATGCGGCGCGTCATGAGCATGTGTTTGTAGCGCCACTGCGAGAGCAGTTCGTCGATGTCGATTAAGGTGTTGAGCAGGTCAAACGGCAGTTGGAAAATAGGCAGGTTGCGATACAACATGATGAATAAAACTGCACGCATGGCTGGCATGGAAAAATCTCCCAGCCCTTCCTTATAAAAGACACGCTCCAATTCATCCAGCCGTCCTTGCTCCATAGTGGATAGGCTGTTCTGGTATATCTTTTTGTAGTCATGCCAGAATTTTTGAATATCATTTTCAGGCGGGAATAGATTTTGATAATCCCTCCAAAGCGACTCGTCAAAGAAAGGAGTCCGCTCTGCCCATTGGATGACCAACTCTTTGAGCGTCGCTTCTTTCTCAACCTGATTAATGGTTCTGAAATCCTGCTCGTTGAATCCCCCCGCACGAGTGTTCTTGTAATAGTTCGCCTTGTAGCGTTGGTCCATCTTCAGACCTAATTTCGCTTCGATGATTCTAAATTGCAGGCTTTGGAATCCAGATGACGGCAGTAATAAATTTCTGAATTCAAGAAAATCCATCGGCGTCATGGTTTCGAGAATCCCAACCTGTTGATTTAACACCTCCAGAATTTTCACCACGCGTTTCAACTTGTGGACGGCGATGCTCATCTCGCCCGCGTTGTCGTTGACATTGTTCGTCGAGAAGATTCCGCGTACGGAATCCAATTCGTGGATGATCTGCTTGAACCACAACTCATACGCCTGATGAATGACGATGAACAGCATTTCATCCGTTGAGTCTGCGCTCTTTGGTTTTTGGCTGTTGAGTATCTTGTCGAGTTCAAGGTAGTCTGCGTAATAGAGGGGCGTGGATTCTTCGTTTGTCATTTGGGATTCCTCGTCATTGCGACGAAGCAATCTCATCGCTGTAGGGGATTGCTTCGTCGGGCTGGG
>JBBSCM010000224.1:0-6858 GCA_038250295.1 Anaerolineales bacterium | reverse complement strand
GGTATCTTTTGAGGAGACTATATGAATATTTTGGTTACAGGCGGGGCAGGCTATATTGGGTCGGCTACAGCAGAAGCGTTATTAAAAACAGGTCATTCCGTCACTGTTTTTGATTCACTCATTACCGGTCATCAGGCAGCTGTGCCGCCGGGAGCGCAATTTGTCCACGCAAATTTGGACGACACTCATTCCCTTGCAGACGTGCTGACATCTAATAAATTTGATGCGATCATGCATTTTGCCGCATTCATCGAAGCAGGCGAAAGTATGAAAGACCCCGGTAAATTCTTTCGCAACAATTTTACAAATTCGCTGCAATTGATGGAGGTTGCCATACAGACGGGCGTAAAAAAGTTTGTCTTTTCATCCACCGCCGCAGTGTATCAATCCAGTGAAGAACCGTTGACGGAAGAATCAGCCATCAATCCGACGAATGTTTATGGTCACACAAAGTTGATGACCGAACAGGCGCTTGAATGGTATCGAAGTATTTACGGTTTGCATTTCGCTGCGCTTCGATATTTCAATGCCTGCGGCGCGCTGCCCGGACGCGGCGAAGCGCATCAACCTGAGTCACATTTGATCCCGCGTGTTTTACAAATTGCGTTGGGACAAGCCGAGTCTGCAAATATTTTTGGCACAGACTATCCCACACCCGACGGCACTTGCATTCGTGATTACATTCATATTGCTGATCTGGTTTCTGCGCATATGCTTGCGCTGGGCGCACTTGAAAAACGTGACAAGATGATCTACAACATCGGAAGCGGAAACGGCTTCTCGGTCCGCGAGGTGATCGAGACCGCGCGCAAGGTGACAGGTCATGCCATCCCCGCAGTCGAAGCCCCGCGCAGGCCAGGCGACTCGGCGCGTTTGGTTGCATCTCCGCAAAAGATCATGAGCGAATTAGGTTGGAAGCCTGAACACACCAATATGCAGGAAATACTCTCCAGCGCGTGGGAATGGCATAAATCGCATCCACATGGATATGAAAAATAAGTAGGAGTCTGGTTCAATAAACCGCCTTGCAGGGTGGTTTATTTTTTTAATCTTTCTTGTGAAATACTTTACAAATAAGACAGTTTTGGGTATAATAATAGTGAAATAAATCACTATTCAAATAGGCGACCATGAATATCAATAATCTTCCTCACATCGTCATCATCGGCGCAGGCTTCGCAGGGTTGGAAACCGCGCGCGGACTTGCAAATGCGCCAGTCCGAATCACGTTGATCGACAAAAACAACCATCACTTATTTCAGCCGCTGTTGTATCAAGTTGCAATCGCGGGTCTGCTCCCTTCTCAAATTGCACAGCCGGTGCGGACCATTTTCCGTAAACAGAAAAATCTCACTTTTCAAATGGGTGAAGTAAGCAATATCAACTTTGATGAAAAATATGTCAAGTTGAATGGCTCGGTCATTGCTTATGATTATTTGGTCCTTGCTGTTGGCGGACGCACCAACTTCTTTGGTTTCGATGCAATTGAAAAGGATGGCTTCCAACTCAAAGATCTTGAGACCGCAGTCAAGACCAGGAATCACTTGCTGGGTATGTTCGAACAGGCCAGCCATGAAGGCGATGCCGATAAACGCATGGCGCTTCTTACTTTCGTTATCGTGGGTGGGGGACCGACAGGTGTTGAAACCGCGGGCGCGCTGGCTGAGTTGATCTCGCATGTAATGGTGAAGGATTATCCCCGTTTGATCTTGAGCGATGCACGCGTGGTCTTGCTTGAAGCTGCCGATAATCTGATCAGCTCTTATCCCAATGAATTGCGTCAGGCCACGCTCAAACTTCTAAAGCGCAAGCACGTGGAAGTCCGCTTGAATACAAAAATGGAAAAATTCAACGGACACTCAGTGACTCTTGGAGATGGCAGTCAGATCGAAACACAAACCGTGATCTGGACAGCGGGTGTGAAAGCGACTGAAATAGTGGAAGGACTCAGCGTGGAAAAAGCTAGCGCGGGAAGAGTACGCATCCTGCCGACTTTGCAGCTGCCTCGGCATCCTGAGACATTCGTGATCGGGGACGCCGCATTCCTCGAAGAAAATGGCCAGCCTTTGCCGATGATCTCCACGGTTGCCATTCAACAGGGAGTTTTCACTGCGAAAAATATCCTGCGATTGATGAATAATAAAATCCCCGAGACATTTCATTACAAAGACCCTGGCTTGCTCGCCACCATCGGACGGAATGCCGCGGTCGCGCGTATCTGGGGCATCTCCTTCAGCGGATTCATTGCCTGGGTGATCTGGGTCTTCCTGCATATCTACCGCATCATCGGCTTCCGCAATCGGTTAATCGTGATGTTCAATTGGGCGTGGGATTATTTTTTCTACGACAATCAGGTCAGGTTGATTACGAAGGAGTAAGTTTATACGTCATTGCGAGGAGAGTAGCGACGAAGCAATCTCCAATTCTGTGGGAGTTTGCTTTGGGCGAAAAATGTCGCCCTCGCAATGACATGGCCTATTCCAACTCCCTATACACAACCCATTGACCTTTGCGGTCATCCGCGCTTTTCATGGCGCGGTCATAATAAATATCGAAAATTTGAGTCTCAGCTTGTTCGACATTTGAACTATTCAAAATTGCCACACGCACGCGGAAATAAAAACGCCCCACGTTCAACGAACCTTTTGTTGCAGCCGTCGCCGCATGTGCAGGCTGCATATTACGTGCCATTTTTCCGCGCCGCGTGAAATCGCTCCATTCAGAAAGCGACTCAACCACACGGTAGGTTTTTTCATTCCAAATGAATCCACTTGGGCAGGTCGGGGATTTTTCAAGCATGGGTGGTACATCGAAAATTACTTCAATTTGCTCGTCAAGGAAATGGATGGGGGTGTATTCAGTCATTATTTTATTTACTCACCTTACGCGATATAGGTACCGCGACATTTATGTCGCTCTTGAGTGAAAGGCGACATAAATGTCGCGGTACAGTATATGAGCAGGCAAAACTGCGTAAGGTGAGTTATTTATCTTCGGCTAGGTGAAAACGATGCATGAAGCGATGGAATATGGGCGTCGCGAGAATCCCAACGGAAGCCAGCAAAACTATACCTGAATATAACGCGTAAAAGGATGCAAACAATTTTCCTGCAAATGTTTGCAATGGAGCGACAGGTCCCATGCCTCCCAGGATCATGGATGCATTTAGCAATGAGTCGATCCATGAAAGACCTTCAAGGAAATGATATCCGATCATTCCAACGCCAAGCGAAAACACAAGCAAAATCAAGCCCGCGATTCCATTCAATGCCAGTCGTTTCGCGAATACTGAGCGTTTGGCTAAGGGCTGTTTATGATGTTCGTACATTTATTTATTATAACGCTCTTGTGACACTGTCCTTGATATTAAGAATGGCGCTTTGGGTGATGACACCTGCCATGTACGAAGTGGAGTCAGCTTGGCAAAGTTTGATGGATGGAAGCAGGCTTTCGGTCAGGCGTGATGCGAAGCCTGCTTCATCGGTTCCATAAAAAGTTAAGCGCGACGCATCAACAAAGGAATTCCAATTGATAAAATAATCATAACAAAGGAAACTGGGCACAGGATGCATGGCAAAAGCCAAAGTTCCCAAAAACTATTTTGACGTGCCTTGCTCGGGTTGCTGGGATCAACGAGAAGAGGCTCAACGTCACCAACCTCGTTGCTAGGTGGATTGGACGAGTTAACACTTTCATATTCATATTTTTGACCGTCTATTGTGTAGCTAAATACGGGCGAGTAGGTGGTGCCGCCCTCAGACGAGGATGATGATTCCAGCCGAACTACTGTGCCTTGCACTTCGATGCCATTATTGGAAAACATGTAGCTCGTATATGTATACCAAATGCTAACGCCCAATAAAATTACCGCGCTGATCGGTAGGAGCACGAAGGCGCATCCCAATTTACGGCGGGGCGGGTTGATGTTCCCTTGTTGAAATGGTTGATTTCCTGCTTGTATGATTTACCTCCGAAGTTTGATTGTATTTTATACCATTGCTTCACTTAATAAATCTTCACCTCTGCGCCATGCGCGGATCATGAAGAAGTTAAGGAACAAAGCGGCAAAGATCATGGCAGGGATAATAATAATTGGGAACAGCCAGCGCTCTGAAAATTTATTGATCTGCGCCGTGTTGGGATCGGCCGGATCGTAGCGAACTTTCACCTGACTGCCAATCTCATAATCGGCCTGGTTGGATGCATTCTCGCTTTCAAAAGAATACGTTTGGCCGTTGACGTCGAATTCAACGACGGGCGTATACACACAACAATAGCCCTCGCTGGTCTTGCTTTCCTCCAGGCGGGTGACATACCCTGTGGTGATCTCGCCTGCACTTTCCAGCCTCCAACTGACGGTTGCCGCGTAGGCTCCCCATAAGCAAAAGGCTGCAAAGAATAAGTTGGCAAATATAGTGGCACATCCAATATACAATTTGTTTGCGCCACGTCCAACCGCATCGACTACCTTGCCTGCTTTATTTGCCACCTTGTCAAAATTCTTTTCATAATTATCAACGGCTTTATCCAGATTCTCTTCGAACTTGTCGCTCATGAGGTACCTCCAAAAATGTGGGTTTAGATGCGAATATATTATCCACGCAGGGCGATCTTGGCTACTTGTGGATTCGCGATACGAATGTAATCCTCCATTTTCATAAAGATGGATTTTTCAAGACTGCCCGCATTGAATACGACTTCTTCATTTTCTTTAATAAGCGGATCAGCCAACACCGGTAACTGGTCATTAAAAGAAAAGGGAGGGATCGCCCCGATCACACACCCGGTCAACTCTTCAGCTTTTTCACGCGGAGCAAAAGCAGACTTCGTGCCGCCAAAATATTCCTTGATTGCATATAAGTCAATGCGGCAATCACCGGGGACATTTGCCAGGCAATAGCGTGTTTCCTTCTTCCCAAAGCGGATCATGACCACAATGGATTTGATGGCCTGCTCAATGCGATTGCCGCGGATTTTTGCAATAAATTCCGTGCGGCCTTCGGCTTCGTGTTCCCTGACACGGTATGTTGCGCCTTCACGGTCAAGCAGTTCACGAAGTTGTGCGTGTATATCTGTCATCTTGTTTATCCCTTTGGCGCATACACCGCAAACCCTCGCGCAGGTGCAAAGAATTGAGCCCGCCCATCCCGGCTGGTGGATTGATCTGCGGGGCGGGAACGTTCATTTTTGCCCCACCATGCCACGGGTTGGAATGAAGCGTCCCTCCATTGAGTCGTGACCCATTGTCCCTGCCAATTTTCGCCGTGATTATTCAAGACATAGATCAGGCCAGGTTGATCTCCATAGCCGCCACGTTGCATGATGTAAAGATTATCATCGAGATATAAAATATTGGTTGAACCCGCGCCATATTTTTCATGCGCGCTGACGAGTGCGGCAATTCCATTGGGCGTGCCTTCGAGCGCAAGATTGAAATTATAGTAATCCTTCCAAAACACACACGGATAACCTTCATGAGTCAGGATGTATGAATACGCCATCAACTTGTCGTTTGTGATCGGGCGGCCTTCATCACGCAGGTCGTGATTTTCCACAAAGGTCACAGTGCTTTGAGGCTGGGCTTTCAAAATCGAATCGCCGTTGACCAAGTTCTTTAAGCTGAATCCGTATTGATCACACATACCCTTTAGCAATTCGCGCAGCGGAAAATCAAACGCATCGACTGGATTCGAATTGGAGAAATTCGCTTCATTGACCCAATGCAGTGTGCTCGTAGCCGAGTCCCAATATTCTGCAACGCCATAAGGCACAAAAGGTTTGCCATCGCGCATATAGCGATATTCCTGAATGGCTGTGATGGTATTGGTGCCATAGCCCTTGACAAAGTCGTAACGAAATCCATCGAAGCCAACCTCCTCGATCAGCCAGCGCATGAGCTTGAGGATTTCCGCATACACATATGGATTGCGGTGTGAAAGATCGGGCATGTCGCCGAAGGTCATCTCGTCCCATGACTCATATTTGCTGGGATGAAACGCCTCCCAATTACGCGGAAATTTTTCACTCTTCGGATTGAACACAGTCCAGCGCGACTGACCCGTAATGGGATTTGCTTCCTGAAGGTCTGCGCCAGAGTTGTGATTGATGACGATATCAGCGATCAAACTTAACCCGTGCCTGTGTGCGCTTTCAATGACAGACTCCAACTCCTTGCGCGTTCCAAACCAGGTTGGGACAGTTCCCTTTTGGTCAAACTCACCGAGATCATAATAATCGTACGGGTCATAGCCCATCGAAGGTCCAAAAAGATTCGCGGCCTTATGAATGGGAGGCAGCCATAATGAAGTAAATCCCACCGTTGCCAGCGAAGGGATTTTTTCATTAATATAATTCCACCATTGAAATTCCTTCTTATCTTCCCGTGGACAGTCCCAGTGGAAGGTTTGCATCATTACGCCCATGTATAGTTCTCCTAAATAAATATGGGTTGGATTTTAATCGGAATCCCGAAAAGAAAAGACGACCAAAAGTCCTGCAATCAAAGATCCCCGATTTCTTAAAGAACTCGGAGATCTGGTTTTAATTCAATCCCCACCACCAAAGCCGTCCTGCCCCAGGCACTCAGAGACTGACCCTCTTTCCAACCCTGATATTTTCCCGCCAACATGTGGCGCGCCGTTAGCTCTTCTTTTTCTTCACTTACGATGCGTGCAGTCCCTGCGAAAGTATGCTTCGCGATTCGCACGGTCACATTTGGATTCACTCGCAGGTTCCTAACCCAATCCGACTCATCTCCGCCGCCTGATAAAAGATACAGCGAGCTGCCATCAATCCCAAACCAGATTTCGATCTCATGCGGATTTCCGCTTTTGCGGCCTGTTGTAGTGAGGTAGCAAT
>JBBSCM010000223.1:0-6874 GCA_038250295.1 Anaerolineales bacterium | reverse complement strand
CTGACTTCGTTCTTCATCATCAATTATCTAAAGACCCTGCGGCGCGAAGGAAAAACGATCATCCTCAGCGCGCACAATCTCTTTCATGTCGAAACGATCTGTGACCGCGTGGGAATCATCAAGAACGGGAAGCTGTTGGTATTCGACACCATGGATGCGCTCCGCGCGAAGCTGGGCAAGCGCGAATATCAAGTTATCTTTCACGCCGATCAGAAACTCGATTATGAGCAAGTGAACGGCAACTACATCTTCCGCACCGCCGAAGTGGACGCGATTGCAGGCATGTTGGAAACCGTCTCCGCCAACAAATGGACGCTGATGGATCTGTCCATGAGAGAGTCAGCGCTGGAAGAGATCTACGTCAAGTTGATGACGAATGAGTGAAGCAGGAATGTCATTGCGAGGAGGGTACTTTTTCTTCCGACGAAGCAATCCCCTGTTATTAGGAGACTGCTTCGCGTGAGAATGGCTGTTCACAGGCACAACAAATTCTCAAAGCGTGTAAAATACAGCCATAGTAGAAAAGGATTTGACATGACTCTTCCCGCCCGTCTCATTACCCCCAAAGGTGAAATCATTGAGTTATCGCCCTCCGCGTATCGGCAGGTGCGGCGACTCGTCCTTGTGCGGCGCAAAAGGCGCGCAACCGCGAAATTCATCCAATCCTCCTACGGCAAATACGCAGGGAAAGCTTCCATGACCCAGGCTTTGCTCGCCGAGCGTGCTGCCGACCTTGCCCGTGAAGAAGCCAAAATTAAGAGATGGCATGGCAGGAAATAAGCCTGTATTCGTGTTGGATAGCTTTGCCGTACTCGCTTATTTTCATGCGGAAGACGGCGGTAAACATGTGCTTGAATTACTAAATGACGCCCGCGAAGGTAAAGTTGAACTTGGAATGAGCCTTATCAACGTGGGCGAAGTGGTCTATTTGATGGGGCGAAATCGTGGGCGGAAAGTTGCCGAATCCACACTGAAAGATTTGCGCGATCTGCCCATTACCTTTTACGAAGCCAGCGAAGAACGAATCCTTTCCGCGGCATGGATCAAGTCTAAACACGCGGTTTCCTACGCAGATTCTTTTGCCGTGGCATTGACGCAGGAATTAAAAGCCACACTCGTCACTGGCGACCCTGAATTTGAAAGTGTAAAAGATTTACAGGTCTTGTGGTTGGGTCAATAGTAACACCCAGTTTTCCGAAGGCTTTTATATCCATAAATGAGTATACTTAAACTAATGACGATCCACAGTATTCCTCAAATTGGCAGTATTTTACGAAATGCTGTCACTTTCAACTTCAAGAATTCTCCTGAGGTCATTATGAACGCGGATTCTATTCCGACTCAGGTTGAAGAATTCTTCAGTTTGCTCGAAACTCGAAATATAGAATACGTTTTGGTAAACGGCATCGCCCTGCTGACCTATGTTGAAGGCCGCAACACACAGGATATCGACCTCATCATGGCATTGCCATCACTTGCAAAGCTGCCCGAAATTAAAATCTCCAGTCAGGATTCATATTTCGCACGTGGACAATTTGGCGAACTGCAAATTGACATCCTGCTTACAAAAAATCCCCTGTTTGCTAAAGTGGAAAAAGATTACACAACTACCAGGCAATTTATGGATCGGCAGATCCGCTGCGCCACAGTGGAGGGATTGATTCTGTTGAAATTATTTGCCCTGCCATCACTGTATCGTCAAGCCTGCCCTGAGCCATGTCGAAGGGGAAATTTTGAACGGGTGGGGATTTACGAGAATGACATCGCCACATTAATAAATGCGTTCAATCCGGACATGGAATCCCTGCTAGAGGAATTGAACAAATATCTAAACGAAACAGATATGACTGAAGCACGAAGTATCTTCGCAGACATTGAAGCACGCATTCAACGGTTTCGCAAAGCAAATAAATAGCTGAGTGCCAACAAATGGACTCTGATGGACTTGTCCAGGCGCGATGAGTTCCATCGGCTCTATACTGAACAGTCCTATCCCCTGCTCCAACGCTGGCATTTCGATGTAGTGGCATACGGTCCGTCACTGCATGATGAGAATATGTATTACGTGATCCGCCGCTTCGACAGTCTGTCCCACCGCGAAGAGATGGAAGATGCTTTTTACGGCAGTGACGACTGGAAGCTGGGTCCGCGCGAGGCGATGCTTGCTTTGATCGAAAATTACACTGATATTGTGCTCGAGCTGGATGTGGTCACGGTAAAGGGACTGCGGGGGAAAAATCCCTGGTTCTAATAGATTTTGTGGTTTTGGCAAAAATGAGGCATGATAGGCTGAAACTCCACCACGAGACCAGCCACCATGCCTCAGCGACAGTGTACCAAAACAAAGAGCAATGTTACAAGACCTCAAAAACGGATCATCCTGCCAATTGCGATGGAAAAATATCGAGAAATTGTTGATGATCCTCGCGCCTATCGGAACTGGGTAGATGAAATGATTGTCGAACATCCAGAACTGTTTCCAAAGAGAATAGGTGACGGTTACACCCTGCACGATGAACGCACTTCCAGGAAACTGGAGGATGTGCGGCTGCGGCGGATTTGCCTGAAAGCCCGTGACAGCGAAGGAAAAGAGCAGGTCTTCACACTTGCGCCGAGTGGCGTGATGCCATATCAGGTGGGCTACACGGATGAAGTGGAAAAGGCCTTGTTTTTGCGGCGTTTTGATGTGCCCTTTTGGGCGTTGACTTATGTGTTTGGACGAGACGACGGTTATTGGTATCGCACCGAGAACCAATTTGGGCGATACGATCTGGTACACACCGTTATCAAAGACCCAGAGAAATTGCCGCAGCATCTGCTGGCAGACGAAAAAATCACGTGGCTGAACGGCGAAAAAGTGGTTGTGGCAACCACTGTCGGGAATGATTGCATTTTAGGCGCTGCGGTGGCGCTCGGTGCGGATGTCGTGAACCTGACCGAAGCCTATCAGCACTTCAAAGACGAAGCGCAAGCGCTCAAACCCGATTACACACCGAAAACGGTCAACACGGATGGTTGGGCTGCCACGCAACGAGCCTGGCTAAGTCTATTTCCGCTCATCGTTATCATCGAATGCTTTTTGCATGCCTTCATCAAGATTCGTGAGCGAGGCAAACATTTGAAAGAGGTCTTCACCCAAGTATCCCAACGGGTTTGGGATGTCTATCATGCTGTGGATGCTGCCGCATTTCGATTGCGAGCTGAAGAACTCCGACTCTGGGCAGAGAAGAATACCACTGGCTATGTTCTGGAAGCGGTATGCAAGTTGTATGAAAAAGTGGATCGCTTTGTCCTGGCTTATGATCATCCGCTTGCGCATCGCACCAGCAACATGTTGGATCGCCACATGAACTCCATGGCGCGTTGGTTGGACAGTACTCGCTTCTTCCATGGGCATTGGGTTTCTGCCGAACGCTCAATTCGTGCTTGGTCATTGCTGCACAACTTCGGACCCTACTGCCCACGCGCCAAAATCAGTCAGGAGTTCTCGTCTCCGGCTCACAAACTGAATGGCTTTGTCTATCATCCAAATTGGTTGCATAACTTACTCATCGCTACCTCCATGTCTGGCGTCAAACCATGACCACAAATTCCATCAGAATCAGAAAAATCCGATTTGACTTTTTATGAAAAAAGTATACAATATTGGTAACTTAGTCGGTCGCCTGTAGGTGAAAGCTGGCTTCAAGCCATGCGCTCGGTACACGAGCCTAGCCTACAGGGGGCTGACTTTTTTGATGTCAAACGGGTTTTCATGGGAATACCAGTTGTGGGGATAGTTCTTCAAATCATACAAATCAACCAGAAAACTTACCTTATCCGCAATGAAATCAAAGTAACGCATTTCCCGTTTGACAAAAGCCCGATATACTGCCCAATTCATATAGTCAATCGCCTGTAAACACGACTCGCCAACAGGGGTTTGTGGAATTACCGCTATTTTTGTATCCACTTTCCTGGCCCAGCGAGACTCAAATTTTTCCGTTCCCTTTAAAATCGCCTGTTCGAGATTTGCCTGTCTCGTTTTAGAACCACGTTGGGAAAAGTAAACATGGTTTTGAGCATGGCGATGCAAAACATTCGTAAATAATTGACTCACAAGGTGATCGTAAAACTTTGTCTCTTTGGCATCGAATGAATTGCGAAACACCCGCTCGATTTTCCGCGCTACAACAAATTGAGCTTTAAAATTCAGTTTTGCCAATGCTTGATATACGAGATAGCGAACTTCTGGCGCGTCATCTTTCGCATGAAATGCGCGATTGGTTTTTACGATGGATGGAATGGATTGCAAATACTTGTCCCCTGCAATTTGGTTGTGTATTTCAGCAATCACACGGCGAATTTCAGAGGGTTGATCCGTCTCAATAAAACCAATTCCAAGAATTGGGGAACAACCTTCTGTTCCTACGATCATATTTCCCTGTTCATCATAAAAAACAGGGTCGCCTGTCTCATCTACGAAATACCAGTGCTCGCCCTCAATCGGCTTTTTCATAGGGCAATTATATCAACGATCAGATGGAGGATGCCTTTTACAGCAGTGACGACTGAAAGCCGGGTCCGCGTGAGGCGATGCTGGCTTTGATCGAGAATTACATGGATATTGTCCTTGAGCTGGATGAGGTCACTGTGGAGGGGCTGTGAGGGGTTTAGTCAATGGATGTGCGCTTTAGTTCAGAGAGTCTGCACGGGATGAAAATTAATGATGTCTCAACATGCTATAATCAATAACTATGGAAGTCGGTGATATCCGCTTTTACAAGGAACGCTGGAAAGCCGTTGAAGAAATCGAACGGCAGGAATTGCGCGCCTTGACCGTAAAGAGAAATTGGAAGCACCTCAACTCCATTATACGGCGAGCCAAACGGCTTGGAATACGCCGTGGCGATGATGACGGGGAAATGGAGATTTTTAATCGTTGGGCAAAATTACGAAAACATTATGGATATGAATCAGCCTGATCATCTTGAACCACTCTACGAACCGTTGGATGCCTTACAAAGGCTTTTATCGCGCTTCAATGACCGCGGCGTTATTATTGGAGGGACTGCCGTCAGTATTCTGGGCAGGGCGCGATTCACTGAAGACGTGGATGCAATGTTCCTGCTTTCCAGCGAAGATCTACCCCATCTTTTGGAGATGGCAAAAGAAGAGGGGATTGAACCGCGTATTGAAAACGCAATTCAGTTTGCGCGAAAAAACCGCGTTTTGCTCTTGACGCATACTTTGACAGACACAGGCATTGATATTTCTCTTGGAGTATTGCCCTTTGAAGAGGAAATGGTTGAGCGCAGCATGCTGCACGAGGTGGATGAGAATTTGCAGTTGCGTCTTCCAACTCCCGAAGACCTGATCATTATGAAGGCTGTTGCCCATCGTCCCAAGGATCTGGAAGATATTCGAACCATCGCTGAGAAATATCCAAATTTGGATAGGAAACGGATCAACCAGTGGGTCAGTGCGTTTGCTGAAGTTCTTGAACAGCCTGATCTATGGAATCAGATTGAACCCTTGTTGAAAAGCTAGAATCCTTTCGAAATAAATAATTGAACAATGCTCACTTTAAGGGGTTTTATCATAGATGTGATTCACTGAGCAAGTGTCAACCGCAATTCCATGCGTTTACCATATTCATGCGTCTTGTGGACAAGGTCTGCGCGAGGCGATGCTGGCTTTGATCGAAAATTACACGGATATTGTGCTTGAGCTGGATGAGGTCACTGTGGACGGGCTGCGAGGGGTTATCCAAACTTGAGAGACAAAGAGAGACTTTGAAAGTCCATTCACCATAAAATCGAATCCATCAACAAAACAAATTAATGGAGGCAACAATGATGGACTCGATTTTCGACTGGTGTGTGAACGTTTTGATATATTGGGCGGGTATATTCGGCATTACGTATAAAGAGATCAACGTTTGGGTCTTTGTCATCATCTGGCCGATATTGACCCTTGTGCTGATCGGCATCCTGGCGGCACAGCGTCGAAAAATTCAGCAGCTAATGAAAGAACATTAACGAATTCCACTATCGTAACTTATTTCCAATTGTGTAAATTGATGTTCTTTCACCGCAAATGCTATATCCGCTGCGGAGGGTAATCCATTGGGAGACTCGGGATGTAATACATAATCTCCCGAAGCCAGTTCAACTTTAAAGAGCCCTTGTTCGTCCGTTTGGAATTGTGTGATCTCTTCCCCGCTTGTTGAGAGAACGGTCAACGTAGCCTGATAAGGCTGGTCTGGGCATGGGACATTATCCTGCATCACAGGGCACATGGGGCCGATTGTTACAGTTCCCTCAATTCCATTATCCACTGGCTGAGGAGTTTGCAGACAAGCCGTGAGGAGCAATATAAAAAACAAGAATATGGGGCGGATTCGCATGAAGTTCTCCTTTTCAGATTAGACTTCCATCAAGCTATTATAGTTCCCATGCAAATGATTGATCTCGGTCAGCGATCTTTTTTGATACAATGAAATCACACCACTCTCTTCCTGATTGCAGAGTGAAAAGGAGCAAGACCGTATGTTGAACAAACCAGATGAAGAATTCGTCCCACCAAAGATCGGCGGGATAATAATAAAAGAAGGCGCTCAAAAGGTTACTGAAAAAGAGATTGAAAAAGTAGTGGACAAGTCTGAAGAGATCAAAAAGAAATTCAGCACCAAAGGTCCACTGGCGCGTTTTATAGACGATGGAAAACTGCTGCTCGCCATCGTCAAGGATTACTGGTCGGGAACATATCGCCAGATCCCCTACGGAGCGATAGCTTCCATAGTCTTTTCGCTCATCTATGTCCTCAATCCGTTCGACCTGATGCCTGACATGCTGCCCGTGATCGGTCAACTGGACGATGTGGCTGTGATGGG
>JBBSCM010000222.1:0-6883 GCA_038250295.1 Anaerolineales bacterium | reverse complement strand
GCTGGGCCGCGCCATTGCTGAAATCTTTGCCAGAATAAATATAGTCCCAAACCGATAATCATCAAACCCGATACAATTTCGAGCACGGGAATAATGCTGGTTGGCAGTATGTATTGTGATGCCGCAAGTGTAAAAAGGCCAATGAGAAATACTGAACCGGTATGTGTCAACGTGACAATACTGCCAAGCGCAATAGCGTGCCATGTTGTGCCGCGCGAGCCGACAAGATACGCGGCAACGACTGTCTTGCCATGTCCCGGCGTCAGCGCATGGAGTGCGCCCAGCGCGAGCGAAATGCCGAGTGCAAATATGTAAAACAAGAAGGAAAAATTTTCTGTGCGAACAAGGTTAAGTAAAATTTCCTGCGGCGAGTTCTTAGCCAATGCAGGAACCACTTGTTCAGATGTTGCAGTCACTATATCTTTTTGCTGCCCGGCGGGCAGGGATGGAATGCCGCTATCCCATGTAGTGAGCAATGTACTTTGATCTGTAATGAGATTGCGGTCTTGAACGATGTCAATGGTTATGGTTTGATTCTTTTGTGCGGGCAGCAGGAATGCAGTGTTCTCAATTGCAGAAATATAGAACCAGTTGATGGATTTTTGTGGTTCCAGTTCGTTGTTCAAATATAGGTGTTGGACGTTGGCGGTCTGTGATAGTTTGGCGGATAAAGTGAAGGTAATAAATTCCTGCCCTGCTTGAAAACTTTGCAAGTCTGCGGGCATTTTCACGGAATCCGTCGACAGAGGCAAAGGCTTATCGTCGAGCGTGGCAGTCAGCAGGGCCGCGCGAGCGCTTCCCCACTTTTCCGCTTCAAGCTCAGTGAGAGTCCCATCCTGATCCGCATCCGCTTGGTACCATAAAAAACCGCTGAGCATGGGGCCCGGTTTGACATCCCAAACGATCTGCAGGCCTGATGGTGATATCGAGGTATTTAAAGTTTGGGCATACATATCTGCAGGGTGCGCACGCGCACTAGATGTGCCTGCAAAAAAGAATGAGCAAACAAGAAATGGAAAAATAAATAATCTTATTTTCATGGAATTAAAAGCGGCACGATGAAGCCTTGGCCGCATCACACCGCTCCTGTGGTTCGCAAAATGCTATTTTTGCTTATTGATCCTGCCAGCGCAGGGTATGATACATAATAGATGCGATCAAAAGCAGGCCGGTAATTATTCCGGTAAATTTGCCGATTGGTTTGCGTTTTTCCTCAGGCAGGCTGAGTTGGTTTGCATTAACTTTTGCGCCCACAGCCGCAGCCGCGGGGATGCTTGCACAGAACATGCACATAATATGCTCCTTTGTATATAAGTAGTCATTCATAAGTAATTATAATTCCGTCATTGCGAGCTGCGTTTTTTGCAGCGAAGCAATCTCAGATTTTGAGGGGGATTGCTTCGTCGGAAGACCATCCTGCTCGCAATGACGGCGGCTTTTTTTCTAAACTCTTTCGACGACCTACTTAGTTGCGATTATAAGTTATTTATTGCTTTAGATCATTATTGTGGCGGCGCGCCTTCGATTGGATAGCCCTTCGCATACCATTCACTTAAACCCCCCGCCATGCTGACCGCGTTTATCCCGGCGGATCGCAAGAAATCACGCGCCTGCTGGCTGCTTACGGCGGAATGGCTCACCACCAAAATCTCCCTGTCTTTTGGCAATTCATTAACGCGATTATATAATTGATCAAGTGGGATCAGGGTGGTGTTGGGCATATGATACTCATCCCATTCTGCGGGCCAGCTCACATCCAAGACAAAAGTGCCAGTTTGAACCAATTGATAAGCATCATCCACGCTGACTTCATGCGCAGAGCGGTTTTCACTTTGTCCTCCAGCTGCTGCGATCAAATAGATAATGAATGCCACAAGCAGAACAACAGCCAATTGACCCGCAGGCTTGCGCAGAAATGGAAAAAGCGGTTTGCGTGTGCTGAAGTTTTTACTTGTATTACGAGGCCTATATCTCATACTTCCACCTTAAAATGATTGAACTGCGGTTTCAAGGTCAGTATGAATATCAAAAGACTGCTTTAGTCCCACCACATCCAGTACTTGCTCAACAGTTGGTTGTGGGTTGAGCAATTTCACATGTTGGAGTCCAACGCCGTCGCGTTGTGGGTTAATGGCACGAAATGAAGGGCGGCCAGTTTCTTTCGATAGCATGGATTGACCAGAGAAGATCAGGACAACCGTGTGCAAGGACATCAGTCCCGCACTGCTCACGTACGGAACTTTGCCCAAGTCGATCAATAGATCGCGCACACCCTCATCGTACGATTCCTGCGCTTTGTTAATGACGTCTGTGTAATTGGACGCATCCAACTCGCCTGTTAGTTGCATGACCGTCACTGGTACGCGGCCTTGTTGTTTTGAAAAAGAGATATGCATAGGTTCTCCCAGATGGTAAAGGTAATGCCATTTTACCTGAAGTTGAATTCCTCATAATGGATATTGTCTGCTCTGACGCCCGCTTCCTGGAATTTCTTTTCAAAGGCCTGAACCATCGGGAGCGGCCCGCACATGTAAACATGGTGTTCGCGGATATTTTCTCCCGCGTTCTTAACAATATCTTCAATGGTCAGTGAACCATGCACGGCCGAAAAACGAATGTAAGGCTTCAAGCGCGGATGTTTTTTAATAATATCTTCAATTTCATCCACAAATACGGATTCTTCCTGATGCCGAACCGTGTAGTAAAAATCCACCTCGTGGCGCAAATCAGTTTCCAGGTCACGGAGGAACGAGAGAAAAGGTGTCACGCCGATTCCGCCGGCAACCCAGATCTGTTTCTCTCCGCCGGTCTTGTAATCGAACATGCCATATGCACCTTCAATGACTGCATCCGCGCCTGCTTGTAGATGGGCAAAAAGATCGCGTGTGAAATTACCACTGGCCTTAATCGTAAGGCGCAAAACATCCTCTTTAGGAGCGCTGGAGATCGTGAAAGGATGAGATTCGTTAAGCAGTTTTTCTTTTGGAAATCGTACGAACAAAAATTGTCCGGCGCGTTGTTCTTTGATCGGGCTTTTCTTTGCGCGCAAGACCACCTCAGTGGTTGAATTATTCGGGTGGTTCACGGCTTCCACAGTGTAGGGCACAAATTTCTTAAAGAATCTTCCGAAGACCTCAGTGTAAAGATAGGAGCCTATGCCGAGAAAGACGAATATCTGTGTCCAGTTGATCGCAACTTTTGCGCTCGGAGCATTCACTGAAATCGAATGCAGGTAGCCAAGAAAGAAAAAGATGCCAATGTAGCGATGCAGTTTCTTCCAATTTTCATAATCAGGCCCTGTTAACTTATTCAAAAATGGAATGCGCGGCGCGAGAGTTGGCAAAACGATTGCGATGATGCCCAAAAAGGCGATGATCCCAAGGTAGTTTCCGATGCGTAAATTTATAATCGTAATAGGAACGGTCAATACGTGAACGAACATTAACAGAAACGCGCTTGTGGATGTTCGTCGATGGGTCATATACATCTTGTCCAACCCGCCAAAGAATTGTTCGGCCCATTTTGGCCGTGTGGAGATGAAGAGCGAGAAAGACATCAACATGATCATTGTTGAGCCAAGTACTTCCCCCGCGTAGGCGCGTGGATAATTATGAGTGGGTTCCTGGATGGGCGGAAAAAGGATCCAAATAATAACGTTCACAACGACAAGGCCAATCATTGTAAGATTACCAAGGTTTTTTTTCATGTTGCCTCTAAGATGTTGGTCATTTCAAATAAAGTTATTTGGAATTATGAATCAACAGCGATGCAGTGACGAACTGCATCGCTGTAAAAAACTTCAACTAAAATGAATCAATGGCTTTTTGTTTATCTGTAAATACTTCAAAAAACGCCGAGAAGCCAACCATATCCAAAACACTGGTGATCTCGGGCCGCGGGTTGAGCAGCTTGAGGTTTTTTTGCACTCCGCCGTCACGGCTGCGGTCCATTGATTTAAGCGCAGACCATCCCTGCTCGGGGTCGGGTAAACTTTCACCGCGCGTCATTAAGGCAATCGTATGCAAAGAAACCAGCCCAGCGCTGGAAATATAGGTTAATTCGCTAAGGTCCAGCAATATATGTTGTGCGCCGTTCTCATATGCTTCGCGCGCTTTTGCGATCAGATCCTGATAGGTTTGGCCGTCCAAATGACCGAAAGGCTGTATAACCGCAATCGTAACGCGTCCCTGCTCTTGCGAAACTTTGATTTCCATACGTGTTCTCCTTCTGCTAGGCGATGCCCAATTATAAACCTGCTTTGCGTTCCAGACGCGTGAGCCGATGATCTATTTCATCAAGCCAGTGTTTGCGTATATAAACGGGAAGATTGGCCTGTTCGGCTTCTTTACGCGCAGAATTCGCCCATTTGATCGAAGCCTTTATATCGCGCAGTTTATGTTCATAGTATTTTGCCAATTCAATATGGGCATAGATATGACCCTTGCCCGCAGCCTGTTCCCACAACCGAAGGGCCTGATCGACATCCCCGCGTTTTTTTTGCAGGATGGATAACCGCTTCACTGCCACGCCGAAATCTGCTTCTTCCAACCCAAGTTCGAGTCCACGCTCGAACAGGCGGGCGGCTTCATCCCAATGGTTGAGGTCTTCATATAGTTTGCCGAGCGCAATGAAATCCAATCCATGTTCCACGCGGCCGTTATACGGGTCAGTAATTAATTCGCTGACATGGGCAAGCAATGCCGCCATTGCCACCACGTCCATTGCGTTATGATAAAACACGCCGCCCAATGGACGCGCGTCACCGGTGCGTAAATAATCAAAATATAACCAGGGAATTTCGTAACCCGGCACCTCATCCGATGTTCGCGTAAAACCTAATATATGCTCCTCAAGATATTTTAATGCGCGTGAGGGGAGTCTATCCCGCCATAATCGCCGTGCAAGAGGCAGCAGGTCCAGATGCGCGTAATTTTTGAATGGCACGGGGATTCGATGCAGCGAATAACGAGTCGTAAGCAAAGGAGCGTCGAAGGCTTTGCCGTTAAATGTGATCAACGCTTCACACGGCGCCAGGAATTGGATCAACGCCTCAAGCATGGCAGGCTCTTCTGAAGGATCGCGCAGGAAAAATTGTTGTAACACGAATTTTCCATCTGTAAACCGCGCCGCGCCGACGAGAAAAGCATACGTGCCTGTGCCGCCCGCCATGCCGGATGTTTCAGTATCGAGGAAGGCGAACTTGGAGATCGGGAGCTCCGAGATCCGTGGATCGTTTGCCCACTGAGATATCAATGAAAGAGGGAAACTCGAAACAGGAGAGACTTTTCCGTGCAGGTAGTCCTCTCCAAAGGTTTGTTCGGTAACAAATGCCTCACCGCGAGGCGTGGCGCGAAATGTCCCAGCCACGACAGAGTCGATCGCATGGCTGGCAGGCTCAGGCGGGGGCAGGTGCGAGGTCCCGACTTTAACGCCGAGTGATTTCAATTTATCCGTTAGCGACTGCATGGAACCTATTTTATCTCTAATCTTCTCTCCACATTCTAAAAACTGCGTTATTTGTGCAGATCAAGTTCCCGAACTTTCATTCAGGGCAGTGTTAGAAAAATATAAAAATAAAAATCAGCAACTATTGACTTTTGGATAAACCTCATTATAATGGTTTTAATAACCTTGCAAATATGCAAGGCATTACAAGATTAGATATATTTTTTTTAATCTTAAATATATGTAGATTTGGAAGTTGGCATCCCGGCTTGGTTTCTAAATTGAAAAAATTATTTTAATAGATGAATTTGTGAGCGATTACTTTGATCATTTAAGGAGAAACAATAATGGCTAGCAGAATCCAGGAATTGGCTGAAAAGATTGGCATGTCTTATGATGAGTTCATTGGCGAGATGCGCAAGCGGGGCTGCAGCGAACCTACTGCCATAAAAATCTGGCGCGGCGACTACGAGAAATTTGATGATTTCAATGATAACGATATGTACTTGAGCAATTTACGCAAGGCTGCTTTCGTGTTGAGAGTTGTAACCGGAACGTTGCTTCCGAAATGAAATTTGAGGTGTAGCCCAGAAACGGATTGTATTTTATCGATCCGGCCTACGCCTTGTTTTTTTCGCTTGGGGAGATAATTTCTTGAAATTTGGCGGATTTTTGCCAAAAATCGATAAAATTGTCCATTTTCAACTATTGACATTTTTGCAAAGAACATTATAATTTCCTTAATCTTTGCAGATTTGCAAGGCCTTTCAGAAGTGTAAGTATATTTTTTTATATAGAAATATAAATGGATTTAGAAACTGAAACATATTTCAAATTTATAATCAGGAAATTAATCTAAAAAATTAATTTTAAGATAGCTTAAAAACAACCTGCCCACAACGTTCAGATCGCTGCAGAAGAGGAGAGTTGGAAAACAATCATTTTGGTGGTAGTTCTTAAAGTAATATTTTTTAAGTAAAAAAATAAATCAATTTAGAAATCTGTATAGAATCTATTATTTAAATTGAATAATAAATACAAGATCATAAAAAAAGGAGATGCGTACGATGAAAAGCAGAGTTCAGGAATTGGCGGAAAAAATCGAAATGTCTTGTGACGAGTTTATCGGCGAGATGCGCAAGCGCGGATGCAGTGAGCCAACTGCGCTGAAGATCTGGCGCGGCGACTATGAGACGTACGATGATTTTCAAGATAACGATATGAATCTAAGCAACTTGCGCAAGGCATCTTTTGTGTTGAAGGTAACAACAGGAATCCTTCTTCCAGAATGACAATTTGTACTTCACTGGCAGGGAGCTAATCCCCCAGATTTTTCTAATTAATCTTAAGGAGAATGAGAAATGAATACAAAAGCTAGTAAAAACTCTTTGTTGTATCGGATAGCTGCAATCTTTATGATTGTAATGCTGATGCTGGC
>JBBSCM010000221.1:0-6893 GCA_038250295.1 Anaerolineales bacterium | reverse complement strand
GCCCCATTCAGATATATCCACCGAAAGAACACCATTCACCTGACCATTCCCAACGCTGTCCCATTTAAAGCCCTTCCAGAACTGCGCTTGTGAAATGGTAGTGAGCGCCCAAGGCGTATCAATATGAATGACGTGTCCGTGGATCATAGGCACATCTTCCTTCAAATAAAATTGTATCCCGTTCATCCACGCCACATGACTGCCGAGTTCCACTACGCCTTGTAATGTAGAATCAGCCTTCAATATATTGGCATGCTTCTTTTCTGTAAGCAGGCGTGCGGCTTGTTCCACCGGCACCGCCAACACATAATAATCGGCTGTATCCTCGATCTTGGCGGCGCCTTTTAGCAGGGTTACGCCTGTGATCTGCTTGCCGTCACAATGAATGGTATCGATATGTGTCTCAAGTTGATAATTGACACCCTTGCTTTGTAAATACTTCAGCCATGGATAGATCCACACATCGTTGGTCGGACCATTCAGTACACGATCTGCGCTCACCCCGGGTTCGGCAAGCCCCATGAATAACTGAACTCCCACATCTCCTTCCACTTTTGCATTCGCTACATGCGCATTCGCCGCCACCAAAGATCTTGTAAGGCCTTCAGCTAAAAACTTTTGATACGCGGGGGAATGTGCATCCGCATCAATAAACGCCCACCAGCCGATCTTTTCAAGGTCGTCCATGCGGCGATCCTGACAGGTTGTAAGATACTCCCATATTTTGCTGCCAAAAAATTCGATATCACTTGCTTTCAAACCAACATAAACTTCAAGGTCAATGGCGCTTTTCAGCATGATCATCAACTCTTCAAATGAACGCGGGAACTGCGCAAGCATCAAGACGGCTTTTTTATTAAACTGTGTGATCTCGATGCGCGTGGTATTCGTCAGGTTATTAAAAACGCCTTGGGGGTTATTTTCAAATGGGATGCGCTTCATGGTGTCTGTGACGTGCCGGTAAAAACTGGGAAAGAAGCGGAATCCATGCTCACCGGGCAGATCTGTTCTATTGCCAATGGCGGATTTTGGAACAGGCACACTCCGCGCTTTCCCACCGGGAATTTTCTTCTTCTCGTACACAGTCACTTGAAAACCGCGCTCCGCCAATTCATGGGCTGCGCTCATTCCCGCGACTCCGCCCCCCAGGACAATCACTTTTTTAGACATGGCTTTCTCTCCTCGATGATTTAATATAGTTAATTTTTCTTAATACAACCATAAACACCAGTCATACATTAAGGTTGCTTGCCGTTTACGCATTCTTCATAAATTTTCTGCTACAATCATCCCATCCCATGAAACAACTTTGGTCACCCTGGCGTATGACATACATTGAAAACCACGAAAAAGAAGATGGCTGTGTATTTTGCAAGGCACAAGCCAACGCGGACAGCGCCGAAAATCTCATCGCCTTCCGTGGACAAAACGCGTATGTGATCCTCAACCGCTACCCCTACACCAGCGGACATTTGATGGTCATTCCATTTGAGCACAAACCCAATTTGGAAGAGTTGAATGCGGAAACCCGTGCCGAGATGATGGAGCTTACATCCCGTTCCACCACTATTCTACGAAAAATATATAAAACAGAATCGTTCAATGTGGGTGCCAACATCGGCGAAGCTGCTGGTGCGGGCGTGTTGGGACATGTCCACATCCATATTGTGCCGCGCTGGGCCGGGGATACGAATTTTATGTCTTCAGTTGGGGAAACTCGTGTATTGCCTGAGGCCCTGGAAGATACCTACAAGCGCGTAAAAGAGATGTTTGATTCAAGATAATATTAGCGATCGAGCATTATCGAAACCAACACTGGAAACTTCATGATCTACAAACAAAACACAAAGGCAATACTCACAATGAGTATTGCAATATTTCTTGTCATCGTCACAGCCTGTGGAAAAAATATAGACTCAACCACTCAACCAGCAACCGAGGCTGTTTCTACAGTCACAGCCACACAGACTCTTCCACCCACGTTAACTCCCACACCGCAATCATTGTCAACACCCGCACCGTCTGGCCCAGAGCAGGAAGATTTTCCTGTGGGCTACAATCCACTTTCGGGGTTGCCAGTGGAAGATTCAAATTTACTGACTTACCCCGCGATGTTAATTTCTGTGTCGCATTTTCCACCGGCGGCGCGCCCGCAGGCGGGATTATCTTTTGCGCCATGGGTCTTTGAATTTTATATCACTGAGGGCGCCACGCGCTTTCTGTCTGTCTTTCACGGTGTTTTTCCTGAGCCTGAGATTCCCATCACAGGTAATTGTGAAATTCGCAAAGGTGTCTTCACGCAATCGTCAAATATTCTTGGCAATCAAGCCTGGCTTGATGAAAATAAAAATGGGCGCCATGAACCTTATGAATCTGGCGTCGGCGGCATTTGCGTGAATCTTTATGATGCGGCGGGGCAATTCGTTGAGTCCACAACCACGGATACAAATGGGTATTATGGATTCAATGTCCACCGCGCGAAATATACTGTTGAATTTAAGTTGCCTGAATGGTTGCAATTCACTAGTAAAAATGTCGGGGATGAAAATGCTGATAGTGACGCCGACCCATTATCAGGTAAGGCAGATGCGGAAGTAAATCCAGCGGTTCTTTATCTGGACGCAGGCTTGATTCCGTCCGAGGGAATTGCTCCGCCCGGAAATGAATCCACTCAATTGCCCAAGGCAGAGATCGGACCTGTTCGGTCGGGCCGTTTGATCTATGCGGATATCGCAGCCTTCTTCCGCAGTTCCTGTTTGATCTACGCCTTTGCTTCGGAAGAAGTATTATCTGAAATTCCGCATTGTTCATTTGTGACGCACAACTTTCAAGGCGGCGGCTCGATGTTACAGCTTGACCGATTCAAAGCCATCGCGGAAGATAATAAAAAACACACACCCAATAACTTCAATTACACCGGCAACTTATTTACAGAAAATATACCTGTCGGCGGGTTGCCAGCAAATCAACTTAATATATATGTAGCGTTGCTCAATCAATCAGGCTGGACATATGATCCACTGTACGGCTCATGGTTAAGATTCGTGGATAACGCTGAAATAGAAACCGCTGGTCAATTACATCCAGAGGTTGATAGATTAACAGGCCGCCAATTACATTTTGAGAATCTCATCATCATCAATGCGGAGCATGATGTGATCACTCCCACCAATTTGGATATTCATTTAGAGTTGGGTGAGTTCGGCTCTGCCGTCCTATTTCGCGATGGCAAGAAATATGATATCCGCTGGAACATGAAAGCTGACGAGTTTGAAAAGAAAACCGGGCTCCCCAGACCGATAAAATTTGTAAACGTAGATGGCAGCCCGGCGGCGCTTAAACCAGGCAGCACATGGATATTTGTCGCAACGCCTTATTCTGTTCTAGCTGACAAAGGCAATGGCGCTTGGAGTTTTAGATATTATCCGCCTGAAGGCGCGAAGTAAATATTGCCCGAGGGTGCGTCGCACCTGATTTAATAACTCACCTTACGCAGTTTTGCCTGCTCATATATACTGTACCGCGACATTTATGTCGCTCTTGAGTATCTTCTCAATAATCCGGGGTAAACGTTTTTTTGATCCGCCAAATATGGGAAGAAAGCCCGTGTTTTTGCCTTTATTTCCCTATTTGGCGTAGGCATTTTGGGTCTGCCCCGTTTTTTTGAGAAGATACGCTCTTGAGTGAAAGGCGACATAAATGTCGCGGTACCTATGTAGGATGAAACCGAATCGCGTAAGGTGAGTTAATAAGAGAATTCTGCCCGACAAGATTCTCTTATTAAGCAGACAAATCTCAACCGTCAGGTCCCACAAGGGGATAATATGCGGCGCACTCCGGCAAAGGAGAATTTATGCTTCCCTACACTCTTTCCCTAAAAACCCTCTTCGAACAAAATGCAAATCCTGCGCAAGCGGGGCCGATGAAGAAATATATGCGTGACCAATTCGAGTACCTGGGAATCAAATCACCCCAACTTTCCGACTTGCTCAAAATCTTCATTCAACAAAATGGACTCCCACCGCTCGATCAACTCGACCCGATCTCGCGTGAGTTATGGTCACTCCCACAGCGCGAATTCCAATACACGGCGACAGGTTTCCTGGGAAGACTTGAAAACAAACTGGAACCAGAATTCATAACAACTATTGAATATCTGCTCATCACCAAATCGTGGTGGGATACAGTGGATACAATTGCGGGCCACACAGTCGGGAATCATTTCAGACGTTTCCCCAAAGTACGCGAAAAATATTTGAAAAAGTGGCGCAAGTCAGACAATTTCTGGCTGCGCCGCACAACGTTGTTATTTCAACTCGGCTACAAAAAAGAAACGGACTTCGATCTGCTGTGTGAGATCATCCACGAAAATCTTGGCACGGATGAATTCTTCATCAATAAAGCAATTGGCTGGGCATTACGTCAATACGCATGGACTGATCCAAAACCTGTCAGGAAATTCGTGAAGGCCACAGAAGAATTGCATCCGTTAAGTCGGCGTGAGGCGTTGAAGAATATTGGAAAATGAAATCCCTTCAAATTTTTTAGATCCTCTCAATTAATAGAAGGGGTCAATGAAACAGCCCCATAACCCCAAGTATCATGAGACATAAAATTATTATTACTATTAATAACCACAAGGTGTAAATAATCCTAAAAAGCCATAAGTATGTTTTCGATGCAAACCATTTACGGTAGAAGTCTGCAAAGGGCCATCAATTGCTTATATTATTTACGAGGTTTCTTATATACTTTCAGGCCTAAACCATAATTGATATAGGTTATAGACCAAAGCAATAGTTGCAATGATGAGTATAAAAATTATGTAATATACATCCTTCTTCACGCAAATTACTCCTTTTAATATGCAAGAGAATATCGCCAAAAAGATGGATTCTTCACGCACTTCGATAATAAAATGCTAATCTCATTCACAAAGATTATTATGCCTGCAAATCCAGAGAAATAATTAGAGCTAATAAGCAAACTTAATTCAGGATATCAGCTAACAATTTATTTTTCAGCCTTATTCCTCAAGAAATCCGCCGCCCCGGCAAAATGGACTTTGAGATGTTTTACTACTTCCGAATCAAATCCGCTTTCATCCAATGCCTTGTTCATACACCACAACCACTGATCTCTTTCCAACTTGCCAATGGAAAAAGGCTGATGCCTCATTCGTAAACGTGGATGGCCGCGTTTTTCGATATAAAGCTGCGGTCCGCCTGACCAGCCTGAAAGGAACATAAAAAACTTTTCGCGAGATTGCTTCAAACTTTTGGGGTGTATTGCGCGGATATCTTTTGCTTCAGGGGCAGAATCTATCAAATCGTAAAAACGATCGACGAACGTGCGGATGCCAGTCTCACCGCCCATGAGTTCGTATAGAGATTGAGTTTCATTCATGAGCCAAATTTTACCAAATTTGGAATGCGGACTTCAGTCCGCTTGAAAATTGCAGACTGAAGTCTGCGTTCCACTTCACCTTCCAGGCCTTATAATTGATCCATAACCACAGGAGTGACGATGAGCAAAGAAAATGAAGCTGTCATCTTAAGTGCGGCACGCACAGCCGTTGGAAAATTTCAAGGCGCGTTGAGCAATGTCCCTGCCGTAAAACTTGGCGCGGTGGCAGTCAAGGCCGCGGTGGAACGCGCAGGCGTTGACCCGAAGGATATTGAAGAAGTGTTAATGGGCAACGTGGTGCAGGCAGGCGAAGGACAGGCTCCTGCGCGTCAGGCTGCAATTTTTGCGGGCGTGCCAGCCACTGTCAGCGCGACAACTGTCAACAAAGTCTGCGGGTCAGGCTTGAAGGCGGCGATGATGTCTGCTCAAGCCATTCGCGCAGGCGATGCGGATTTATTTGTAGCAGGCGGAATGGAGTCGATGAGCCGCGCGCCATATCTCGTCAGCGGGCGCTCGGGCGAGTTGAAGTTCGGCAATCAATCCCTAACTGATTCCCTGCTCAACGACGGTTTGTGGGATCCGTTTGAAAATTGGGGCATGGGCAACGCTGCCGAATTTATCGCGGACGAGTATGAGGTCACCCGCGAGGCAATGGATGAATTCGCGCTTCGCTCTCACGAAAAAGCTGTCCAGGCTCAAGGATCGGGACGGTTCCAACTGGAAATTGTCCCTGTCCAAATCCCCGGGCGAAAAGGTGAAGTGACCATCTTCGACAAAGACGAGGGGCCGCGCATAGATGCGTCACTTGAATCACTGGCAAAGCTAAAGCCTGCATTCAAGGAAAATGGAAAAGTAACCGCAGGCAATGCATCGTCGATGAATGATGGCGCGGCTGCGGTTGTGATTTCATCTCATGCCTATGCAGAAAAAAATAATCTCAAGCCATTGGCTCACATTATTGGCTACGCGCAGGCTGCGGTAGAGCCGAAGTATTTGTTTGCCGCACCTGCTTATGCAATTCCCAAGTTATTAAAGAAAATTGATTGGAAACTCAGTGACGTTGATCTCATCGAAATCAACGAAGCCTTCGCCGCCCAAGTTTTAGCGGACGGTTACGCCCTCGCCGACCAAGGCTGGGACTGGGACAAGGTCAACGTGAACGGCGGCGCCATTGCCCTCGGTCACCCACTCGGCGCAAGCGGCGCTCGCGTGTTGACAACATTGATCTATGCCTTGAAGGACCGCGGCTTGAAACGAGGCATTGCTTCGTTATGTTTGGGCGGCGGTGAAGCCGTGGCGATGGCAATCGAAGTGGAATGATATACCACTCTGGTGGTCGAGTAGCCCGAACGGAAGTGAGGGCGTATCGAGACCACCTGTTAATTGAAAACTTTTCTAGTCCCCCGACAGTTTTAAGAAAGGGATGAGAATCGGCAGAGGAAATCTGATAAAGTTGTTTCGCGAAAGACACTTTGACAGGAGATCCT
>JBBSCM010000220.1:0-6931 GCA_038250295.1 Anaerolineales bacterium | reverse complement strand
GGCAGAGTTGTTATCGACCACATTCAAGTTTTTGAGAATAGTCCACATGTCCTGGGACCATTTGCAGGCATCTGACATATCCGTACAATTCAATGCTGGGCCTTCGATATCGTAGCCATACACTTTCCGGAACTGGTCAGTCACGCTGCCCTGCGCACCTTCTTCAACCAGAAGAGCAAAAACGTCCCATGCGGTATCGTCCACCGCGTAAATACCATAATCCTGGGCAGCACGGGCTATGATCCTGGCTGGCTCTGTTTGCAGGCTGATAACATCAAAATCGGGCTTGAGTGCCAGCAATGCGCCAATTTCAAACGCTGGGATATTCCCGCCATAGGTTTCGGCGCTGGCATACCCATCTGCACGCGGCGCGGGCCAGCGATAGCCAGGCGTGTCATCCGTGCCAAAGAAGTAATTCCGTTTCGCGAAAAAATTCATCTTGATAGCGTGATGAATGACCGAACCGGGTACCAACTCGCCTACACGTATACTTCCGCCGAAGGCAGTCATGCCACTGCCGCCATGGGAACCTTCTATACCAGCGTCTGTGCGGATATTTTGGGGCTCCCATAAATATTGGCTGGTGACAACGCCGCCAGCACTGCAGACATGCAGTGGCTGCGTTTGGTAGAGCGTGACGCCATCCGGCATCAGGATGGCGCTGGAATTGTTCGGGGTGCTGCCTGCCTCCTCCGGATAAGTAGCAAAGTCGTTCGGGACAGGCACTGCGGGTAAAAGAATATTGCCAGTCAATGAGGTGCAACGCGGATTCCCATCCCAGCCGGCATTATTTTCCACCAGAGGCTTGAGCGGTGCATTCGGTTGAAGGATCAATATCTCCGGATCAATGGTCAGACCGGCCTCCATCGGCATGCCGATCTGAGCATCCACGTATTTCGCATCTTCGTGAATCGGCATGTTCCAGATGCTGTCTGGCGCAAAAGGCCAGTAAATTGGATTCCGGCTGTTAGGAAAAGAATTCCCAACTGGTGTTTCGGCGCTGGCCGGCTTCTCATTATTCGTGGGGATCACCGTTGCTTGTGTCGCGCAAGCTGCCAGCACACTAGATATGCAAATCAGAATTGCCAGAATACGAATTTTTCTCATACTACTCTCCTGTTTTATGGATTTGGCATTTTTTCCCTGAACGCGAGGGTAATCCTCACATGGACCGTAGAAGCGGCCTGATCAGGGTAGATATATAGTAAATTTCTCCCGGCTAGAAACTCATGGGCGGCTGGTTTTTCATTCAGCCAGACTTGCCGGGGAACATCGGCGCACCACACAGCGATTTTTCCGCCATTGTGCATCAACATCTCGTATTCACAATGCTGATTGAAACCTGCTTTAATCACAGCGCCGCCGCTGTTGAACATCTCCACCAACCCAAGCGGGGCCACGCCGCGCTCGATAGGACTGATTGTGAAAAGTTCGAAGCTCATCGGAGCCAGAAAAATTGTCCATGATTCTTCCCTTGCCAGCACCCGCGCTTCTTCCAGGTTGTGGGCATAGACCGCAAAGCGTTCCCCTTTCAGCCCAATGACATCGGCTGGGCAGATGGATACAGCCTCCAACGTGGGTCCTTTGTCCCCCGTATGACAGTTGAACGCGCCCACAACGCCGGTTACAGGATTGTGGTTGAAAATCTTAAGTGGGGCATTATCGTGTACGGGGTCATTGAAAAGGCAGTCAAGGGTTGGCCGTCCGGGCAGTTGAGCGCGCAAAATATGTCCAGTTGGCAAGACCAATTTCTGCAACAGAGAGAAATTGTGCGCATCCGGTGGATCAGAAACATAAACTGGCCCGCCGCTGATGGCACGGCCGGCAGCATGAAAGGCGCCAAACTCGTGAGCGGATTGGAACATGTCCCAATCCGGGTGAATAAACTCACCGAACCACAGACCCACATGGACATTAGCATACAGATGCAAACCATGACTGTCAGGGTTGGCAGGGAAAAAATCGTCAGATGTGCGTGTCAGGTTCGAATTCAAGGCGCTGTAAAGCATATCGTTTGAGCAAGACATACAATTGATGAGATTCCCCTTGAAATGCGTGTGCGCTGAACCTTCCAACGCTTCGTGGTAACGGTGCATCAGTTCCACGCGTCCCCCCAGGGTTGCGCCAAGGGCCTCAAGGGTGGTTTGGAAATCTATCTTAACCCCATCCACTCCTGCCATTCGCAGTTCACTATGATAATCGTTATAAAATTTATAAATCAAATCGGGATGAATCACCCCTGCTTCTCCACCCAGCACTTCATTGATGCCCGGATTGGCTTGCAACACCCCCGGCGAATATTGCCAGGCAATCTCGCGAACTCCATACGCGGGTAAGCGTTCACCATTGACCCCGCCGGTGGAACCCGCAACGGCATGCCAGACAAGAAAAGTTTGCACGCCAAAATCATTTTTAGCCATTTGAACTGTGGCTGCCAGCCCGCCGGGGAATTTCTCATTTGCCAGAAATGAGACCAGGCGAAGGCTGTTGCTTGGACTGCGGTCCAGAGATTGCCAGCCAGAATCCAAAATGAATAACGGCGGATGAATCCCACCTGACGCGAAACTTTCCAGTCCATCACGAATTTTTTCGTGCGAAACTTCGTCATAAAATGCATCCCAAGTACACCAACCGAACTGATCAATAAATGCTGGCAGTGCTTTTTCGCGGCGCAAGCGACCGGTTTGCAGCCGGGCCGAAACACTCCGCGCAGCCTGCTCTATCAAGCTAAAAGGCGCCTCGCCCGCAGCAACGAACACCCCCTCCACTTCACAGGTAGTAATTGCCGGGTCCCCTGATTCGGCAACGACTTCCAGACCATGCTCGCCAGAACCTTGTAAAGACATCCGAAAGGCGCCATCCAGGAGCGGAACTATCACAATATACTGGCCGGAGGAAAGCTCGGCCAGCAAAAATTGAGTCTCAACTGGCACGTTGGCGCTACATGCAACCACAGCAGGGATCATCCAATACGGCTTAGTGCGATAATGACATAAAAGGCGACGCTCATTTACCAAGTGCCCCAACCGAAAAACCTGCCGCGCAGAAGGTTGTTCGGCACTTAATTTTAGAAAGAATCCCACACCTTCAGGATCGGTTACAACACTTATGTTGTTTTCCAATTCTGTCAGCAAAGGTGTCCCGTAATAAGTAAATAGCTGTTCGTAGGAAGTAAAAACGGTCATATCGTCTCTTTTTGGTTTGATGGCTGATGATGGATGTTATGTTCCACGTTTTGAAATAACCACCCCATCTAAGAAAGGGGGAGTTTAGATGTTTTTATGGAGATGAGCGATAAAAATTGTTTATTCATCACGTATCAATAATTTAACACAAGAAGAGCCGTCTATCTCGGACAAAAAGGCGGCTCTCTCGGAGAATTGGAAGTTGATTATTGTTCCCGGAAGTTTTTTGGAGATTTTCCCGTTTGTTTATGAAAAACGCGGCCAAAATAGGATAGGTCATTGAAATCCAACTGGATGGCGATCTCCGTGATGCTTGCGTCGCTATTTTTTAGCATTTTTCTGGCGCGTTGAATACAGAAACGGTTGAGCACATCCCACGGAGAAATGTCCACGTCCTGCTTGAAGATTTCACTCAAATACCGCTTGCTGATGCTAACAGCGTGAGCAATAGGCTGGATCAAGTGGGTAATTCAGACTGCGAGAAGTGTCGGGCATAATAATGGATTCACCTTTTTTGGCTGAATAGATTCCAGATTTCCGCCGTCGGTGCAATTCCAAACAAAAACACGCTCTGCAGAGCGTGCTTCAATTACCAACCACTGCCTTTTATTTAAGTTGATCCAGCGCCAGTACCCAATCGGGTCCGGCGATGGGGGAGGTGAAGGTCACAATTTCATTTGGATGTAAACCCGCTTCATGCCAACGCCCAAGTCTGGGATCAAACCATTGAGCTTTGACCTGCCCCTTGAGCGGATTCAGATCTATCTGCAAAGTTTGTTCAGCCAATGGAAAATAAATCAAAGCATATATCCCATCTACATCGCGTGTAGCGACGGGATGCGCGGCGCGCAACGGTTCATAGTGTTGGCTGTTATCAAATGGCGGGATTTTCGGCAAGCCAGGTAACATATCGGGCGCGGGGATACGCGTCAGATAGGGACGCGCTAACATTAAATTTTTGAGATGAATCAATTGCGCTGCGCCGGTTGCAAGCATGGCTTCATCCCAGGTGGGCATGGGGAAGTTGACCGGCTCATGTTGATGAGTCCAAAACTGCCAGATGGAGTGATGCCCATAGGTGTGGCCGCAGGCTCCAGCGAAGACAGAGCGATAGGCTTGTTTGCGAACATCGTAATCGGTGAAGCGTCCAAAACCCACCTGCCACTTGCGCAGGAAGGGGTCAACGGGATGCCCTTCATAATTCGGCTCACCATCCAGAGTCGGCTTGGTGGTTTTGCGCTCATAGTCAGCGCGGATCATCTCCCAGTTGGGCGTATCCAGCAGAACGTGACCGGACTGGATCATGTTCATATCCAGCCACTCGGCAGTGTGTAAAAACGTGGACGAACTCGCCCCACCATTGGGATGATAGGTAAAAAATGGTTTATAGCCCAAGCCTTCGGTAATCCCTTGCGCCATCGCCGCCCAAAGATTTTCGTATCCATCGGCAGGTCGGTCGCCGCCGAGAAACCACAAAATATTGGTGTCGTTGCGGTAACGCTGACCTAGAAATCTGCCATAGGCGCGGGCGTTTTCCACGTTGAAAATCACCGGTCCAAGACCCCACATGCCGCTGCGGACTTTATCCGCCCAGGTGGGAAGCAACCCGATATAGAGTCCCTTCTCAGCGGCGAGACGGATGATCTCATCCACATAACGGAAATAATATTCGTTCGGGCGAGTAGGGTCATCGCCCAACAGCGGGATATGACCGTTGGCATTGGGCGTATGTAAACCATCCATCTCCGCGAGAATAACCGCTTGAATAACATTGAAACCCTGTTGGCGGCGAACTTCGAGATAATGTTCCGCTTCAGTGCGGTTTAGGCGGTGGAACAATTCCCAGGCGGTATCAGCCAACCAGAAAAACGGTTCGCCGTTTTCGGTGACGAGGAAACGGTGACCAGAATGAACTTGAATGCGTGGAACGGTCATTGGTTAAATCCTCGTGTGAAAGGTTTATGAACCTCCAATTTACGGCTAAAGCGTACGCAACTCATCCAACGTTACGCGCTTTTGAATCCAGCGATATTTTTTGCGCAAGTCGAGATACATACCAGCGGTCTCTTCGGCTGTGCCGTGATAGGAGCAGTGGACGCAGTAATATTCGTCGCCGTTTTTTGCGAGCGTCACATCGTTTTCGCGCGCGAAGCAGACGGGACAGCGCATTACTTTGCGGAGTTTAATTTCAGACATGTCGAAATTTCCTTTTCAGACGAGAATTCATAATCGAGCGCCAGAGTGTAGTAGGGCGAGAACAACAAGCCTTCGAGCACGTATCCACTCAAGGCCGGGGTGATGGCTTCGAGAGCCACAGAAGTTGTAATTTGCGGGATGACTGCCGAGACGGTTTTGGCGTGGGTGCTGCGCAGTTCACGGCGACCATAGGTATATTCCAGCGATTGGGGCTGGTCGCCATCTACCGCGAGCATGATGCCGCGCATGTCTTCGGGATATTCGGTGACGCCGTAACAGCCTTTGAGATATTCACGCGCTGTCAGCGTGGCGGACGAATCAGAAACAGTCAGCAGGCGACGGGTAATGCGGATCGTTCCACCCGTGAAGTTGTATTCCGTTTCGATGGAAATTTCCAACCCGTCGGCAAAAGTCAAATGCGCGGGAGTCAGAGTCAGCTGTGTCCCCGATTCGTCCCGTTCCACTTTGGCGACGCGCGTCTGGCATTTATATAAATCCAGCGTTTCGCCATTGTGCGTGACCATCAGTGTGGTGCGTGCGCCATCGAGAAAATGATTTTCTGCGCCCGTACGATAAATGGATTGGATGACATACGGATACGAACCGATCATCAACTGCTTCTGATCGGAGCCAGTGGAGATTTGCGTCTTGCCGATATACGGACGCAGGTCGCCAATCGAGCCGCCTTGATTCGTATCGACGAGCGCGCGCATGGTCGGGTCGAGATACCAGAAATAATGTTTCTTGGAACCGTACAACACTTCCTTGGCGAGATAAACTTCGGGCGTGCCGATCGGCAGGTTTGCGCGATACCAGTCGGCGAACTCGTGCATGTAAAGATCGGTCAGGTTGCCCTGCCCGCGCAGTTCGACAAAATATTCGAGCAGGTCACGGTATAGTTTTTGCGAGACTTCGTTGGGGTCTTGAATGGTGGGATGTCCCGCCAGCCAGCCGGGGGAAACATAGACGTTGTAATAACTGTAGCCGTTGTTAAAATCTTCCTGATAGCGATAGAGATCGCATAAGTTGTAATCGTAGGGATGATCGTAGCCGACGTTGGCAAGTCCGCGCTGGGCGTTGGCGGGATGACTGGCAAAGAAATCGTTGCGCCCTTCATATGAAAGCGCCAGGTCGCGTGAGAGATGTGGCACGCCGATGATGCCCGTCCAATCCGCTTCGTTTTTGGCGGGGCTGAGCGAATGGTTTTTGGCAGGATACCAGGGTCCCCAGGGCATACCTTCGTTGAACAGATACCACGAGTTGTTACAGCCGTGGAAAACCTTGACGCCTTCTTCAAAACAACCCGCCACTGCGATCTTGATTGACGGGCAAATTTCGTGGAGGATCTGCTGGCTGATGGCGTCGAGATGATAGGTCGCCGCCGATTTTGGATCATGCCCGAAGGTTTTGCGGAAGTAGTCGACTGCCAGTTGGATGATTAAGCGTTTCTCTTCGGTATTGTAGATCCAGAGAAAATCTTAAGCGCAACAGAACATTTCGCGGAACTCTGGCGAGTCGTAGACAATGATGAGCGAGAGACCGATCTCATC
>JBBSCM010000219.1:0-6938 GCA_038250295.1 Anaerolineales bacterium | reverse complement strand
GACCAGTTGCCGATGAGAGGGTGCGTCGCACCAGACGGGTAGGATTTGCTTCTTAAGTGGACGAATCCAAACTGAGGAAGAATCCCATTAAGTAAGGTGCGACGCACTCCACGCTATCGTTTCAAAGTTCTATACTTCACTCAATGCAGAGTCAAATCCTTGCCAAACTTTTCGGTCATCATTGTTTCGTAATCGGACCAGTTGCCGACGTGCGTTTTAGCGATGGAATTGTCTGCGAGAAATCAAGAAAGGATTATGCTGATAATTGTCCCAGAATCATAACATCATGGGATGCAATTGGGGTTGGGGAAGTCCACATATTCCTGCACACCTAAATAAAGACAAGCCTTTTTCGGCTACCTATTTCCCTAGCCGAATGGGCAGGCTTGCCCAGCTTGACTTTCCCTGTAAGATTTGATAATATTTCGACATCAAACTATCTGACGTCAAAGGAAATTTGATATGCCCACCCATTTTACAGGATCCCGCGCAGAGATGCGCACACTTGATACGTTTATCAAGTTAACCCGCTGTACCAACTCACTCTTTACCCGCCTGACCGAGCGCAACACGCTTGGCGACATTACTCCTTCGCAATTCGCTGTTCTCGAAGCCATTTACCATATTGGTTCGATGACGCAGGGCGAAGTCAGTAGCAAGGTGCTTAAGAGCGGCAGTAATATGACGACGGTCATAGATAACCTGGAGCGGGATGGGCTGGTCCGACGCGAACGCGACGCGAAAGACCGCAGGGTGATCCATGTCCATTTGACAGAAGCAGGCACGAGCAAGCTGGAGGCGGTTCTTCCAGGTCACATCGCTGCTTTGGTGGAAGAGTTCAGTATTCTGTCTGTCAGTGAAATGGAAGCATTGGGGAATATTTGCAAAAAGTTGGGCAAGGGAAGGGAATCCAAATGAGCGTAAAAGGCGCGCAGGAATCCATTACGAAAGCGATGACTGCTTTGGCAGGTGTGACGGTTGCACCGCATCGCTTCGGCGGCGTGGAGTATGTGATCGGTAAACGTGAAGTGGGGCATATTCACGGCGACCACATGGTGGATATCCCTTTCCCGAAAAAGGTGCGCGATGAGATCGTTGCCGCAGGGCGCGCACAGCCTCATCATCTTTTGCCTGAGACAGGCTGGGTGAGTTTCTATCTGCGGCAGGATGATGATGTGGAGAAGGCGATCACTCTGCTACATGAAAGTTATCAGATCGCGATGAAACAAAAATCAAAACATATAGAGGTATAGGATGAACAACAAAATTATTGCAGTAACAGGCGCAACCGGACAACAGGGCGGAGCCATCGCAAGAAAACTTTTGGCAGAAGGCTGGCAAGTACGCGCATTGACCCGTGATGTCAACAAGCCTGCCGCGCAGGAATTAAAAGCCCTCGGCGCGGAACTCATTGCCGGTGATATGGACAACCGTGCTGAACTTGATGCAGCTTTCAAAGGTGCGTATGGGGTTTTCAGTGTGCAGAATTACTGGCTTCCCAATGTCGGCTTTGATGTCGAGATTCAACAGGGCAAAAATGTCGCCGATGCTGCCAAAGCCGCGGGGGTTCAGCATCTTGTATATTCTTCCGTCGGTTCCGCCCATCGTGGCATGGGACAGAAGCATTTCGAGAGCAAGTGGATCATTGAGCAATACATCGCAACGCTGGACATTCCTTACACTATTTTCCGCCCCGTGGCATTCATGGATAACAACAACTGGAGCCGCGCAACTATTTTGAGTGGAACTTATACTGGGCAAGGATTAAACGCCGACAAAGGATTTCAAACCATTGCCGTGGAAGATATCGCCGTTTTCGTGTCGCTCGCTTTTGCGGATGCAAAAACCTATAACGGCAAGACTCTCGAACTCGCAGGTGATGAATTGACCGAGACTCAAACTGCGGAAGCCTTTAGCAAGGTTATTGGCCGCCCCGTGACTTTGGCCGCACCTGTCCCCGGACAGAGTTGGGCGCCAGAGGAGGAGGCAAAGGCAGCCTTCAACTTCTTCAATGGCGAAGGCTATGAGGCAGACATCGCTGCGCTTCGCAAACTTCACCCGGGCTTGCTCAACTTCGAGCAGTATCTCCGCAAGAACGGCTGGGAGAATCAACAGCCCATTCCAATGCCTGAAAAATCCGCCTGGGGATAATGATTTATTGTAGTAGGGGCGACCCAATGGGTCGCCCCTACAAAATTACCGTTTCAACGTCCTATACTTCACTCTGTGCGGAGTCAGATCCTTCCCAAACTTTTCCGTCATCATTTTTTCTTTATCAAACCAGTTTCTAATGGCGCTAGCTTGCGCGCAATCCTACAAGGATAATTATGCAAACGGCAACCATTGCCAATGACAAGGTAGCCAGTAGGAAGCGGACAACACCTTCGCGATTTACGCCTGCCTGGTGACCTTGTGCGGCAATAGGCATCATCGAACCCGCGCCCCATACAGCGGCAAGCAGGGTGGCGAACCAGTTGGCGAACGTCCCGTAGATGGCAAGCCAGAAGACGGCGACCAGCCAGCTTTCAGAGAGACGAAGCCGTCCCCACAGCAAACCTAATACCACGAGAAAAATACCGTTCAAAACCCCTTCCAAATGACTGGAAAGACCCATGCGCGGATTGGCAAACCTGGGAATTGCAAATCCTGTGAACAAGCCGATCAGAAACAAGAGAATTCCAAGTTGAAGCAAAATGCTATCCATTTCCGGTCCTCCTTAGTAAAGAATTAACAAGTTTTTGAAAGCGTTCTTGACCAAATTCTGATCGCCTGAAATTTTGACACGTTTCATGCCTTCCTCATACGAAAAACGGCCGGAGACAAAGATGCTGAAATCGAGTACATCCATTTCCATTTCAGCAGCAGGGTCGCCTTTGCCGATCTTCCATGTACTGCCTGAAACGCCTGTAAGAACAATGGTAATAGCGTGCCCATTGAGTTTTTTATTGAGCTTCTTTGCGGTATCCAATACCACCAGTTCGACAATCCGCCCATCGTGTTCGCGGGTTTGCTCGAAGGGACGGTTTGTGGCGCGGCAGATATCGAGGCGATGCATCCAGGTATCGCGGCTGTGGATGACGGATATTAAGTAATGCAGAGACATAAAACCGCCAACAGGGTGTGGGATCGCCATCCACCTGATGGCGCGAAAACCGTGCGCCCAGTTATGAGCGGCTTCGGGTCCGACCTGTTTCAATTCGTCTATCAAAACAGCAGGAGATATATTCTTGCGTTCACCCACTTGAAGAGCATTGATCGCATCTTCAGGTAATTGACCTGGCTTGGGAATACGAACATATTGACGAAGCATTTCTCCATAACTGACTCCGCTGGTATAACCACCCGCCTGATGCGCCACGATATCGTGTACATTCCACGCAGTGCAGGCAGTGGGTTTGGACCAATCCTCAGGGTCGAGTGATTCGATGAGGTGCATGAAACGGTTGAAGGATGTAGTCATGAGGCGATGGGCTTCATCTGCATTAATACATGGGATGCTTTCGGCAGAGGCGATCGTTGAAAGGGAAATGGCAGTGTTCATTTATTCTCTCCTTTGATGGGCATGGATTTTTCGAGTATGGATAAGACAATGGTAATCAATGAACCAAAACGACCCTGGCCGGTGGGAAGATGCGGTTCATTGGAAAGGTGCATGGCGGTCAACCCGTGAGATATCGCGATGATTGTGTCCACGATCTGTTGACCAGTTAATTCTGTGTCAAGTTCTTTTTTGAATTGCTCGGCGCGTTGATATGCTCGATTGAGAATACCAAAACTCAATTCAAGACTTTCCTGTGAAGGAACAAAGCCAGGGACGGGATGCTCAAAACATAACTGATAGAGATCGGGGTTCTCCAGCGCAAAGGACATATAGCCTTCGATATTGATGCGAATTTCATCCCATAACCCTGTAGATGCTTTCATTAATTGCTGAATGTGTTCATCGTACAAGGTAAAGCCAAGGCGAAAGAGTGTGTCGTAAATTTCTGTTTTTCCTGAGAAGTAGTTGTAGAGGGATGGCGCGCGCATTTCCATGCGCCGAGCCAGTTCCTGCATGGACAGGGCGGCTATGCCTTCTTCACGCATAATAGTGCGGGCAGTCTGCAAAATTGACTGGATGGTGCCTTCGCGGTTGCGTTGTACTCGGGGGGAGGTGGTTTTTTTCATCATTTACCTAATACTATTAGTTTTTTCTAATTATATTAGGTATTCGGGATTTGTCAAGGGTCATAAAAAAGAGACAGTCACCTTTACCGCACGGTGCTTTGCGGAGGTGACTGTCTCTTTTGATTCATTTTGGAGTCAGACAGCTTGCTGTCCGAACACCCATCAGCTTGCTGATGGACTCCAGAGTTATCTCTTCAACGTCCTATACTTCTCCCGATGCGGAGTCAAATCTTTTCCAAACTTCTCCATCATCATCGTTTCGTAATCGGACCAGTTGCCGATGAGAGGGTGCGTCGCACCAGACGGGTAGGATTTGCTTCTTAAGTGGACGAATCCAAACTGAGGAAGAATCCCATTAAGTAAGGTGCGACGCACTCCACGCTATCGTTTCAACATCCTATACTTCACCCGATGCAGACTCAAATCTCTGCTAAACTTTTCATACAGCAGCCTACATTGTGATCACAATTTTTCCGCGCGCGTGACCTTCTTCAAGGTATCGCATTGCGTTGGGTGTTTCGTTGAGCGAATAGCGTTTATCGATAACAGGCTTGACCTTTCCAGACTCGACCAGCTCTTTCATCGTATTTAAGTCTGCCTGATTGGGTTTGGCGAGAAAGGTTTTTATGGTCTTGCCGCCCGCTTTGGAGCGGAGGGGTCCCAGTAACATCGCTTGAAACAATTGCGATAAAGAGCCGCCAGCCACGACGTAGGTGCCTGTAGGAGTTAAAGCCCGCTCAAAGTCTGCAAGCGAGCGATTTCCATTGACGGCGAGGATCAGGTCGTATTGCTGACCGTTTTGGGTGAAGTCTTCGCGCGTGTAATCAATCACATGGTCGGCGCCAAGCGAACGCGCCATTTCCACCTTGGACGTACTGCACACTGCCGTAACTTCCGCCCCGAAGGATTTGGCGATCTGCACAGCAAACGTTCCCACGCCGCCCGATGCCCCGTTGATCAATACCTTTTGACCTGCCTTGATATTGCCATTATCACGCAGTCCTTGCAGGGCTGTGATGGATGCCATTGGCAAAGCCGCCGCTTCTTCAAAACTTAAGTTGGATGGCTTCAATGCCAACATGGTTTCGGGCGCACAGACGTATTCAGCCAGACCGCCGAAACCGCACTCCGATAAATCTCCGAACACCTCATCGCCAGCTTTGAATTGGGTAACATTTTTTCCCACCGCTTCCACTTTCCCAGCGACATCGGCGCCAAGGATCTGGTTGTTCGGCTTGAATAAGCCAGACGCAAAGCGGACAGGAAACGGGTCGGCTCGTAATAGATGAATATCTGCCGCATTGATGGAAACAGCATGGACTTTGATCAGGACTTCATTGTCCTTTGGCGCGGGTTGGGGCGCTTCTTTGAATTGAAGAACATCGGGCGAGCCGTATTCGGTGTAGATGATCGCTTTCATGATTTTTCCTTTTCTAACGATAAGTTTTGCGCAGGTTCAACAGGTTGTTATACGGATGCGCAATGTATAAGTTGCGGGTTTGCCAGTGTTTTGTCTCTTGGTTTTAGGTATGTCATTGCGAGGGCGCTCTGGCTCTTTGCCCGAAGCAATCCCCGACTTGACGAGGAGATTGTTTCGTCGGGAAGAGCGCCTCCTCGCAACGACATGGTTATGTTATCTCTTCAACGTCCTATACTTCACCCGATGCGGAGTTAGATCCTTCCCAAACTTTTCCTGCATCATCGTTTCGTAATCGGACCAGTTGCCAATGTACATCTTGGCAATGGAGTCGCCTTCAAACACAACCAAATGTGTACAGATGCGATCTAAAAACCATCTATCGTGGCTGACGACGAGGGCTACGCCTGCAAATTCCGAAATGGCTTCTTCCAAAGCGCGGAGGGTATTTACATCTAAATCATTTGTTGGTTCATCTAATAGCAAAACGTTTGCGCCTTCGGTTAATGTTTTTGCTAAATGCACGCGGTTGCGTTCACCGCCAGAGAGGATGCCGACTTTCTTCTGCTGGTCGGAGCCTGCGAAGTTGAAGGAGGAAACATATCCGCGCGCGTTGACTTTGCGTTTGCCGAGTTCAAGATTCTCCGCGCCGCCTGAAATTTCTTCGTAGACGTTTTTCTCAGGGTCGAGGGTGCGGGTCTGGTCGACGTAAGAGAGTTTGACGGTATCGCCAATTTTGACGGAGCCGCTATCGGGTTTTTCTTTGCCAATGATCATCTTGAGCAGAGTCGTTTTGCCTGCGCCGTTCGGACCCACTATCCCGACGATGGAGCCTGGGGGAACAGAAGCAGAAAAGGAGTCGAGAATGAGGCGGTCGTCATAACTCTTGGAAACTTTATCCAACTCGAAGACCACATCCCCGAGGCGCGGACCAGGCGGGATGTAAATATCCAGTTCTTCGCGGCGCGCTTCGGCTTCCGCTCCCAATAATTTTTCGTAGGCGGTGACGCGCGCTTGTCCCTTCGATTGACGCGCCTTGGGCGACATGCGGATCCATTCGAGTTCGCGCGCGAGAGTCTTTTGGCGCTGGCTTTCGCTTTTCTCTTCGACGCGCATGCGCTCCCCTTTTTGTTCGAGCCACGCGGAGTAGTTGCCCTTGTAGGGGATGCCAAAGCCGCGGTCGAGTTCGAGGATCCAGCCAGCGACGTTATCGAGAAAGTAGCGGTCGTGGGTGACGGCGATGACGGTGCCTTTGTAATCGCGCAGGTGATGTTCGAGCCACGCCACGGATTCGGCGTCGAGGTGGTTGGTGGGTTCGTCGAGCAGGAGCACATCGGGTTCGGTGAGCAGGAGT
>JBBSCM010000218.1:0-6940 GCA_038250295.1 Anaerolineales bacterium | reverse complement strand
GGCGTGTTCGCCGCCGCCGTATCGAACCCGGTGGTTGAGTAGGCGGCGTGTTCGCCGCCGCCGTATCGAACCCGGTGGTTGAGTAGGCGGCGTGTTCGCCGCCGCCGTATCGAACCCGGTGGTTGAGTAGGCGGCGTGTTCGCCGCCGCCGTATCGAAACCACGAATTCGAATCGAATTTTATATTTGCATTAAACTGGTGGTTTCGATACACCCCGCGAAGAGCAGCGGGGCTACTCAACCACCGGATTATTTTTTTATTCAGGAGACTCAATGCAAGTGAACTTGCCCCTCAAAATTATTGGACTTGGAAGATATTTACCGAAACGAATTGTGCCCAGCTCGGAACTCGAAGCCCTGTGCGGACTCCCCGCGGGCTGGGTGGAGCGGCGCAATGGCGTGCGCGAACGCAGATGGGTGACGGATGAAACGTCGTCGTTTATGTCTGCAGAAGCCGCGCGTGAAGCATTGGATGAAGCCAAGCTTAAACCTAATCAACTGGACCTGATCATCAATGCCTCTGGCACAGGCGAGCAGGCTATTCCAGATACGGGCGCATTGATTCAACGTCAGCTTGGGTTGGGAAATTCAGGCATTCCCGCGATGACGGTGCATACCACTTGTTTAAGTTTCGTGGCTGGCATGGATGTTGCCGCGAACTTTTTACAAAACGGCAGATATAAAAATATCCTCATCGCAAGCTGTGACGTAGCCTCGTGCGGCATCAACCCAAAGGAACCCGAATCAGCTTCACTCGTCGGGGATGCGGCGGCGGCGGTTGTCGTTACCAGATCAGCAGACGGTGAAAAGTCCATGCTTCATCAGGCGCACTTCAAAACATATGGCGAAGGCGCGTATCTCACGGCAATTATGGGCGGCGGTTCAAGGCTTCATCCGCGTTTCAAAGATCATAATCCCGAAGATGACCTCTTTCACATGGACGGCCCTGCCGTGCTTCGCATGGTGCGCGGGATTGCGGGAGATTTTCTCGAAGAGCTGTACCCTGGGTTATCAAAAAGTTTGGTGGATATCGATGTGGTCGTTCCTCATCAGGCCAGTAAAGTGGGACTGCTCATGCTGGAGCGATTTGGCTGGCCGCATTCAAAGATCATGAGCACGCTTGAGACGCTCGGTAATTGTGTGGCCGCTTCCATTCCCGCCACACTTTATCAGGCTGTGCGCGATGGAAATATCCAGCGCGGACATAAGATCCTCATGGCTGGCACAGGCGCGGGGTTGTCCATTGGCGGGTTAGTGTTAACGTATTAGTGTCATTGCGGATGTGTCTTGCGAAGCGTTCTTCTGATAGGATGCGATTGCTTCGCAATGACACATGGCTAATATTCTCTTCACAGGCGGGCGCGCTCCCGCCACACTCGAACTCATTCGCGCATTTCATCGCGCGGGGCATACAGTCTTCATGGCTGAGTCTTTGCGTGGACATTTGAGCCAGCCGTCAAACGCGATCGAAGCCAATTTTGTCGTGCCAGCTCCACGTCAAAATAAAGATGCGTTTCTGCTCGCGTTGAAAAATATCATCGTTGAAAATAAGATCAATCTGCTCATCCCGACCTGCGAGGAAGCCTTCTATGTTGCCATGGGACGTGACGAACTTCCCTGCGAAGTTTTTGTCGAATCGATTAAGAAATTAAAAGACCTGCATAACAAATGGCATTTTGTGATCAACGCCATTGGGCATGACCTGTGCGCGCCCGAGACCATGTATCTTAATAATCAGGATGACCTGCTGCACGCGTTTGCGCACTGGCGCGAACTGGTGCTCAAACCTGTCTACTCCCGCTTCGCCGCGCGGACCCTGGTACTGCCCACGTTTAAACATACTTTAGATACGCTGACGGTTACTTCCAAAGCCCCGTGGGTCGCGCAGCAATATATCAAAGGCAGGCAGATCTGCGCGTATAGCATTTGTCACAATGGACGCGTCACGGCGCACACTGCGTATGAATCCACTTTTACCGCGGGCCAGGGCGCGACGATTGCCTTTCAGCATATGGATCACCCCGCGATCTATAGATGGGTAAAGACCTTTGTGGAAAAGAATCATTTCACAGGCCAGATCGCATTTGACTTTATCGAAGCGGAAGACGGGCAACTCTACGGGTTGGAGTGCAATCCCCGCGCCACAAGCGGAGTCCATTTGCTGGCATCACATCCGAATTTCACAGAAGCATTTTTAAACCCCAACATCCTTTGCATTACCCCGGCACTCGGTCACTCGTCCATGCTTGCCACTGCCATGTTGATCTATGGACTTCCCAGGGCAATAAAACAGAATCAATTCATCCAGTGGATAAAAACATTCTTCACCAGCAGCGATGTCATTCTGGATTTCAAAGACCCCGTGCCGTTTATCATGCAATTTAGAAGTATTCTCGCTTATTTATCGCTGGCAAGAAAGCAAAGAATCACCTCGCTTGAAGCCTCCACTTTTGATATCGAGTGGAATGGGGAAATGTAAGTTCATTGTCTTTTCGCGCAGGGTGGACGTATAATTCAATATATAAAATGTTATACAGCTTCCATAAACCATAGTTGGCACGCCCCTTGCAAAACAAATTGGGGCTTGATGTAGCATGAGAGTCATGCTATTATGTCAATATGATTCAGTCCTTCAAGAATACGGGTACGGAAGATGTTTTCAATGGCGAGAATACCAAAGCGGCGAGAAGGATATGCCCAACTTCTATATGGAAAATTGCCGCCCGAAAACTTGACCAAGTTGATTCTGTCACTGCTCTTTCCGAATTAAGGATTCCTCCAAAAAATAAACTTGAAGCCTTGTCTGGTGATAGAAAAGGGCAACACAGTATTCGCATCAATGACCAATACCGTATTTGTTTTGTGTGGACTAATTTAGGTCCCGACCAAGTTGAAATTGTTGATTATCACTAGAAATACAAACAGGAGATAAATTATGGTTCGCGTTCCTACAAATCGGATACCCACTCATCCAGGCGAAATGCTTTTGGAAGAGTTTCTTACCCCAATGGGAATCAGCCAAAGAGACTTGGCTGATAATATTCAAGTTCCATATCAGCGCGTCAATGAAATCGTGAATGGTCGCAGAGGGATAACTCCAAGCACGGCTTTGCGTTTGGCAAAATTCTTCGATATGTCTGCTGATTTCTGGATGAATTTGCAATTGCGTTGGGATTTATATTTTGCTCAACAAGATGAAAATAAAGTGTTGGAGAAAATTCATCCTTATTCAGCGCTTGCCTAAAAGCAAGCGAGTCTTAAGGTTAAAAGCGTGTTAACAAAACTTGCAGCGGATTTGCGGGAGTCTGTGCGACCTGCGGCAGGCATTTTTCTGGCTTCGAGTTTTTCTCTGCTCTCAGGCAGAGTCCACGCCCGCAATCCGCTACCACAGGGCGCTATCGCGACGCAAATTGTTGGGCCGCGTGCAGACGCCCAAAATGAACACATCCTATCTGAATACACTAAAATCTTTTGTCGAAGGTGAAAAAGACTTGCAGGAGTGGCCGTCATGATGGCAGGAACATGCACAGTTAATCGAAGAAAATGAAGGACGTACACTCTATCTCAAAATCAAGCTTGAGTGGCGTGAAGGCGCATGTCAGATACTTGAGCATCGCGGCATCCCCTTCAAATTGAACGAGTTGGTAAACTGGGATAGATGCAAAGAATGTGGGGAGCCTTTATTTCATGCCATGCCGCATAAGACCACCAAAGAGCAGATCAAAGAATTTGCGCGGAACTCGAATTTACCAGACAAAGAACAAATCGAACGTGAAGGATGGATTCATCCGGGTACCTTTTGCCCAGAGGGGTGTACGGCTGTTCTTGTAAGTTATACCGCACTCGGTCACAAATTGCGCTTTTTCAGAGGGTGGAAAGCGCAATTTGTGACCGTGGGTATTATATCGTGGAGATGCAGAGTAATAAATTTGTATCGAGAACTAAGCCAACGACTCCATGGTTGCGGTATCCAAAGCATCACGCTTTTAGTTGCAGAAAATATTTTTGTCAACTCATTTGAAACACACCCAAATCATTATGCGACAACTTTTTCTGTAAATATTGACCATTATTTGGTTGGTTTTGCGATTGATAATGGGGAATATAGTCATACAAGAGCGGTTATGGGTATTCATTTCGAGAGTAAAATAATCCCAATTAATCATATTGCAAGCAGGAGACAGACATGCCAGCATTGGGACAAAAGCAGTTGCTCGTTTTTATCAGCCATGCAAATGAAGACAATGCCGCAGCCAGGCGGTTATATAAACGTCTCAAAGCCGATGGTGCAAATCCCTGGCTGGACGAGGAGAACCTGCTGCCCGGTCAGAATTGGGGATTGGAGATTGAGAAGGCGTTACGTGCCAGCGATGTGATCCTGTTGTGCTTCTCTGAAGTATCGGTTGCCAAGTCGGGATATATTCAACGTGAATACAAACGCGCCATGGATATATTGCAGGAGAAGCCCGAAGGCGCGATCTTCATTATCCCCATCCGCTTGGACAATTGTGAAATGCCGAACTTCATTCGTGAATTGCATTGGATGGATTACCCTGAAGATTATGATAGGTTGTTATTGTCATTACAAAGTAAATCGGGAGGAAGTGTTATGCCAAAGAAATCTGAGACTGAAAAGAAAGCCGCGCCGCGCAAGCCTGCCGCGCCCAAGCCTGCCAGCGGACCCGTCTTCAACATTCAAGGCGGCATCCATATTGGAAGAGATTTCGTTGGCGGTGATCAGGTCAACTACATCAACAACATTCAGGCCATCAATAACATTTCATCGCCAACAGAATTTGTCTCGGAGCTGCAAAAGCTTAGAGCAGAGATCGAGATGCTAAAATCCCAGCCGAATATTGAGTCTTCTGCAGCTCGCAGATTGACCGCTGTGGAAGGTGATATAGATGATGCGATTGTTGAAGCAGAGAAAGAAGCGCCTGTGGCAGAGCGCATTAAATCCACTTTGGATGGCGCAAAAGAGACCATGGAAAAACTTGGCGGAAGTATCACCTCCGCTGTAAATCTCGGAACTTTGTTGGGCAACCTGGCGTTGATTGCGATCAAAGTGTTTGGAGGCTGATCCATGCCAAAGAAACCGAAAAAAATAAACGATATAAACGCAGAGCGTGATGTGGTCATGGGCGATCAGCATAACTATTATGGCGCTGACCTTTCTCGTTTTGAAAAAAGCGTTGGAGAAATTCTTGCCATTTTGCGCGAGTCACAATCCCGTATTCAAATAAACGGGGATGTTAAAGACTCTTTCCTTGTGCAAGGGAGTCATAACAGCATCTCTGTCTCGCGCAGTGATGTTGACCTGCTTGAGGTATTACAAGCCCGCGCCCAGCCAAAGGAGCGTGAAGAGTTTTATTTAATGAAAATGGTATTACGAGATTTTGCCCCCTGGGAGCATCTTTACGTACCGCTCACTGGCAATGTGGATGTGCGCCAATCTCTCGAACATTTGCCGATCAAATATTCCGAATTGATCGTGCCGATCGATGGAAGCGGGCAGGTAGAGACTCGCAAGTTGGACGATATTCGACAGGCTATGGAGAGCCACCCGTCTTTCATCATTCTAGGCGATCCAGGCGCGGGAAAAACAACCACGCAGCAAAAAATCGCTTTTGACGCCGCCAAGCAGTGGTTTGAAAATAAAGCAGGGCATATCCCTTTCTTTGTAAGTTTGAGCGAACAGCGCGATCAGGATCCTTATAGTTTTCTACAAGCGCAATGGGATCATCGCATAGGAACGTCGTTCAAAGACGCTTTGGATGAAGGACGAATTTTATTCTTACTGGACGGCGTCAATGAATTACCGCGCGAGAATCGAACGGGACGCCTGAAGGCATGGCGGTTGTTTCATCAAACTCATCACGGCAAAAACCTGCTCATATTCAGCGGGCGGCGGCTGGATTACGAACATGAGCTGGATTTGCCGCGCGTGGTGGTCAATCACCTTGAAAAAGAACAGGTCATTGAATTTGTGAAACTTCAACAGGCGGAGGGATTAATCCCTTTGTTGGAAAATCCATCCAGCAAGTTGATGGAACTGGCAGACAACCCGCTTAATCTGTTGGTTTTAACCATTGTCCACAGAAAATACCCGAACCAAAATTTTGAAAACCGCGGCAAACTGTTTGAGTCTTTTACGAAATACCTGCTTGACCTTGAATACCGTGAACATTCGGTTGAAATATCGGTTGGCGCGGCAAAACTAGCGTTTTCACAAATGGCGTTTACCATGCAGGAACTAGGCGAGGGATTAACCTTCGAAAACAAAACCGCGCGTAAAGCCGTTCCTGAAATTGTGGATGTGGACGGCGAGGACATTCGCATTGACGCTGCCCGTCTCTTTACCTTTGGACGCGGCGCAACTGTGCTTGACCCTGCCAAGAAAACCGATGTGCGTTTTCGCCATCAGGTATTACAGGAATATTTTGCGGCGATAGAGTTATTGCGCCGCTTTTCTGAAAATGAAGACCTTGGGCGCTTATGGCGCGCAAAACGCACCAAAGAGGAAATGCCCGCCGAAGAAGTGGGCGAATGGGACCCGCTTCCCGAACCGCCCACCACAGGCTGGGAGGTGACCACCATTCTCGCCTGCGGACTGAGCAATGACCCTGCGAAACTGATCGAAGCCATTCGCTTGCATAACCCTGCGCTGGCGGGACGCTGTTTGGATGAAGCGGGTATTGACTGCAAAGATTGGGACGTATGCAAGCGCGTTCAAGCAGACCTGCTCGCCGATTTATACAACCCTGCCATACACCTGCGCGCGCGCTTGCAAGCCGGTTTTATTTTGGGACGCATTGGCGACCCGCGTTTTGAAGCGCAAGAGATGAACGGCGTAAAAGTGGTTCTGCCGCAAATGGTGGATGTGACAGCGGGACAATATTTGATCGGCAGTATCAAAGACGAAGAAGACTCTTACGAAGACG
>JBBSCM010000217.1:0-6963 GCA_038250295.1 Anaerolineales bacterium | reverse complement strand
TGTCGCTCTTGAGTGAAAGGCGACATAAATGTCGCGGTACAGTATATGAGCAGGCAAAACTGCGTAAGGTGAGTGTATAATATTCCGAGATATTTGCGTCAATAACGAATCCAAAAATTGGCGTTGCTCATGATTTCTTCCAGCAAGTTGAGTAATTGCAACGCTCTATAAATGTAAAAGGATAATCCAAATAAAGTTTATGAAAAAGATCGCTCAAAAAGTAATATTTTCATGCAGTGTTTTACTCGCGCTCCCGCTTGTTTTGATGATTGCTCTATCAGCCGCGTCATTTCTTTTATTCTATGCCTATTCTCCAATTGGAAGTACTAAAGCCTGTGCTCATTACTATGTAGGCGTAAACAAAGGTACGATTTGGGACGATGGAGAATGGCATCATTACGTGGACTTTGCAGTGGACAGTTCCGCGCCGCTTAAGCGTTGGAGCGTGACTGAGGCACCCCTGCCGTCCTCGTTGTGGACGGATTACTCCACGACTTCCATAAAACGCGTGGCTTATCGATGGCCCTCCAATTGGCGTGACCCGTTCCCGGCCAGTGATTGGAAGATTTGCGCGGTCAATTCATAATACATTATTTATGCCGCAACGATTTATGAAAAAATTTGTCCAGCTTTTGTTCTTGTGCGGAATTTTAACCGCGATCCCTCTTTTTCTTTTTATTGCTTCTGTCTATCCCAGTTTCCATGTTCGCGCTGCACGCTGGGATCAACGGACCTGCACACGCTATTATGCAGGAGTAAGTAAAGGAATTTTATGGGAAAATGGCGAGTGGCATCATTATGTTGATTTTAAGATTGATGATTCAATGCTTGCTCAAAATTGGCGAGTAACTGAAGCGCCGGTAGCGTCATCTGTATGGACGAAATATTCCACATCGTCGTTTATACGCGTTGGTTATCGATGGCCCTCCAATTGGTGGAACCCGTTCCCTGCCAGCGCCTGGAAGATCTGCCTGCTAAGCTCATAGTATGTTCTGTATTTTTGCAGTATCATGGGGGTTGACTAAAAGAAAGAAGATCTAATTTCCGATGCCTATTTCATCAAACCGCAAGGATCTATTTCGCGATCCCACCACCGCCGACAAGCTGATTCTTTTTCAATCGTTGTTGGATATCAATGTGTTGACAGTGGACTTAAGCCTGGCTTTGCTCAAGGTCATTCACAAGGAATTATCCGTCTACCAGAATCGTGACCGTTCCGGTTATAAACGCTATGCGCAGGTGATTGAGTCTATGCGTTATCACATGGCTGATATGCTTCAAGCTGTTGTAGATGCATGCGATACCCGTGGAATCACAGCGCCGATGGAATGGTTTTCTCATCACGATCGCGAAGATTGATAAGGCGGTATTAAAGTAGGAGGCTTACATGAAGGAATTCCGAAACCCCCAAACTATTCATGAACCTGTTGGCGGATACATGCACCAGGTCGAGATCAGCGCCAGTGAGCGGATGTTGATTATCTCAGGTCAGGTCGGCATGAAACAGGATGGGACTGTTCCCGAAGATCCCATTGAGCAATTGGACCTCGTCTTTGAAAATATTCTCCGCAACTTGCAATCTGCGGGCATGGAAATGAAAGACCTGATCAAGGTCAATTACTATCTGGTGGGCGAATGGGACACGGTAAAACGACGCGAGTTGGTTGCCTCAAAATTAGCCGGGCACAAACCCTGTTCGACACTGGTATATGTGGCTGCATTGGCCAGCCCGATCTATAAAGTGGAAGTGGAAGCCTGGGCGAGTCGACTTGGATAACAAGCCCTCAGTGAAGCCTGAACTTCCCATCATCCCTTTCGCTATGCAATCCAAATGGGCGGAACGGCTTGCCAAACAGCATGACAAGTCACCCGGCGTGTGGTTGAAGCTGGCGAAAAAAGATAGCGGCACTTCATCTGGTACCATTACTGAAGCTTTGGATGTTGCCTTGTGTTATGGCTGGATCGATGGACAGAGGCTGAGCTTTGACGAAAAGTACGATCTGCAAAAATACACACCACGCAGGCCAAAGAGTATCTGGTCAAAGATCAATGTTGAGAAATCCGAGAAACTGATTCAAAGCAAAAAGATGAAGCCTGCAGGGCTGAAAGCCATCGAAACCGCAAAGAAGGATGGGTACTGGGAAAGAGCCTGCGATTCACAGAAGACCGCAACTGTACCGGAAGATTTGCAATCCGAATTAAATAAAAACAGGAAAGCAAAAGCCTGCTTTGCCACGCTCAACAGTGTGAACCGCTACGCTATTTTATTTAGAATTCATAACGCCAAGACGGCAGAGATGCGAACATAGCGCATCCAGCAATTTATTGAAATGCTTGAGAAGAATAGGAAATTTCATTAGCTGAAAATAACTCTTCCAACCTTTTTACACATCAGCGTGACAGTTTAATGTCACGCTGATGTGTTTAATATATTCGCTGTATAATGATGTCAGACAATCATTTGGAGTTTCCATGACCAATATTCACACTCGTAACCCCGGCACGCCCCTTGACCTTGACTGGGTCATGGGCGCACATGTCAATAAAAGCGCGGTGGAACGCCGTACCGCCACGCTGACAGGCCGACGCACCGTCAAAAAGGACTGGCAGGCGGCGTGGCTTCTGCGCGCTATCACAAACATTGACCTGACCACCCTCGCAGGCGACGATACGCCTGGGCGCGTGAAGAGATTATGTGCCAAAGCCAGAAACCCAATCCGCCCCGATATGATCGCAAAGCTTGGACTCGATGGCGAAAGAATCACAACTGGTGCAGTCTGTGTGTACCCCAACCGTGTGGCGGATGCAGTCCACGCGCTTCAAGGCTCTGGAATTCCAGTTGCCTCTGTTGCGACAGGTTTCCCTGCGGGACAGACTCCTCTGCCGCAGCGTATCGGCGAGATCGAACAAGCCATCGAAGCAGGTGCCAAAGAAATTGACGTGGTCATTGCCCGCAACTATGTGTTGACTGGCGATTGGCAGGCGATGTATAACGAACTGCAACAATTCCGCAAAGCCTGCGGTGACTCAGCGCACATGAAAACCATTTTGGCAACAGGCGATTTGGGAACGCTCAAGCAAGTCTATCAAGCCAGCCTCGTGGCAATGATGGCAGGCTCAGACTTTATCAAGACATCCACGGGCAAGGAAACAGTCAACGCCACATTGGAATTCAGCTTAGTGATGACGCGTGCCATCCGCGATTATCTGGATCGCTTCGGCTATAAAGTCGGCTTCAAGCCCGCGGGCGGAATCAACTCCGCGAAGCAGGCTATGGCGTGGCAGTCGTTAATGAAGGAAGAACTTGGCGATGAATGGCTGAGGAATGATCTGTTTCGCATTGGCGCAAGCAGTCTGTTGACCGACATCGAACGGCAGTTGTACCACTACATCACAGGACACTACGCGGCGAAACACCACATGCCGATGGGATAAGACTTTATGTCACACCTGCACTTGTGTGCTGGCGCAATCTTCGTCACAGTTTACAAGATTGCTTCGGGCTAGCGCCCTCGCAATGTCGAAGAATTGAGAGGTAAAAATGAAACAACAAATTATTATTTCAAACCCTAAAATAATGATGGGGCAGCCTGTAGTTTCGGGAACCCGTATTACCGTTGACTTAATTCTTGAAAAACTTTCAGCAGGCGAAACTTTTGAACAGTTGTTGAAGGCTCATCCACGCTTGACTAAAGAAGGCATTCAAGCCGCATTGCAATTTGCGCGTGAAGCCTTGCGTGCGGATGTTGTTTATCCCATTTCCGAGTCTGTCTAATGAAAATTCTTGCTGACGAAAGTGTGGATAATGAAATCGTCCTGCGATTAAGGCTTGATGGACACGATGTTGGCTATGTTGCCGAAATAGCACCAGGCATTATGGATGAGGAAGTGCTGATTTTAGCGAGCGACGAAAGCACCTTACTGCTGACAGCCGATAAGGACTTTGGAGAATTGATCTTCCGTCAGGGTTATGTCAAACGCGGGATTGTTTTGTATCGCCTTGCAGGACTTTCCTCTCAGGAAAAAGCCGAGATCGTCTCATCTGCGATTGCCGAACATGCAGATGAATTGCTTGTGTCTTTCAGCGTGATTACTGAAAAGGCAGTTCGCATTCGGAGAGTTTGATGAAACCTGACATCGAACGGCAGTTGTACCACTACATCAAGGGACACTACGCGGCAAAACATCACATGCCGATAGGATAAGAACGTATGCGATCAAAACGAAATCGATCATCGAAACCATCTGGTATAGGTAATGCCGCCATTGATGACATCATGAAAATGATGTATGAACAAGGCAAGGCGCAATTTGGCGATGCAGTCAAATCATTTTGGTTCTATGACGGTGATTTGTGCCCTGCCTGTTTTCAAAATCCCATTGGCGTGGTGAAATTCAAAGGCGAAGATGCTCTGGCAATCAACGGATTTATGTATCGGGAACGAGGCGTTTTAATCGGTTATTTTTTGTGTGAGGTGTGTGCCCTGTTTATTCATGAACATGCGCAGAAACATCCATATCAGCAAACACCCTTACACACAAAGATCGAGGCGAATTTACGAGATGCTTATCATGGACATTTATCTTCGTATAATTAATGTATGACTCTGATGATGAAAGGAGTAAAGATGAACTCAAACGCACTCGCGTCACAGGATTTAGTCCGCAAGGCTGTTATCGAAGTGACGCAATTACAGGATAGAGAACTCTTGATCGTGATTGAGATGGTGGATACTCTCAAAAAGCAGCGTACGCGCCCCAATAAAGAATTGGCAACAGAAATCCTTGCCCGCGCCAAAGCCCGTGCAGAGGAAATGAGGTATCTCTCACGAGACGAGGCAATGGAAAGATTTGGAAAAACACTCGATGCTATTCGTGAGGATGCCATAGCGAACGGGAAAGCGATTATAGAAGATTGAAAGGAAGATCGCCATGATTGAGAAAACAAAAAGAACGAAACAAACGAAGAAAACGACTTATCCGCACATTGCCAAAGTTGACGGTGTGCTGGGCAGCGAAGCCATTATTGAAGGCACACGCATCGCCGTATGGCATATTGTTGGCTATTACTACAAGGTAGGCATGTCGGTTGAAGATATTCTTGCGGAGTGGAATTATCTGAAACCCGCGCAGGTGTTCAGTGCGTTGGCTTATTATCACGACAACAAAGAAGAAATAGATGCCGTCCGCGACGAGAACAGTTACGAACGCTGGAAGCAGGAACACTTGAGCCATGCCGCCTAAATTGCATTTGAACGAACACCTCTCCCCGCGCCTGGCACAACAGTTGCGGACATATGGCTTTGACGTGACTTCAACGCTCGAAATGAACATGGTCGAAGTGGATGACGACGAGCAACTGGCGTTTGCCGCTTCAAACGAACGGGCAATAGTTACCTTCAACCACAAGGATTTTGCTGTTCGGCATGACCGCTATATGGAAGAGGGCAAAGAGCATTGGGGTATTATCTTTTCCACAGAGGAGTCCATGGATGTGATGCGCCGCAGGCTGCTGAAATTGCTGAACACCGCTTCCAGTGATGAGTTGAAAAATCAAACGCGCTGGTTGAATGACTTCAAATGAAAATACGCGGCGAAACATCACATGCCGATGGGATAGCGAATTTGGAGTGCAAAGTCTCCTGACTTTGCAACCGACGACTGGAGTCGTCGGACTTCTAAATGGAGTTTAATATGACCAAAATACTTGAAATCTTCAAATCCATGGAATACGGACCTGCGCCCGAAGCGCCTGATGCTGTCAATGCGTGGCTGGATGAGCATAACCGCAAGTTCGGCTTGTTCATCAACAACGAGTGGGTAACGCCCAAAGGCGCGAAATTCTATTCGTCGATCAATCCGTCAAATGGGGTGTTGTTGGCGGAGACGACGCAGGCGGGACAAAAGGAAGTCGATGCGGCGGTGGCAGCGGCACGTGAGGCGTTTGGGACGTGGAGCAAGACTCCTGGCGTTGTCCGTGCGCGATATTTGTATGCGATTGCGCGCAACATCCAAAAGCATTCGCGCTTGCTGGCGGTGCTCGAAAGCATGGACAACGGCAAACCGATCCGCGAGTCGCGCGATATTGATGTGCCGCTGTTGTCACGTCACTTTTATTATTATGCAGGCTGGGCGCAATTGATGGAAACTGAACTGCGCGATTATCAATCCGTCGGCGTGGTGGGACAGATCATCCCGTGGAATTTTCCGCTGCTGATGCTGGCGTGGAAGATCGCGCCTGCGATTGCTATGGGCAATACGGTTGTGTTGAAGCCTGCTTCGTATACAAGACTCACGGCGTTATTGTTTGCTGAAATTGTCGCAGAAGCAGGGTTGCCTGCGGGTGTTGTAAATGTCATCACTGGCAGCAGTAGCGCGGGTTCGATGATCGTGACGCATCCCGATGTGGATAAGATCGCGTTCACGGGTTCAACGGATGTTGGGCGCATACTCCGCAAGCAGACGGCTGGCTCTGGAAAAAAACTCTCGCTCGAACTCGGTGGCAAGAGTCCATTCGTCGTGTTTGACGATGCCGATTTGGATGGAGCAGTTGAAGGCGTGGTCGATGCGATTTGGTTTAATCAGGGCCAGGTCTGTTGCGCAGGCTCAAGACTGATTGTGCAGGAAAATGTCGCAGCGAAGTTTATCCAAAAATTAAAAAATAGAATGGAACACATGCGCGTGGGCGACCCGCTCGATAAGTCGATTGACATGGGCGCGATCGTCGATCAAAGCCAATGGGACACGATTGATGGTTGGGTGAAGACGGGCATTGCCGAAGGCGGCGAATGTTTTCAACCGAATATCACGTTGCCCGAAAAAGGTTTGTTTTATAAACCAACTTTAATTACGGGTCTTGATCCCGCGGCGGCGACGGTGCAGGAAGAAATTTTCGGACCTGTGCTTGTGTCACTCACGTTTCGAACTCCCGCTGAAGCCATCGAACTTGCGAACAACACGCGC
>JBBSCM010000216.1:0-6963 GCA_038250295.1 Anaerolineales bacterium | reverse complement strand
TAAATCTTGCGGTACTGCCACATTCATGTTGCTTTTTGGGCGCAAGATAAATCTTGCGGTACTGCAACATTCATGTTGCTCTTTGGGGGCGCAAGATAAATCTTGCGGTACTGCCACATTCATGTTGCTCTTTGGGGGCGCAAGATAAATCCTGGGGTACTGCAACATTCATGTTGCTTTTAGGGTGCAAGATAAATCTTGCGGTACTGCCACATTCATGTTGCGTTTTGGGGTGCAAGATAAATCTTGCGGTACCTTCACCATTCGCCCAATTCTGGATTTACATAAGTGAACTTCCAGTCTTTCCATTCCTGTGCCAAACCTGCTTTGACGGGATTGTTAAGGATGTAGGCAATGATGCGAGCAAGTTCATCTTCATCACGGACATAATGGTCGTAGCTTTCGTGATGCCAGAATGCGCCAGGGCGGTTCAACGCTAGATTGCAATATCGGGCAGTTCTGCCTTTGAGCAGGCGCATAGTGTCGGCGATGGGGGATATGGCGCTTTTCCCCTTGTGATGTGGAAGCTCCTGCAAGAGGGACTCAATAAGTAGATGAACGTGATTGGGCATGATGCAATACGCGAGCAGGCGATAAAGTCTGGCGTCCTCTTTGTGGATTTCGTCGGCGACAGTCTGAGCGATGTTTTCAGATTCGAGCCAGCGATGTCCGTCTTGACAACGATCGAGCCAATCATCGTAACGCGCAAAATATTTTTTCTGTATTTGATAGCGTTCGTTTGGATTTTTTACGGTTTGCAATTCGCGTTTGCGCTGGGCTTCCAATTCCGCTGCAACTTCGCGGGGTATGGAATCCACAAGGTTGAAGGTGATAAAAAATGGGTGGCCCTCAGGGTGAATGTGAGGCAGGTTACGGCGGTAGTAAATGGTTGGTTCAGTCATGGCGGCTCCTTGAAACGCAAGATAAATCTTGCGGTACCGCAACATTCATGTTGCTCTTTTGGGGTGCAAGATAAATCTTGCTATACCGCAACATTCATGTTGCTCTTTAGGGGCGCAAGATAAATCTTGCTGTGCCGCAACATTCATGTTGCTCTTTGGGGGCGCAAGATAAATCTTGCGGTACGAATAAACGGTACGAATAAACGATTTCTAAACGATGACTTACTACAATGGTGCAAGATTATCACATTTGAGAATGGACTGCCAGATGCCAGACGCTTTGGAAACCAACCTGCCCCGTTATCACCACTTCGTTCTGCTGTTGTGGGAGGAACGCGACGCAACTGGAATGCATGTGACTTGGCGGTTCAGCTTGCAGGACTCACAGAAGGAGGAGCGTATCGGATTCAAAAGTATGAAAGAGTTATCCGCTTATTTGAACAAATGGATGGAGATACCGTCCGAAGAAACATAAATCAGATTTTCATAAAGGAGAATATCAAATGAAACAAAAACTGATGTTGACAATTGCTGGTGTTTACTTTCTATTGGACGGATTAGCAGGATTTTTCATGGTCAGCGGTTTTGACTTTATTGCTTATGCCTACAGCATCTTCTGTATGTCGCTCGGCGCGTTGTTCCTTATGGCACGCGGCGAGCCTGCTTCCAAGGCGCGCAATGCGATTTTCATGACAGGCTTCCTTTCGAGCTTTGCCGTAGCCCTCGTCGGCTTTTATGCCCAGTGGAGCGGTGTGTTCATGGACTCGGCGGCAGGATACATCCCCGTTTCACTGTGGCTGATTATTGCGGTCGGGTTCTTCTTCGTCGGTCGCGCGAATATGTCGTCAAGTGCAGGTTAGTTAATACCAAAGGAGAATTGAAAATGAATAAAGTATTGAAATGGATCGGTATCGTGCTTGGCTCGTTGGTTGTTTTAATCCTCGTGCTGGCGGCTGTGTTCTACTTAATGGGGAGTGCGCGCCTCAACAAGGTATATGATTTCCCGCCATCCAACCTTGTCCTTCCTACGAATATGGCAAGCAGCGCGTGGAGAGTTTATGTGCGGGTTGCCATGGAGAGGATTTGAGCGGTATCGTGAATTGGTTCGACGGCGGACCGCTTGGGAAGATCGACTCTGCCAACCTAACATCTGGCGAAGGTGGAATTGGAACTGACTTTACAACGGAAGATTATGTGCGTGCCATTCGTCATGGTATCGACAAGGAGGGTAAGCCCATCTTTATGGTCGCTGTCCCCTCCACAGCACATTTAAGTGACGAAGATTTGGGCGCAATTATTGCCTATATCAAAACCGTCCCGCCTGTGGATCATAAGACAAATGGACAAAATTTCACGCCTCTGGCAAAGGCTATGGCTGGCGCGGGTATGCTCGGTGCCTTGCCGGTCGAAGTGGTGAGTCACGATGTCCACGTAACTGCCCCTGAACGTGGCGCAAGCGCTGAATATGGCGAATATCTTGTCAACACCAACGATTGCCGTGCCTGTCACGGACAGGAACTGAACGGTGGTCCGTTCCCTGACCCCACAATTAAACTGATATCACCGAATTTAACCCCCGGCGGCGAACTCGGCTTTTGGACGGAAGAACAGTTCATCAACACTCTGCGAACGGGTATCACACCGAGCGGACATGAATTGAGCGAGAATATGCCGTGGCAGGGTTATCGTCTGTTTCATGATGATGAGTTGAAAGCAATCTGGCTCTATTTGCAATCTCTTCCAAAACTGGAACAATATACAGAATAAAACGAAAAAGAAATATCCTGTGGGCCTCATAAATTATGGATGAGGCCCACAGGATATTTGTATTAATCTGCAGCACGAACATCTAATTCTTCGGATGAGGGTTTTTTTCCGCGCAGAGCATCAAAGGTCAGATCAGTAGAGGGGAAGCCGTACCTTGAATTGTAGTTTTCGAATATTCGTGAATAACCTGCACCTACTGCAGTCTCAAATTTTAGACCCATGATCAAAGTCATTTTGCGTATGGTGGATGCATCAGTACTTTCAATTTCAACAAAGTCCCCATAAGGGAGTTCATCCAGCATGATATGGCATCCGTTTATTTCGTAAATAGCCCGATATTTTTCATAGATTAATATCTGAACATACCCCAATGCTTTAAGTATGCGTTGGACAGTTTCGAGGTCGCCCATGGTGGTTTCCAGCTCTGTGCGCGAGAACACCCCGTCGATGATGTCGCTGGGCCCCTTGTATGTCAGGATCGCATTCGTATCATATCTCAAGCGCAATACCTGTCCTTTGGCCCGCATGCTTCCATTGGGCAGGTCGTAGCGATAATTGATCTCATGCACGCGCGGCTGAATCAATTGCGCCTTCAATTCAAGAAGGCGCAATTCGATCTTCTTTAGATCCCGCACGTAAAACTTAACTTCGGTTTCCTGTCCCTTCATTGGCTTAATGCACACTCAGCAAAGCTTGTCTTTGTTCCACGCTCTCGCCTGCTTTTACACGTACGCGTCCCATCACACCATCACGCGGCGCTTTGAGTTCATTCTGCATCTTCATTGATTCGAGGATCAGCATCACCTGTCCCTTCTTCACTTCCTGGCCCTCTTCGATCAGAACTGCAACGATCAGTCCCGGCATGGGGGCTTTGAGATGGAACTCGCCTCCTTCCACTGCTCCTGCTCCTGCCGCGGCTCTCAGGCGTTTTTCGCGCTCATCCTCCACTTTGACCTGATACTGCCGTCCTCTCAAGAGCACATCCCAATCTTCCTCGCCCTGATAAACGAAGGACTCATAAGACTTGCCGTCCAGGATCAATGAAAAGACAGGCTGTCCGCTTACTGATTCAAAGTCAACTTCAAGCAAACGGTCACCAATGCGGATATGGCGCTCATCCACAACTTCAATTAAAAATTCCTGATTGTCAATCGTTGTAACGTATTTCATCGTTAATTATCCTTTAGCGGTGCATGCGTTCCCAGCGGCCGACCCATTTCCAGTTGCTCGTATCGCGTTCATTGCGCCGGACAATATTTGCGTTGCGTTCCGTCTGTTGATGGGCAACCAATGTGGCGAGAATGGCGGCGATCTCCGCATTGGCGGCGCGCGCTTCCACTGCGTCGTCCATGGAGAAGCGTTCCTCCACAAAACGCGTATCGAATTGACCGCCCATGAAGCGATGCGAATCCATTAAGGTTTGATGGAAGGGTATATTCGTGCGCACCCCGACGATGCGATATTCTTCCAGTGCGCGGCGCATTCGCAAAATGGCTTGCGCGCGTGTTTCACCCCATACGATCAGTTTTGCGATCATTGGGTCGTAGAATGGCGTGATCTCAAAGCCTGGATAGACGCCTGTATCCACACGCACACCAGGGCCAGTAGGGATCAAGCTGTGAGTGATGCGTCCCGTGGAAGGCATAAAGCCATTGTAGGGGTCTTCTGCATTGATGCGGCATTCAATGGCATGGCCGTTGAATTTGATCTGCTCCTGGGTGTAGCTCAATTGTCGGCCGCGCGCGATGCGGATCTGCTCGGCTACAATATCCACACCGGTGACCATCTCTGTAATGGGATGTTCCACTTGCAGGCGTGTGTTCATTTCAAGGAAATAAAAATTACGATCTTTATCGACGAGAAACTCAATGGTGCCGGCGTTGACATAATCCACGGACTGCGCGGCTTTAACGGCAATACTGCCCATCTTCTCGCGCAGGTCATCGTCAATAAACAAGGAAGGTGATTCCTCAAGTAATTTTTGATGACGGCGTTGAATGGAACATTCGCGTTCGCCCAGGTGAATGACGTTCCCGAATGAGTCGGCCATGATCTGGAATTCGATATGGCGCGCGCCTGCGATCAATTTTTCAAGATAAACATTTCCATCACCAAAAGCGGATTCGGCTTCGCGTCTTGCGGATGCAAGCAGGGTCGGCATTTCCTCCAGGCTTTTTACTTCTCTCATGCCTTTTCCGCCGCCGCCCGCAGTAGCCTTGATCAATAATGGGAAACCAATGGTCGGAGCAATTCGCAGAAGATCATCGTCTGTCATGTTGCCGACATCTTCCGTGCCAGGCACAATCGGTACACCTGCTTTGATAACCGTCGCGCGCGCCTTGCCTTTATCTCCCATTGCCGCAATGGACGATGGCTTGGGACCAATAAACTTTATTCCCAGGGTGGCGCAATTTGCGGCAAAATCTTCACGCTCTGCGAGAAAGCCATATCCAGGGTGAATGGCATCTGCAAAGGATCTTTTTGCCACCTGAAAGATTTTATCCGCTCGTAAATACGATTCTCTTGAAGGAGCGGGGCCGATCAAATAGGCTTCGTCGGCATAACGGACGTGCAGCGCGTTGCGGTCTGCCTCAGAAAATACAGCGACAGTCCCGATGCCGAGTTCGCGGCAGGCGCGAATAATACGGACTGCGATCTCGCCGCGATTTGCGACAAGAACTTTTTTGAACATGAGTGATTTTGTGACCATGGTTATAAGGGTATGTTTCCGTGTTTCTTGGCAGGGTTTGCATCGCGCTTGTTGCTCAACATTTCCAGCGCGTTGATCAAACGTGGACGGGTTTCCTTCGGCTCGATCACATCATCAATGTATCCGCGTTGTGCGGCGACATACGGATTGGCAAATTTTTCCTTATATTCCGCAACCAATTCGGCTTTCTTTTGCACAGGGTCCGCCGCTGCATCCAGTTCCTTGCGGAAGATAATGCTCACTGCGCCGTCCGGCCCCATCACGGCGATCTCGGCTGTGGGCCAGGCAAGGTTCACGTCGCTGCGGATATGTTTGGAGGACATCACACAATATGCGCCGCCATACGCTTTGCGGGTAATGACCGTTAATTTTGGAACGGTGGCTTCGCAATAAGCGTAAAGAAGTTTTGCACCGGAGCGAATAATTCCGTGATGTTCCTGGAACGTGCCGGGCAGGAAACCGGGCACATCTTCAAAAGTGATAATGGGAAAGTTGAACGCGTCGCAGAAACGGACAAAACGCGCGGCTTTTTCACTCGCGTCAATATCCAGCACGCCGGCCAACACTGCGGGTTGATTTGCAACGATACCCACAGAATGCCCGCCCAAACGCGCAAAACCCACCACAATGTTTTGTGCGTAATTCTCGTGGATCTCATAGAACTGTCCGCTGTCCACGATCATGTTAATAACTTCTTTAATATTGTAAGGCTTATTGGCGTCATCGGGTACGATGGTATTTAATCCCTCTTCCATTCGTAAAGGATCGTCGCTTAAGACAAACGGCGTATCTTCCATATTATTCTGCGGCAAATAACCGAGCAGTTTGCGGATGAGATATAAGGTGTCCGCTTCGCTGTCAGCGGCTACATGACACACCCCTGATTTTTCGGAATGCACGCTGGCGCCGCCAAGTTCTTCCTGTGTCACCTCTTCGTGAGTCACTGCTTTTACAACATCAGGACCCGTAACAAACATATAGGAAGTATCACGCGCCATGAAAATAAAATCTGTCAATGCGGGGGAATAAACTGCCCCGCCGGCGCATGGCCCCATGATTGCCGAAATTTGCGGAATGACTCCCGAAGCCATTGTGTTTCGCAAAAAAATATCAGAATAACCTGCAAGCGCCACAACACCTTCTTGAATACGCGCGCCGCCCGAATCATTTAATCCGATCATGGGCGCGCCGTTCTTCATGGCCATGTCCATGATCTTGCAAATTTTTTCAGCATGCACTTCGCCGAGGCTCCCGCCGAATACAGTGAAATCCTGTGAATAAACATACACAAGCCGGCCTTCAATTGTGCCCCAGCCCGTAACAACCGAGTCGCTCATGATCTTTTGTTGATCCAGCCCAAAGTCGTGTGTGCGATGAACGACGAATGCATCCACTTCACGGAATGAGCCTTTATCCAGTAGCAAGTCCAATCGTTCGCGCGCGGTCAACCGCCCCTTTTTGTGCTGCGCGTCAATGCGGGCCTGACCTCCGCCGAGGCGCGATTGCGCTTTCAGGTCAGTCAATTTTTGGATGTTCGAATTTTCGCTCATGTGCCTCTCTCGTTAGTGTTTTTGTGGCAAACAG
>JBBSCM010000215.1:0-7013 GCA_038250295.1 Anaerolineales bacterium | reverse complement strand
TTTTTCCATCAAGATGACGCGCTTTGCATAATGATGGACGAGTTTGTAATCATGCGTAATGAGCAGGATGGCAGTCCCCTGTTGATTGAGGCGTATGAGGCAATCCATCAACTGCTGTAAGTGACGCCAATCCTGTCCGAGCGTGGGTTCATCGAGGATGACGAGCGCGGGGTGGAGTGCGATGCATGAGGCAAGCGCGGTGCGCTGCTGCTGACCGATGGAAAGCGTGAAGGGACGGCGCGCGCGCAGGTGATGCAGGTCTACGCTGGTAAGCGTGAGTTCGTGGATTTTCGAATCAAACTTGCGATAGTTGCGCGGCCCGAAGGCGATTTCTTCATCCACTGTGTCGGTGAAGAGTTGGTCGGCGGGATTTTGAAAGAGCAGGGCAATATCCAATCCGGGGCGCGGACGGGATGTGCCGTTGACAGTGATGTTCCCGCCGATTGGCTTGAGCAAACCAGCCGCTGCCAATGCGAGTGTTGATTTGCCCGTGCCGTTATCGCCGACCAGTGCAACAAACTCGCCCTGAAAAATTTTCAAGTTGATATTGTGGATAATTGCCTGACCTTCATAGCCTGCTGAGAGGTTTTGCAGATCAAGCAATGGTTGTTGATCTTCAGGATGATGTCCGTTTGGTGTGAGCAAACGTGACCAGTCGGTGAGCATTTCGGCGGTGGGGCGGCGCAAGCCATAATGCCGCAGTGTGGCTTGATCTCCAAGTACATCATCGAAGCGGCCTTGCACTGCGATGCGGCCTTCATCCATGATGAGCACTCGATCTGCCAACCGGCGTACTTCGGCAAGGCGATGTTCGATCAATATAACGGTTAAGCCATATTGTTTTTTCAAGGTCTCAAGTGTGCTGATGACATTCTGCGTTCCGGGCACATCGAGTGATGCGGTGGGTTCATCGAGCACAAGCACTTTTGGCTTCATCGCGAGCGCAGCGGCGATGGCGAGACGCTGGATCTGTCCGCCAGAGAGGTTGGCGGGTTTTTGTTCGCGCAGGTCCGTGAGCCCAACAGCATTCAATGCCCAATCGACGCGGGCTTTCACTTTATCTTCGGACATGCCGAGGTTGCGTGGACCAAATGCGACTTCATCTTCGACACGCAAATGAAAAAGATGGGTGCGCGGATTCTGAAAGACAATTCCGACTTGATGTGCGAGCATATCCACAGAGGATTGCAGAGCATCCATCGCTGCAATGTGAACTGTGCCTTCAACTTGAGCGGGAATTGAATGGGGAATGAGTCCTGTAAGCACGTGCGCCAGCGTGGATTTTCCGCAACCTGAACTACCAGTAATAACAAGACATTCCCCGGCATTCACATCGAAGGAAACATTTTGCAAAACCTTATTCGTCCCATATGAGACGGTCAGATTACGGACGGAAATCATGGATCCGCCTCTGCAGAGAGATCCAGCACTTCCGCCCAACCCCAGCGGGCACATGCCTTTTCAATTAATGATGAGCGGATGACAACTACACAGGAAAAACCTTTCGCCGTATCGATAACGTTAAGTCCCGCCACGAGACCGATGCCGTGTTCGAGTTCAAATGGACCGACTTCATCAAGGATGAAAAGATCACGGGGTTCAATATTTTCAAGGACGGAGTTTCCCCATTCCATGGTTTCCGCCACCATTTGCCAATCCTGTGTTTGGATATCGCCCTCTTCATCGCCTTTGCGATAGGCAAGGCGATGTTGTTCACCCGTTTGCAAATCCTTGAGACCGATGCCGACCTTTTTATCGTTTAAAAAAATGGATGGGGAAATCAGCCCGCATAGGTTCAGTCCTCGTGCATGGGCACGCCCGACAAGATCCATGCACCACAAGGTCTTGCCTGACCCTCGCGGTCCTGTGACCAGGAGCAGCCTGGGTTTATTTTTATTTGGGGAAATAAAACTCGCCAGCAGAGCGCTAGACGAGTTTTTAGAGGGTTGCACAGCCTATGGCTCCTTTTCAATTCAATCCCATTTGCGTTTGGGATTTCGGGAGGTCTCCCTGTTTCCGGGAAAACCCTTGTCCCCTTTCGGGGACCGTCCGTTTTGCCTTAACATCGGTTTTAGGCAAAAGGGATCGGAGTTGTTTTTTATGAGACAAGATTTCGTCTGTTGTTATGATAATGGCGGAAGCGATTTTTTACATCATCATTTCGGAGTATTCTCCATCTCACCCTCTTGGGTGAGAAAATTTATTTGAGAACATCCTTTTTAATCTTTTCCATTTCATCCAGAACGTCCAGTTCTGCTTTGAGTTCGCTGGAAAGGGAGGTGAAATAGGCTTTCACGTTCTTGACGAATTTGCCGATCTCACGCGCCGAACGTGCCAGGCGTTCCGGTCCGAGGATGATGGCCGCCAGCAAAATGATAACGATCAGTTCGTTGCCGCCGATTCCGAAAATATCCATGTCAACCTCTGCCGACGATCGCGGCTAAAACAATGCTGATAACGTAGAGTCCCATCAATGGAGCCATGACCAGGCCCATGTTAACAGGATCAACTGTCGGCGTGACTGCTGCGGCGACAACTGCCATTAATACAACTGCGTAACGCCATCCTTGTGCCAATTGCTTTGCCGTAACAAACTTTAATTTTGCCAGGAACATGATGATCATTGGCATTTCAAAACAAACACCGATCCAGAACATGATGCGCGTGACAAATTCGAAATAATTTTCAGGGCGCACCTGTGTGGTGATACCCATAAAGCCGGTCAGGAAGGGGATGGCAGTGGGCAGCATGACAAACCATGTAAATGCCACACCGCCCGCAAAGAGCAGGGTTGCGAACGGGACCATGACCAGCAGCCAGACGCGCTCGTTGCGTTTCAAGCCCGGTAAAACGAATGCCAGGATCTGGTACACAATGACGGGCATGGCAAGTACAAATCCGCCCAACAGCGAAACCTTCATAAAGATGGCGATGTTCTCGGTCAATTCGATCGAGATGAGTTTCGCAATGCCGCCGATTGGCGCAGCCAAGTATCCGATAACTTGCTCGGAAAACGCAAAACTAATGCCGGTGGCGACAATCAATGCCAGAAACGCCTTGAAGACCCTTATCCGCAGTTCGTTGAGGTGGTTAAGGAGTGGGGCAGAGCCTTCCATTTGCACGCTGGCTTTTTTATGGGCGCGTCCAAAAGCGCGAAAGATACCATTCCAGTTGCGCTTATTCTTTTTCACGGCAGTTGCATTTGCGCTCACGGAAAACGCCTATCCTTTTTTCTCGCTAGTTTCGACTGGCTCTTCGTCGCCTTTTAATCCATTACGGAAATTGCTGACGCCCTTGCCCAATTCACCAGCAATCTTGCTGATGCGCCCCACGCCAAAGAGTAAAAGCACGATGACGAGGATGATGATCAATTCTGTGGTTCCAAGATGAAACATGTTATTTCTCCTTATATATCTTTTGAAAGACGGAAAGTTTGTGGTGTGGTCACATCCACTTTGAGTTCGCGTAGAACGGGTTCATTCTCGCGCGTTTCAATTACATGACTGGCAATTCCAACATCCACGTTTAGTTTCTTCAAACTGCTGATCTTGTTGACGTGGAATTCCATGCTATTTTGTTCATCACTGAGGACGTACTCGCGATACCCTGCCTTATCGAATGCCTGTTGGACGATGGGAATATCCTCTCCGAAAACCTTGGCGGTCTTGAGAAAATAATCCCTTTGCGAAAAATGCAGGCGGCTCGGCAGGTGATGTCCGCTGTTTTGTTTATAAAGCTGGCCAGTGTGTTTGTTTTCCAGCGAGCAATAATGCACACCGAGTTTCAAGCCTTTTTCCAATGCAAAGTCCAGCAAGTCCAGGCAGACCAATTCACTGCCTGCGATGGGAAGACCACCCGCGTACCAATAGTCATACAACACGCGGAAGGGGCGTGCCTTGACCTTGTAACCTTTCTCTCGGAAGGTTTCGATGTTGTTTAACGGGAAGCAGAATTCAAGCAGGTTGATGCCGAAGATACCTAATTCCTCAAGGCGCAACAGAACATCTTTCATTTCTTCCAGCGTGTTCGGCAGGACGGGCATTTCCACCATCACGTTTGGAATATATTCGCACGCGAGAGCGATGCGGTCATAGGTGTGCATCTGTCCTTTTGCAAGGTCGTGCATGCGAATGCTGAAACGGATTTCCTTCAAGCCTGATCTTTGCAAAGATTCCAACGTGTCGCGGTCAATATGATCGCCGCTGGTATAAAGGCGCGTGTGTGAAGCGGGATACAACTCACGCGCGTGATCAAAGAAATGATACGTTTCTTCCTTGTGCAGGAGCGGTTCACCGCCAGTCAACGCGATGTGACCAAGCGCAGATTTGGAAGCTCGCATTTCGTCCAGTTCCGTCACCACGTCACGGATGTGCTCGCGGAAGTATTCGTAGTTTTCCTGATTGGGGTTGAAGCAATAAAAACAATCACGGTGGCACTTCAAGGAAATAAAGAATGTTGAACTGTTTGTGCCTGTCTGGCAGGCGACACACGAAGGCGAGATACGATTGGTGTAAATGCTCTTGTCGCTGTTGCGGATGGTTGCGCCCTTTTTTCTCAATGCTTCGATCTTTTCCGCGACAGGCGCCGTCGAGTCTTCGTTTTCAACCTCAAGCCCCATCGCCGTCAACTGCTCGATAAAATCCTGGTAGATCTGCACGTAAATATTCGCATACTCGCGCAGTGTAGAATTTTTAATTTCAGGCAAAGTCGATTTTGTCACATCGGAGATCATGAAGGGGATTCCTTTAAGGCTTTCTTCGGTATCATCGAGCCAAATGGATGGGCGCGTCGATACTCGCATAGCGGACATAACTTCACACCATCACGTGCTGCCATTAATGACTTGCACCGTTCACAGTGGACCAGTGAGCCTGATCCGACAACCTGAGGTTCTTTCACGCTGAAAACTTGTTCAAACGTTGGCTCGTGATTCAGGGCAATTGCTTCTGGTAAACAAACGCAATTGCACAGGTCACAGTCGATGCATTTCTGTGCCAGGAAGGTGAGAGAGTAAGTCACTAATTCGTCGTTCTTCTCGAAGCGTAGTGCCTCGGTGGGGCAAGCTCGCCCACATGCGCCGCAGGCAGTGCAGGATTCTGAAATCGTTAGCGAAGCAAACCCAAATTCGTGAAGGCTGGCAGTTGAAGAAGATTCAGGTAAATGCGAAACCGCGGACAGCAATCGCAATCTATCGCGCCCAGGCTGGCGCTTGGATGTGGGCACGCCGTTTTCCATTGCGCGCGCAAGAGCGACTTGCCCCTGCTTCGCCATCATGCGGAACAAGTCACGGCGTGAGAGAGGTGGATTCTTTGCGCTCCACAGCGGACGTTCCACAGGCGTTTCGATCTTATCCACGCAGGTGATGGTGATGTCACTCTCCCATGCAGATAAAAAGCGCATCGCTCTTTCCGTTTGCAGATGAATTTCTGAGTGAAGCGAATGCCACTTGCAGGCAGAGCAGGCGTCAGTACGGAGGGTGAGGCGTTTCAATCCCAAAGCGGAAAGTGTTAAGGAAGCACCAGTCCCCAAGCCCGCCAGACAGCCGTGGATTTGAATCCCGATAGATTCTGAACTCGTGCCGGTTTCGGGATGGAGGTGAAGCCCGCAGAGCAATTCAACGGGTTGGTCTTCGATGTGCGCGGCACAGGTTAGGAGGTCTGCCACATCATCGTCTGCGCGATATGCGCCAACGGGACAGGTGGGCAGGCAGGCAAGGCAGGATTCGCATTTTTCTGAATCGAGCGTGGGAGGCTTCCCAATGGTGATCGCATCAACCGGACAAATACTGAAACACGCCGCACAATCCGAAAACTGATCTTGCGTGTGCAGGCAGTGTTTCGTATCCAGAAGGACTTGCGAACGGTCAATTGAAGCAAACCGTTCGGCGGCGTTAAGCAAACTCAAGCCGATACCTCTTTAGGAAATTCGACCTGAAGCTGTTGCGCGGCAGCCAGCAGCGCGCCGTGCGTCAGGTGTGCGAGACCGCGATAGAAATCTGTGCCGGCATGTTCTTTTACAAGCCGCGTCCAGGCCGGTCCCCAACGCAATAGGTGTTCAAATAGAAAATCGCGCTGGGCTTGTAAATATTTTTCTGCTGAGTCATGGTCGTTCAATTCAAGTGAATTCAAAACCATCTTCGCAAGGTGGGCTACAAAAATTAATTCAAGACCGATATGGTCATCCGGCTCACGATTAAGACGCTCAGCCTGCAGACCAAAGCGGGCAAACCATTCACGTACCTGCACGGTTTGCTCTTGAAACACAAGCCGCTCTCTACTGAAATAAACTGATTCCCATGGAGCAGTTGGCAGAGTATCTAATCCAATGAACAGGCGTGTGTAATCCATTTTCAGTTGAGCAAAGTTCTCATCAGATAAGCCATCTGCATGAGATATAGTCCATGCCTGTAAAATTTCCAATCCGCGAATGATTTCAGGCTGTTCCGCTCCAAAAGGTGCCTCGACAAATACCTGTTCGGCTATCAGTTCGTCCAGCCATTTACGGTCCGGTTCATTGTAGAATGCCTTGCCTAATAATCCCAAAAACAAGACTTCGCCGACCAATGTCATATTCAAATCTTCCTGGGAGGTTATTTCATTTTTCATGTCATCTCCAAAATTCAACTCAATGCTTCCTTGCATATTTCCATAATGAATATAACCCGCCAATTAACAAAGCCGCAATACCAATCAGTACCAATATGTAGGTAACAAATGTAACAAATTGGGCAATATTGATGCCAACACGCGCCAGGCTATCGCGAACCTGCGCTTCGAGGGAAGGCTCCCATTTGTGTTGCAACGTGGTATTTGATTGCGTATTCAAACTGAAAAAGACTACTTCCTCGAACGGGACTGTGACAGGGATGAACTGCTCGGATAATGCTGCCATCTGTCCGCTGTTGACCATCATTTCCTGTCCATCTTTTGTTCGAAGAATTGCTTCGCCTTCGGAAATATAAATCCAGCCACCTTGGGAAGGTGAATAGTCCAATGCAAATGCACCGCGCTTCA
>JBBSCM010000214.1:0-7044 GCA_038250295.1 Anaerolineales bacterium | reverse complement strand
ATTAGTTGCCGTCGGCGGGACATTAGTGGCCGTCGGTGGAATATTAGTTGCCGTCGGCGGGACATTAGTGGCCGTCGGTGGAATATTAGTGGCCGTCGGTGGAATATTAGTGGCCACTGTGGCAGGAATGGAATTCGCTACATCGACCAGATAGTCATCCAGATCCGAATTGGATAAACCGACATTATTTAAAGTCTGTTGTTGCGATTGAAGCGCGGGCATAATGAGGGTAAGAGTCTGCACATCTTTTACAGTCTCCAGTTTGGTTAGCGCTGCCAGATAATTATTCATTGCATTATTACTCAGAGCCGGGTCATCTGAAACTGAAAGCCATTCATTAAGGCGGCGCTCGGAAAGCATAATGTCCGTAGCAACGGGGTCAAGTGATATCGCACGCCAGACTTGCTCGCTCGTCCGCTTCCAGGGATAAAATGTGTCACCCGGCAAAGCAGATTGAGCCTGAGCTGTACCAGTAACAATGAGAGCCATCATCAGCATGGCAAAAGCCAATGCTGAACGCTGGAACAACGGCATAATCATATTTCGCGGCTGACGCGGGTGAGACCGTATATACTGGACCACTGCAGAACGAGTATAGGCATGGAATGTGGGTGAAGGCACTACAGAGCGGCCACGATTTAAAAGAAGCGCAGTTTGCAGCAGCAGCTTTAATTCTTCGGCATGTTTGGGGTAACGCGCCAGACACTCATCCAATGTGGCTGTGCCGTTGGTGAGTCTGGCCAGGCAGTCTTCCAGGATACGTTGAAAGTCTTTCATATTAATTCCTTCTCTTTCAAGTACCTCGCCAGCGTCTGCAAAGCACGGATCTGCAAAGCACTGACATCGCCCTCGCTCTTTGCCATGAGACGCGCAATATTTTTGGTTGGCAACCCAACTATAAATTTCAAGGTCAGAACCTGCTGCTCTTCATCGGTTAAAAATTGCAGGCCATCGCGCATGGCTTGCAGATCAAACATATCCTGAACTTCTTCACCGCGGTAGCGGCCCTCGGATGTCAATGAGAAGCTATTATCGAGGGGTAAAGTTTTTCTGTGGGTACGGAAATACGCAATCACCTGGTTTCGCGCAATTGTATAAAGCCACGTGATAAAAGATGAACGGAAGGTTTGATAGTGTTCAAGCTGTTCCCACGCTTTGAAAAATACTTGAAAAGTAACGCCCTCGGCGATCCTGTCATTTGCCACCCTGAAATAAATATAACGATATACCTGTTCAACACATGCATCGTAAAGTTGAGCAAACGCGTCTGCATCACCGGCTTTTGCCTGACGGACCAGGCGTCCTTCTTCCGGGAGTAACTCTATGGAGCGATTGGCAAAAACAGAATTCATCATTGTTTAACCATTTAACGAATTAATATTAAAAAAGTTGCTGCAGTGACAGACCATGAAGGTATCCCCAACGCCTGATTTTGATACCATACAAACTCAGTATACTCTCGATTCATATTAATTTCATTGTAATTTGCTTGCATTTTTCTATGATACTTCGGTCAGTGTTTTAGACGATTTCTTCAACCGTGAACTTACGCAAAATTATACTCGATTCCCGAATAGGATAAATACCTTTCAACTAAATCCACCGCGGGGAATTGGTCTCCCGCGGTGGACGAAAATACTAATAATCTTCCGGGTTGATCATGGAATCAGAGTGGCAATCACTCCCAGTCTGATCAGAGGCCCCGGCTCCAAAACTGCTTAATCCTTGTGAGCTCTGATTGTAAGCGTGCGCACTCTTTGTGCCAACACTTATCGATGCACCCAGCACACTCGTATATATCCCTGCGACAAGGACAAGCGCTATCACAACAGAAATAACAACTCGGGTAATTGGTTTGGACATGGTATGTTTCTCCTCGCTAATCAGATCTTTTGATGAGACAGGCTTTCCGATTAGCATGAAATGAAAGCCCTGGGTGCGATGTGAAAATCGGCCACGACTTAAATACCCCGCTTGAAGCTACAAAAAAAATTATACCCAATTGTGTCCGATTTGGCAACAAAGTATCACATTGACTCATTTACTTTTAATACAAAAGCGGCTCGATTAAGCCGCTTTTTGTTTAGAATCCCTCAAGTTTGCTCAAATCGGCGATTCCGTTTGAGAGTGATGCAATTCGCTGCAACAAACCCAGGCGATTTTCTTTTATGGATTTATCCTCCACCATGACCATGATCTTTTCAAAAAAGAGGGTAATGGATGGAATCAACGCGGCAACATTTTTCAGGAACGAATCAACATCGCCTTCGACAACTGATGGCAGCCGATTGACCGCTTCACACAATCCTTTTTCTGCCTCCTCGACGAACAGCTTTTCACTCACTTTGAATTGAGTCTTCTGGTCACGGGTGATGCGGACACAGCGCGCAAAGCCATCCAAAATGGATGACCAGTCTTCGCGTCCCACCCAAGCGGACAACTGCTTCACCGCACGGACAGTTCCCGCAGGGTTATTCGATTGCTCCGCGAGAACAGCATCCACAACATCGTGTTTATAACCAGATTCATTGAGCACCACCTTCAAGCGGCCGGTGATGAATTCAAGGATTTGTTTCTGCACATCATCTTTAACTTCAATCGGCTGTGTCTTGGCAGACTTCTTCACCGCTTCGGTTAAGTCAAAATCAATATCGTGTTCGATCAACGGTTGGACAATACCAATTGCGGCGCGGCGTAAACCGAACGGGTCTTTCGCGCCCGTGGGAGCAAGTCCTGCCGCGAAGAGACCCACGAGAGAATCGAGTCTATCTGCCAAGGCAACGACGAGACCAATCTTTGTTTGTGGAACGGTTTGATATTGCTCACCAATCGCGGCAGCAACATCTTTTTGTTCGCCGCTTCGCAACGCGTATTCACCCCCAATGATGCCTTGAAGGGATGTCATCTCGGTCACCATTTGAGTGACAAGATCCGCTTTCATCAAATGCGCGGCGCGGCGAGCGAAGATGGCTTCGTCTACTTCGAGTCCCAACATCGGAATCAACTCGTTGACCGATTTCTCGATGCGCTCGGATTTATCCAACATGGAGCCGAGCTTGGTGTGGAAGGTCAGCGTGGACAGTTTGGGACGATATTCTTCGAGTTTGAGTTTGACATCTTCACGGACGAAGAAGTTTGCATCGGCAAAGCGCGCGCCGAGAACATGTTCGTTCCCTTCGCGGACGGTGTCAATGTGGATGTCGTCGCCGTTGCGGATGGCGATGAAGTGAGGGAGGAGCGTGTTGCGTGTTGCGTGTTGCGTGGACGGACGCACGGGGAAGTAGCGTTGGTGTTTTTTCATGACCGAGACTAGAACGTCGGTCGGCAGGGTCAGGAATTCTTCGTTGAAGCCGCCCATGACAGCGGTGGGCATTTCGATGAGATTCGTTACTTCGTTGAGCAAGCCTTCTTCGATGATGGCTTGTCCGCCGATCAATGCTGCGGCTTGGTTGACTTGTTCGACGATGGAGGCTTTGCGTTCTTCTTTATCAAGCAGAATGCCTGCTTCACGAATTACATCGAAGTATTTTTCCGCCGAAGGGATTTTGATATCTGGCGAGCCGTACGGGCGCAATCCACGAGAGACATTACCACTTGTCACGCCAGCATATTCAAACGGGATGACGGTGTCACCGAGCAAGGCAACATACCAACGAATGGGACGTGAGAATGTTGCTCCTAGGTCGTTTCCTGCGCGGCGGGACGCAGGCAGCCAGCGCATGGATTTTTCAAACTTGATGCTCTCGACGAGTTTGGGTAATGCGTCCACGAGGACTTCGGGAGTGGGACGTCCCTTTTGCTTGACGACAGCGGCGACGTATTTTCCACCGTCAATTTCACGGGCTTCGAGCGTGGCAGGGTCGAGATTGTTTTTCTTGGCGAATCCCAAACCAGCTTGAGTGGGTTTGCCGTCTTTGTCAAAGGCTTTATCGGCGGGCGGACCTTTAACGAGGTCTTCGCGGTCTGGCTGATTCGGGGAGAGAGAGTCAATAGAAACAACGATCCGCCTCGGGGTAGTGAAGATGCGGACATCTCCGTGCGTAAGCCGAAGTTCATCGAGCAGAGTCGGGATGCGGGTCGTCAAAAGCCCGTGAGCGACATCCACATCAGAGGCAGGGAGTTCTTCGACACCAATTTCAAGAAGGAAAGGTAATTGGGTAATTGGTAATTGGTAATTGGGTCGCGCCGAAGAATTACTAATTACCAATCTCTCTTCTTTAAGAAGCGGATACTCCAGTCCCTTGCGCTGTTCCCCATACGCCACCGCTACACCCTTTGCCAGTTCTCTTATTCTTCTAAAAAACGCCTGACGTTCGGCAACAGAAATTGCGCCGCGTGTATCTAATATATTGAAGCAGTGCGAGCATTTGAGGACGTAGTCGTGCGCGGGGACGATCAGACCACCCGCGAGACAGGCGTCGGCTTCGGCGGAGAAGAGGTCGTACATGGCGCGGACGCGTTCGACGTCGGCGGTTTCGAAATAATATTTGGAGTGTTCGAACTCCTCCTGACGGCGGATCTCGCCGTAGGTGATGCCCGCGCCCCACTCTTCATCCCAGATGGCTTTGGCGTTGTTGAGCGCGATGAGGATGCGTTCGAGCCCGTAGGTGATCTCGACCGAAACGGGGTCGAGCGCCACGCCGCCCATCTGCTGGAAGTAGGTGAACTGCGTGATCTCCTGTCCATCGAGCCAGACCTCCCAACCCAAACCCCACGCAGAGATGGCGGGCTGTTCCCAGTTGTCTTCCACGAAGCGGATGTCGTGTTTACGCAGGTCAATGCCGAGCGCATTAAGCGACTCGAGGTAGAGTTCCTGCGGATTCCCAGGGTCGGGCTTGAGGATGACCTGATACTGGGTGTGCAGTTGGAAGCGGTTGGGGTTCTCACCATAACGCCCATCATCGGGTCTTACAGACGGTTCCACATACGCCACATTCCACGGCTCGGGTCCGAGCACGCGCAGGAAGGTGGCAGGGTTCATCGTCCCCGCACCCACTTGGGTGTAGTAAGGTGGTGTGATGAGACATCCGTGCGATGCCCAGAAGTCTTGAAGTTTGAGAATGATTTCTTGAAAGGAGGAGGGTTTGGTCATTTACGATTTCCGATTTTGGATTTCAGATTTACTATTGTGTGCGGGGATTATAACTGATGGAGAATAGGAAATGGATCAATGAGAGAATTGTGTCATCTATCATCCAATGGTTTTGCGATTCGAAATTTAATTTTGAGGTAATTTACAATAGTTGATTTCGAGCAAAGGTCTGAATTTTCAAACGACACTCCTAAAATGGAATCTCATCTTCAAAATCGACAGTATCGTTATACTGCGCAACATTTGAAATCTGGGGCGGATTGAAATTTGCTTGTCTAATAGCATTATCTGGGCATTGTCTTGAGCAGTATCCACATTTGTCACAGATCAGCTTCCCGCATTTTTTACAATGCTGGTGTTTTCCTAGAACAAGTGGAACATTACCGCAAGGTGATTTATCTTTTGTTGTACCGCCACAATACGCAACAAGGCTTTGTTCTTTATTTGGATCATTTTTCAATCTGCCGCGCAATATTCCAGAGCTGACCAATCGAAAAGATGAATAATCCTGAATTCGATCGCTTTGAGTGTTCCATAATATCGTAAGTGTCTCGATTAAACTATCTACGGTTTCAAGCGGATCATGCAGGAACAAGGGGCTTGAATCATTGCGTGTGGCAAATAAAAGATTACGATATTCCATCGGGTTATAACCCCCAGACACTTGGCTTTGGTTGACAGCCATGTCCAAAAAGTGTGTCAGAATCGTTAGAAATACCACTGGCAGTGACAACCCAAATTCTTTATGGGAACGCAAAATACACTGGATAAAATCAGCCTGCCACGTATATTGCATTTTTTCTTGCCACTCCATCGGAGGTTCCAATCCAAGCGCAAGGTAAACAGGAACAGGGTTGCGATGAGACTGCATCCAATCATCTAAACTGACTGTTTCAATAACCCGAAAAAGTGCTTCATCCCGTTTGACGTAATAGGATGCAGGATAATCAAAAATCCAAGGAGGTAGAAAGTATCCATTTTGCTGATGGCGATGAAATTCCAGTTTGAAAGTGTCCTTCTCAAAATAGTCCGTTAGTTTTTTAATAATGGTTCCATCTGTACAACCTAAAACTCGAATGGACGTTTGGCGAAACCCTGAAATCGCCTCATGGTCGAGCAATTCATTCACCCATAGATAATGCGAAAGCGCCCCGATAACTTTCACATCTTTTCCACGAACTTCCTTGTATCGTGGAACACAATGCTCAACATAATTGGAAGGATTCAATCGTGTTCGACGGGAGTTTTTTACATCATAGGCAATACCGTCTGCGAGGATGTCGTATTTCTTCCACTCAGTTTGAGACGTTGAATTATTTAGTTGACTCAGTGAAATATCTTTGATATCACCAGTAAGCATGCGTTCTAAAAAATGGATGACCGCTTTCTCAGCAGCTCGTGCAGAAAGCATTTTGGCTATTTCATATTTTGCTTTTTCATCATATTCTGTAATTATTTGAACTCGTGATACAGGATGATCGATACCATACCAACGTTGTGACAATCGAATATCGTTGTCGTCGAGTTCAGGCAAAGGGATGGAAATCCTATTCCTGAACAAGTCGCTGAGCGATTCCCGAATCAGCCCTGCAACACGAATGGCAACAGGATTGCTGGTGGGTACATTTCTTTGGGCGGAGAAGGCTTTCTTCTTTAGATCAGCAACATTGATGTTGTTCCCTACATCATCTTTTACTTCAACAATCCGATAGCGCTTTTGTCCTTCAGGAGAAGTAAATATCTCATCACCGTTTACTAATGCTCTCCCCAGAGGCGATGCTTTCGATATAATATAGTTGCTTGGGTCAGGACTCTTTTCGACCACGACCCAGGTCTCAACACCCCATTCTTCCTCAAGCCAATCAATTTTAAATGTGAGTCTACCCTGAATGTTAATCATCTGTCTTTGGTCAGGCGAGCGTAGAGTCCGCGCACGGGGTCGCGGTCCGCGT
>JBBSCM010000213.1:0-7085 GCA_038250295.1 Anaerolineales bacterium | reverse complement strand
GCTCGACGGAAGAGAATCAACTTTTCGTAGACACCGTCCTTGAATTCTTTGGAGTGAAGAAATAATAAAAACTTTCGTCATTGCGAGGAGGGCGTTCTCCCCGACGAAGCAATCCCCACCACATTGAGGAGATTGCTTCGGGCTAGCGCCCTCGCAATGACGAGGAGGAAACCATGTCAAAAATAAAAGCAGTGTTCTTCGACCAGGACGGTGTGATCATTGACACCGAACGTGACGGTCACCGCGTATCGTTTAACATGACCTTCAAGGAATTCGGTTTCACCGATGAATGGAACGTGGAGTATTATCACGAACTGCTTCAGATCGCAGGCGGCAAGGAACGCATGAAGCACCACTGGAAGACCAAGGGGTTTTCCAAGCCGTTGACCGAGGAAGAGATCGACAACCTCGTCAAGGATATGCATAAGCGCAAGACCGCCTTGTTCGTGGAACTGATCGAGACAGGGAAACTCCCCCTCCGCCCGGGCATTCATCGCTTTATGAAAGAGGCGATGGATGCAGGTCTCAAACTCGCGATTTGCACCACATCCAATGAACAGGCCGCAAAAGCCATTACTCAAGGTCTACTTGCAGACATCAAATTTGAAGTTGTGCTTGCAGGCGATGTAGTTGAGAAAAAGAAGCCTGACCCTGCAATTTACAACCTGGCGCTCTCCAAACTTGGATTGCAGCCCGATGAAGTGATCGTGGTGGAAGATTCCAAGAATGGCGTCAAAGCCGCGAAAGCTGCCGGCACGAATGTGATCGTCACCACCAATCACTACACGGAGAAAGAAGATGTGGAAGCAGGCGATGTGATTGTTTCGTGTTTGGGCGATGCCGACGGCGAAAAAGCGGAACTCCGCAAAGGTGACATCAAGGGTTTCGATGGCGTTGTGCATGTGAAGCAGTTGATGGAGTTGTTTGGGTAATCAAAAAAAGTTGAGCAAGAAAATCGTCAAAGGTCAAAAGTCGAATGTCCCTGACTTTTGACCTTTGAGTTTTGACAGGTATGATTATGGATGAACTCCTCGACATCGTAAACGACGAAGACATCGTAATAGATCAACAAATGCGTTCAACCGTCCATCAACTTGGACTGCAACATCGCGGCGTGCATGTATTTTTATTTACACGAGATGGAAAAATGCTTGTGCAGAAACGAAGTGCAGACCGCGCGGCTTCCCCATCCATGCTGGATTGCTCGATATCGGAACATGTCAAAGCTGGGGAAAGTTATCTTGATGCGGCCATGCGCGGCATGAGGGAAGAGATGGGAGTTGATGAAATCGAGATCAAACCGCTGGTCAAATTCAAAATGAATTATGGGATCAACGACAATGAGATCAGCGTTTTATACAAAGGATTCGTCGACCCTTCAAAAGTAAAATTTGATCCGATTGAAATCGAACAGGTTGCCTATTACAGCATCGACGAAATCAAAGGGATCATGAAAAGCGAATCAATATTCTGCGGATGGTTCATTCAAATTATGAACTGGTACACCCGGCTTCCAACTGAATTAACAGTATTGAAAGTTCATTGATTGTAGAGTATTTGCAAAGTGGTTTCGTTCTATAATGCAGTTAGAAATCGAATTAAAAATCTACATATAAACCGATTTATATATGGAGAAACTGCATATGAACAAAGAATTTTTCGACACAATCAAACAAGGGAATTTGGGTGAAGTCCAACGCCTCCTCTCTGTAAACCCATGCCTGATCCACGAAAGAGAGAATGGCCTCAGCCCCATCATCGTGGCTTCCTATCATCAGGAAACAGAGGTTGCCGAATTCCTCACAGATAAAGCAGGCGGTCTTACCATATTTGAAGCTGCCTCGCGCGGAAAAACCAGTCAAATCGTCCGCCTGCTCGCCCACAACCCATTTATCGTTGACGCATATTCAGAGGACGGCTTCCAACCGCTTGGGTTGGCGAGTTTCTTCGGCCAACGTGAAACTGCCGAATATCTTATCAAAGCTGGCGCACCGCTTAACTGCACATCGAGAAATTCAAATAAAGCAACGCCTATTCAATCTGCAGCTGCAGCAGGACATCTCAGAATCGTGACGCTTCTTTTAGACTATGGAGCGGACCCCAACCTGCGCGATCACGAAGGGAATACTCCTCTGCACTCTGCCGCACAAAATGGCGATACAGAAATGATCCGCTCACTGCTCTTCAACGGTGCGGATTTAACCATCTGCAATAAAAACGGGAAAATGCCCATGGATCTCGCTTGCGAGGCTGGTCATACGAAAGCTGCGGGAGTGCTCAAAGAGGGGATCACGCGTCGGTTTAGAACGAAGCAGCCCAGTCCAATAAAGTAATAAATAACGAATAGCTACAACTTCCTAAGGTAAGAGACGTATATCTTCCTCAGGAAGTTTTTTTATTTCAAGGAGAATCCCATGAAAACCGTAACCAAAATTTTTACAATATTCACCTTAATTGCCATTCTTGCATTGGCTTTTGCCACACCTGTCATGGCGTTTGATGGACGCTCTGGTGACAATATCACCATTGAAGCAGACGAGGTCATCAATGATGATTTATATGTAACCGCAGAAACCTTTACGCTCGAGGGAACCGTCAACGGTGACCTGGTCGTCTTTGGCTCAACCATCATCATCAACGGAACTGTGAATGGTGACGTGATGGCAGCAGGGCAAAGCGTGATCATTAACGGCACAGTCACCGGAGATGCGCGTATCGCTGGCGCAGCCCTGCAACTGGGCAAAACCGCCAATGTCGCCGAAGACCTTTTGGCAGGCGGTGCAAGTCTTGAAACCAAAGACGGCAGCAATATCAGTGGCGAACTTGTCTTTGGCTCCGGCCAGACCCTTCTTGCCGGAGATGTAACTGGCGATGTGCTCGCTGGCACAGGTGCGCTGGAACTTCGCGGAGAATTTGGCGGGGATGTCACAGCCGAAGTAGGTGATGCCGATCAAGGAAATGGCCCGCCTCCTTCCATGTATATGCCCAATGTAAGCATCTCCATCCCGACGGTTGCTCCAGGCTTTACAATTTCAGATGACGCAAAGATAAAAGGCAATTTGGAATACACACAATCCAAGGATATTAAGTTCCCCTCTGGAGTTGTGGATGGAAAAGTTACACGCACCGAGCCAGTGGTTGATAATACTTATGTTAAAGCTCCGCCCACTATGACACAGAGAGCTGTATCCTGGTCTCTGGATTTGCTGCGCAGCATGGTTACGCTCATTTTGTTTGGACTTTTACTTGGCTGGCTATTTCCTTCTTTCATGCAGAAACTTCTGAGCAAACTTCAAAGTCAACCCGCGGCGAGTCTCGGCTGGGGGATCGTGGCCTTTGCGGCTTTCTTCTTCGTGATCCTGCTCGTGATGGTTGTCATGATCCTTGGCGGAATCATCTTCGGTGTGCTCACACTTCACGGCGTCAGCGGCACGATTATTTGGGTCGGCATCCTCGCCATCTTTGAATTGATCGTCGGCTTTGTTCTGGTTACTTCCTTCCTCACCAAGATAGTAGTTGCCTGGTTGAGCGGCAAATGGATCATCAACCGATTCAATCCCGTATTGGCTGAAAGCAGAGTCTGGCCGCTGGTGCTCGGCGTGGTCATTATTGCCCTGCTTTTGGCCCTTCCGTTTGTGGGCTGGCTTTTCGGCCTGATCATTATGTTCCTCGGCCTTGGCGCACTCTGGTTCTGGGGACGCGATCTCTGGCAAGCGCGCAAAACAGTTTAATACAAAATCCAAACTCTTCCTGGGCGGGTCTATCCATGACCCGCCCTTAATGTTTAATCGGACGTTCTTTGTTATAATTTCAAAATGCTCACACCTGAACAGATCGAAGCAAAGCTCGATCGTATTCTTTTAAAAGTACAAAAACCTGGCCGCTATGTCGGCGGCGAACTCAACAGCACCCTCAAAGATTGGGACAAGGCTCAGACCAAGGTTGCCTTTGTTTTCCCTGATATTTACGATATCGGTGTTTCAAATGTCGGGTTGAAAATTCTGTATGACCAGGTCAATCAACGCGAGGATGCGCTGGCCGAACGTGCCTATGCGCCGTGGACAGATATGGAAGCGCTCATGCGTGAACATGAGATTCCACTTTACGCGCTCGAATCAAAACGACCCTTGGCCTGCTTCGACTTAATCGGCTTTACCCTCCCCTACGAGACTCTCTACACAAACACCCTCAACATTCTCGACCTCGCCGGCATTCCCATCCGCTCCAACGAACGGGACGAGACTCATCCCATCATCATCGCCGGCGGACATGCAGCCACCAACCCCGAACCCATGCACGCGTTTATTGATGCGTTTGCAATTGGCGAGGGCGAAGAAGTCATTCACGATATCATCAATGTTATTCAAAAATGCAAAACGCAACACGCAACACGCAATCAAACCCTCATAGAACTTGCACAAATCTCCGGGGTGTATGTTCCGCAATTTTATGAGACAACTTATCTCGAAGATGAAACAGTAGCTTATACAGAACCTACTATTCCCGAAGCGCCCAAATTAGTGAACAAGCGCATCGTGGGGAAATTACCTCCACCGCCTATTAAGTTCATCGTGCCGAATATTGAAGTCGTCCACAACCGTGTATCGGTGGAGATCATGCGGGGCTGCACGCGCGGATGTAGATTCTGTCAGGCGGGGATGATCACGCGTCCCGTTAGAGAAAGAAGCGTGCAAGAAGTGGTGGATGCCGCAGACGCAGCCATCCGCTCCAGCGGGTTCGAAGAACTTGCCTTGATGTCACTTTCATCATCCGATTACACCTACGTCAGCGATCTGGTGGAAGAAATCAGCAAACGTTTTGAAGGGCGCAAACTCACGGTCTCGCTGCCATCTTTGCGAATCGAATCTGTTTCCGTGGATTTGATGGATAAGTTAAAACAGCACCGCTCCGGCGGATTCACACTCGCGCCCGAAGCCGCCAGCGAACGGATGCGCCGCATCATCAATAAATTTATTCCCGACGAAGAGATCATCAATACCACGCGCGATATTTACAGCCGCGGCTGGACAACGATCAAGTTATATTTCATGATCGGGCATCCCAGTGAAACGATTGAAGATGTGCAGGCCATTGTTGATCTGTGCAAGCGCATCATTGAAGAAGGCCGCAAAGTGGCGGGCTGGAAAGTTAAATTAAATGTGGGCGCAAGTACTTTTGTGCCGAAGCCGCAAACTCCCTTCCAATGGGTTGCCTGTGATACAAGAGATAATATTTTGGAAAAACAAGCGTTACTCAAACGTCAACTGCTGAAAGACAAAGCGATAAAGTTAAGCTGGACAAAACCAGAAGATGCTTTATTGGAAGCATGGCTTTCGCGCGGAGACCGTAGGATCGCCGAGGTTATTTATTCTGCGTGGAAGAATGGCGCAAAATTCGATGCGTGGGAAGGCGATCAAAAACATGAGAAGTGGATGGCTGCCTTTGAAGAACACGGTCTTGACCACACGTTTTATACCTATCGCCAGCGCCGCACGGATGAAGTTTTCCCATGGGAACATATCACTGCTGCGGTTCGCAAGAATTTCCTATTCCAGGATTTCCGCCAGTCGCTTGAGGGCCAGATCCGTGTGGACTGCCGTTTGAATTGTTTTGCCTGCGGCATCCTGCCCACTTTTGCAAATCTGCGCCGCGAGAATCCGGGCGAGGGCTGGAAGTGCCCGGATGTGAAATCTCCCGCCCAGAAAATAAATATTGAATTGCCTGTTGTGGGGGATTAAGTGAACAAGCTTGTATTCATTGAGCGGCTTCAGCGCGAACGCGATAAATTTGAACATCTCCTGAACCGGGTTGGTTTTACGCGCCAGATGACGATGAAAGGCGTTTCGGGCAGTTTATCCATCAAGGATATGCTGGCAGATATTCTCACGCGCGAGCAGTTCATTGCTGACCGCCTGAGCGAGATCCTGCACGCTGATCCGTATTCGCCGTGCGCATCACACACGGCGTTGGAAAATTTCCAAATTAAATATGGGTATCCAGATTATGAATCCCCTTTGTTGGAAAAAGAAAAAAGAAACCACCTTGTGACGTATAAACACAAGAACATCGGCGTGGACGATATCGTCGAGCAGGAGCTGGCGGCCTACACAAATATCGTCTCCTTATTGCACAAGCTGACTCACGATCAGTGTTTTGATCATGATCTTTTTCATCGCATCGCCGAGCATACCTACAAACCATATCGCCGTATGAGCCTCGAGATTAATCGCTGGCTGATTTCCATTGCGGCGGAATGAAAATAAACATGCGGGCACGAATCACATTCACAAAACAAGGCGCACTGCGATATACAGGTCATCTTGATCTGCATCGCTTATGGGAACGAGCCATGCGCCGCGCGGAATTGCCCATCAGCTATTCCCAGGGATTTCACCCGCAGCCAAAGATCAGCATCGCCGCCGCCCTGCCGCTTGGATTTGCATCCCGCGGCGAAGTGTTGGACGTTCGCCTCAATGAAGAGATTCCCACGGAAGAAATTGCGATCCGATTAAAAGATAATCTGCCTCCCGATATACAAGTCACCAGGGTTGAAAGCGTTGATGAACGCGCGCCAGCTTTGCAGACACAAGTGCTCTCAGCCACATACGATGTCCATTTGACGGAACCAGTTGACGGGGCAGAGTTGACACGCAAAGTTGAAGAGGTGATGATGTCTGAATCCCTGCCGCGCGAGCGTCGAGGCAAGTTCTACGATCTGCGTCCGCTGATTGAATTGTTAAGCGTGGTCACCGAAGCAGACGGAAAAATATGGCTGCAAATGAAACTCGCCGCGCGTGACGGCGCAACTGGCCGCCCGGAAGAAGTTTTGAATATGCTGGGCATTGAACCGGAATATACGCGGGTGGAAAGAACACGCTTGATTTTTAGAGAATAGATATTCGTCCTTCGACTGCGCCGCACGAAAACAAAAACGTGCGGCTCCGCTCAGGACGAAGAAAATTAATAATAGGAGAACTATCATGGCTCTGATCGTATCGTTGTTTTTTGGTTTTGTTCCCATGTTCATCTTTGCGGCTTTTGTTTACTGGCTGGATCGTTATGAAAAAGAACCGATGGCCCTGCTC
>JBBSCM010000212.1:0-7204 GCA_038250295.1 Anaerolineales bacterium | reverse complement strand
TTTACCTGTCTACTTGTTGACCTGCTTCTGATACAAGAACCATGCAGAGGGACGTTCGCGTTTGTCAAAGCCATCTCGGCGGGAGAGCAGGGTTAATCCTCGAGCTGAGATCATGTTTAGGTCGGCGTCAACAAGCCTGGGCGCGGGGAGATGCGGATCGGAAGTTGGTTTTAAGAATCCGTACATTAACCAGAATCCGTTTGGGGCGAGGATTTTATCCAGTTGAGTCAGATAATCCGCTTTATTTTCAAGGCTGTGAAAGCAGCCGAGATCGAGGGCGAGATCAAATTGTGAATCGACTTTAAAATTAGTGACATCGCCTGTGAGAAGTTGTGCTTGGATGTTTGATTTTTTGAGTTTGCGTGTTGCCATTTGAATGGCGCGCGGTGCGAAGTCAATACCGGTCACCTGCCAGCCAGTTTTTGCGAGCGTGATGATATTTGTGCCTGTGCCGCAGCCGAGATCAATGGCGCGGCCCGCAGGATGGGATTGAATAAATTCGAGCAGTTCAGGCGGGGTGATGCCGCTATCCCATGGTGGGCGGCGGAAATACCAAAGATTAAATATAAGGCGGCGGAAGAAACTCATTGGAGAGAATCGCGAACTTTTTGCGGGTCGAATTCGCCCACCATGCGCCAGACTTCATTTCCTTGCGCGTCGAAGAAAATAAAAGTTGGGGTGAATTCAAAATCGTAAACAGGCGCGAGTTCCCTGCCGACATCTTCCTGAATATTTAAGCGGATAATGTGAATCGGGTCACCAATGCTGATTTCGTTATTAAGCTCTTCTTCAAGCTCGTCCACGACGGGCTTAATTTGGGTACAGGTGATTCAATAGGGAGATTGAAATTCGAGCAGCACAGGAGTGCCAGCGCCGATCATGGCCTGCACTTTCCTGGCATCGTCCATAAGCGGCGTTTGACGCGGGTGAAAAATGACCCACGCCGTGAAAAGCCCGAAAATGATCACGCCGAAGGCGAGGTAGTCATTCCATTTTGGCTTGTTTGTGAGCAGAATAAATCCTGCTGCGACAATGAGACCCAGCGCAATAAGAACAAACGAATATTGACGTAATATTAAGATCACAAAGCCTCGAATTTTTACAGACTGCCGCCAGTAAATGTCACACATCGAATGTGACGCTTTTCACTTTGACAATTCAATTGAGTTCTTTTACAATCGTGCAACTTGCTTCATATCCTACATTATAGGAAGGCTATTCCAATGAAAGAGTATACCACCGAGTTTTTACGCAACGTCGCGCTGGTTTCACATGGGAGCGCGGGGAAAACAATGTTGGCGGAGTCATTCTTACACGCCACGAAAGCAACAACCCGGCAAGGCAAGATCGATGATGGCACCACCATTTCAGATTATGACGATGAGGAACACCGTCGAAAAATATCCCTTTACTCAAGTGTAATTCCCATTGAACATCGCGATCATAAAATAAATGTAATTGACGCGCCCGGTTATACCGATTTTATCGGGGAGACCATTTCCGCCCTAAGTGTTGCGGACGGCGCGATCATTTTGGTAGACGCTGTCGCGGGCGTGGAGGTTGGAACGGAGCTGGCTTGGAGATACGCGGACGAGTTCAAACTTCCACGCTTTTTTGTTATTAACAAGATGGATCGCGAAAATGCGAATTTTGAAGAGGCGTACGAGGCCATTGAGGCGTTTGTGAAGGCGCACGGGAAACGCGCCATCAAAGTCCATTTGCCGATCGGTGAGAAGGCAGCTTTCAAAGGCGTGGTGGATATCATTGGCATGAAATCCTATCTCGGTGATGGAAATACCACTGCCGAGATTCCAGCGGAACTGAAAGAAGCGGCGGAAAAAGCTCACTTTGCGCTCGTGGAAGCTGCGGCGGAGGGTGAAGACGAGTTGATGGAAAAATACCTCGAGAACGGTTCTCTCACAGACGCAGAAATGGTGCGCGGACTGGAGGATGTAGTCTACGCTGGGGAATTCGTCCCTGTGTTCTGTGCGGCTGGCGGACATGAAATTGGAGCCATTGCATTGCTCAACGATATTATCGATCTGCTGCCTTCTCCATTGAATGCGCCCAAACGTATTGCAATAGGTAAGGATGGCGAGGAAACATTGAAGCCGTCTGATACTGAACCTTTGGCTGCCTATGTTTGGAAGACCACAGCCGATCCATTCGTTGGCAAGATGAGTTACTTCCGTGTGTTTTCAGGTTCCATGCAGGCGGATGGACATGTGTGGAATCAAAACAAAGGCGCTGATGAACGCGTCTCCGGACTGCACTTCCAGCGTGGCAAGGAAGTAATCGCTGCAAAAGTTGTCCACGCAGGCGATATAGCCGCCGTATCGAAACTCAATGTGACCTCCACAGGCGATACATTTTGTGACAAAGGCCATCCGCTCACAATTAAAAAACCAAATTTCCCCGCCGCGCTCTATCGCGTGGCGATCACTCCCAAGTCGCAGGCTGATGCCGCCAAGATATCCCCAACGCTCACCAAGCTATGTGAAGAGGATATGACTCTTACCTGGCAGAATGATCCCATTACCCATGAGACTGTATTGCAGGGGCTGGGCGACCAGCATATTGACGTGGCTTTGCATCGCGCTCAAGCCAAGTTTCAAGTGGGGCTTGCCACGCATGAACCGCGTATTGCGTATCGGGAAGGAATTACACGAAAAGCCAGCGGTCAATATCGTCACAAAAAGCAAAGCGGTGGTTCAGGCCAATTTGGGGAAGTGCATCTTCGTATTGAACCCCTGCCTACCGCCGACTTTGAGTTTACCGATGAACTTGTCGGTATGAATCTCTCCAAGTCTTATTTGCCTCCGATTGAAAAAGGGATTAAGGCTACGATGGAGCGCGGCGCCTTCGCGGGTTATCCCATGAGCAACGTAAAAGTGATCGTGTATGACGGCAAGGAACATGAAGTGGATTCCAAACCCGTTGCGTTTGAAATTGCAGGCCGTGAGGCTTTCAAACTTGCCGTACATGATGCAGGCCCCGTATTGTTTGAGCCGATCATGAATGTGCGCGTTACTCTTCCTGATGCAAATATGGGTGATGTGATGAGCGATCTCAATACCCGCCGCGGCCGCGTACAAGGGACAGATTCAGAACTCGGCAGTACCGTCATTGTGGCGCACGTGCCGATGGCTGAAATGCTGCGCTACACCTCGCAGCTTCGTTCCATGACGGGCGGCCGCGGTTACTTCACAATGGAATTCGACCACTACGATACGGTGCCATCCCACATCACGGGTCCGATCATTGAAGCGCACAAGAAGGAAATGGAAGCGAAGAAGGAAGAGCAGGGCGGCATATAGTCAATGATCAGTAAAAAGTAATTAGCAAAAAGTCCCGAAGTTTTTAACTTTGGGACTTTTTACATTCTGTTTTCTACTTGTATCTTGATGTAAAATATATTCATGCCAATAGTCCGCTTTCCCGCCTTGATGAAGTTTTATGTTGATAACCAGAGTGAGTTTTCTGTGGCTGGTTCAACTGTCACAGAATTGCTTGATCATGTAGTTGCGCAATATCCGACCCTCAAGACTCATTTGTTTGACGCGGATGGCGCTTTGCGGCGTCACTTTAATATCTTTGTTAACGGCGTTCATTTGCGCGAGTTGAACGGCATGGAAACAAAATTGAACGATGACGACAGAATTATTCTCATGGCTTCGGCAGCGGGTGGATAATTTGTATATTGACAAATTCGGTAAGATACGTAAAATAGCCTGCATCTACCTAATTATGAAACCTGTGAATATTTTTAACTATTGTTTGTGTATAGGGCGGGGCTCGTAGCCACCGCCTGAGAAGAAACCTCCGCAGTCAACGGAAATCAGACGGTTGGACGACCCCCGCTTGCAAATTTTGCAATGTGTGGCGTTTGTTCGCCGTCTTTTTGTTTACCCGTTGACTGTTTGTTTTAAGGACTTTTATGGCTTTATTGGATATTCGATTGACCAGCTCAAATACGATCTCATTGGATGGACTTCCGTCTCACGTAGGGAATACACCATTACTTTCGCTTCGCCGCCTCGCCTCGAGCCTGTCTCCGCGTGTAAAAGTATTTATCAAAGCTGAATGGTTTAACCCGGGCGGCTCGGTGAAGGATCGTCCCGCGTTGAACATTATTCAGAACGCGCTGATCGATGGCAATCTTGGAAATGGCAAACGCCTATTGGATTCCACATCTGGAAACATGGGGATTTCTTACGCAACGTTTGGTGCGGCATTGGGCATCCCTGTTACATTTGCAATCCCTGCCAGCGCCAGCCCCGAACGATTAACTTTATTGCGCGCACTTGGTGCGGAGGTAATTCTCACAGACCCCTCCGAAGGTTCTGACGGTGCGATTCTGGTGGCGCGTCAACTGGCGGCAGAAAAGCCCGACCTGTACTGGTACGCAAATCAATACAATAACCCTGCAAATTGGCAGGCGCATTATTTATCCACTGGCCCTGAGATCTTTGCCCAGACAAATGGACAGGTGACACACTTCGTGGCGGGACTTGGCACTTCAGGCACGTTGATGGGCACGGGAAAATATTTGCGCGAGCAGTTGCCAAATGTGAAGATCATATCCATGCAGCCAGATGCATCCTTCCACGGACTGGAGGGTCTCAAGCACATGCCTACTGCGATCAAGCCTGGGATTTATGATGAATCATTCGCGGGCGAACCTCTTCCAGTTAGGACAGAGGCGGCGCATGAGATGACATTGCGTCTCGCACGCGAGGAAGGCCTCTTTGTTGGAATATCCTCGGGCGCGGCGGCCGTCGCAGCTTTGCAGGTCGCGAGTGAATTGGATGAGGGTATCGTTGTAACAATCTTCCCCGATGCAGGCTATAAATATTTGAGCGATAAATCCTTATGGGAGGGGATGTAATGCTGGCGATTGCAAGCGAAGTGATCGAACAGATCAATGCACACGTTGAAGGAGCCTACCCCGAAGAGGGCGCTGGCTTTTTGATCGGTGTGGAAGGTGAAGTGAAAGAGATTTTATCTTTGCCGAATGCGCGGGAGGACGAAGCCCGTCATAATCGGTTTTTGATCACACCCGAAGATTATCTCAAAGCCGAATTAAAAGCAGACAGCCTCGGGCTGAGTCTGATCGGTGTTTTTCATTCACATCCAGATTGCCCAAATGTTCCCTCCGAATATGACCGTGAATGGGCACAGCCTTTTTTCTCCTACATCATCACGCGCGTGGATGCAGGCAAGGCGGTCAACAGCCGTTCGTGGAGACTCGTCGAAGATCGTTCGAAGTATGACGAAGAAGAAATTTCAGTTCAATGATTATTCTGGTGGTTGAGTAGCCCTGAGCAGTAGCGAAGGGTGTATCGAAACCACCGCTGAACACGATACGTTTCATTAACAGGTGGTTTCGATACGGCGGACAAGCGCCGCCTACTCAACCACCGAGTATATATATAAACAGGATACGAATATGACATCGCAAACCTTACAAAAAGTGGATCACTCCGCTCTGAAGACGAATCAATTGTTCATTATATTTATCAGCATATTGGCGTTCATTCTGAATCAGCCATTTCTTGCGGCGTTAGTCGCATTAGTAATGGGGATCGGCGCTGTTTTGAAAACCCCGGGTTTCGGCATCATCTATAAATCCATTCTCAAGCCGCGCGGATGGATGAAGCCCGATGTATTGGACGATAACCCTGAGCCGCATCGCTTTTCACAGATCGTTGGCTTTGCGTTTTTGACCGCAGGCTCGATCGCGCTATTTCTTGGCTCGTCCGTTTTAGGCTGGACGCTTGTTTGGATCGTCATTGCGCTGGCTTCATTAAATGCTTTTGGTGGATTTTGTGTGGGTTGTATGGTTTATTACTGGCTTTCACGTTTGAATGTGCCGGGTTTCGGTAAATTGCCTCCCGAGGGAACATTCCCCGGCATGAAGCCAAAAGTGGAGGCGAGAGCATGACCGCTGAAATCCTGTTGCGTTTTGCCTATGCACTTGGTATTATATTATTAGGCTTGGTTGCGTATTGGTTGTTGACTCAGCGCCTGCTTTCACGTGCAAAGAATAATCTGACTTCTTTGCTAAGCCCGCTTCCGAACAAGCCCGTGATTATTTATTTCACTACACCAGATTGTGTGCCCTGCAAGACTGTTCAACGGCCTGCACTGAATAAGTTGATGACCCTGCTTGGCGAAAAATTGCATGTCGTCGAGATTGATGCCACCGAACGCCCTGACCTCGCAAAGACCTGGGGCGTGATGAGCGTGCCGACAACATTTTTGTTGAATGCAAAAGGTGAGGCGCGTTACGTTAATAACGGCGTGGCTCGCGCAGAGAAGTTGATGGAACAGATACAGACGTTGTAGGAATTATCTGGTGGTTGAGTAAGGCGAGCGCGTTTCTCGCCTGTATCGAAACCACCAAGTAACAGAAATATTCTTGTTAACATGTGGTCTCGATACGCCTTCGGCTATCGCCTCAGGCTACTCGACCACCAGATAGATATAGAAAATAAAATTTTAGGAGATAGATACATGCCAGTTTTACGAATTCCAACCCCGCTGCGTGCGTATACCAACGGACAAAGCGATGTGACCGTCAGCGGTTCCAACATCTCAGAAGCGCTTACAGACTTAACGACTCAATATCCCACCATCAAACCGCACTTGTTTAATGATGGCGGGGAATTACGTCCATTTGTAAATTTATTCGTCGGTGAACATAACATCAAGGATCTGCAAGGCGTGAACACACCCATCAAGGATGGTGAAAGGCTTATGCTGATTCCGTCTATCGCAGGAGGCTCGTCATTGCGATCACCGTCATTGCGAGCGCACTTTGCGAAGCAATCTCCTAACGATGCGGGGATTGCTTCGGGCTGGGGTTTCGATACGAGCGAGAAAACCACTCGCTCTACTCAACCACCAGCCCTTGCAATGACGGAAACGGAATAGGAGTTATTATGCTGCCTCAATTAAATCACGAAGAAATCCTGCGTTACTCGCGCCACCTGTTGATCCCCGAAGTGGGACTCGATGGTCAGCGCAAACTGAAGAATTCATCCGCGCTGGTGATCGGCACCGGCGGACTTGGTTCCCCCGTTGCGCTTTATCTCGCCGCGGCAGGTGTCGGTCGAATCGGACTTGTGGATTATGACGTGGTCGATTCGTCGAATCTACAGCGACAGGTGATTCACGGCACATCCACAATCGGCAAGCTGAA
>JBBSCM010000211.1:0-7206 GCA_038250295.1 Anaerolineales bacterium | reverse complement strand
AGCAACGCAGCGGCGTACTCACCCATCGCAAATTCCTCGGCTTCTTTGATCACAGTTTGCAAAGATGCTTTGAAATTTAATTTTCCGTGATACCAGGCGGTAGCCGCGTAGGCTGGGATGAAGAGAATATAAGGCAGGTCGTTATTTAAGTTGAAGTCGATGGTGGTGAAATCAAGCACAGCAGAGATAAGCACGAGACCATTGAGCAGCATACCGTGACGATCCTGCAAATAGCCAGAGAGACCTGCGGCGCGCGTAGTCCCATAGGATTCACCAGCAAGGAATTTTGGCGAGAGCCAGCGGTGATAGCGGGTGGTGTACAAACGGATGAAATCACCAACGGATGCAATATCTTTTGTGAAGGTGTGCCATTCTGCGGATTTTTCACCTTCCACCGGGCGGCTATAGCCCGTGCTCATTGGGTCGATGAAAACGAGGTCGCTATCATCAAGGATGGAATATTGATTATCTGTTAACTTGAATGGCGGCGGAGGGAGTTCACCTTCATCGGTGAGCACTACGCGGCGCGGACCGAGCACACCCATATGCAGCCACACAGACGAGGAGCCTGGTCCGCCATTGAATGAAAATGTGATCGGGCGTTTGGATTTATCTCTCACGCCATCTTTTGTATAGGCGATAAAGAATATCTGTGCCCGAGGTTTGTCAATTTCGGCGTCTTTGTCTTTATCGTGGATCTCTTCCTTGAGAACGATTGTCCCGGTGGTGACGGTGTATTTGATGACTTTGCCGCCAATCTTTATCGAGTGTTTGCTCTCGACAAGATTATCTTTTGGGATGGGTTTTTCTTCCTCTTTCTTTTCGACTTTCTTTTCTTCGGTTTTCTTTACTTCTGCCATGTTAAGCTCCTGATTTATTTTGATTTATCAGTGAATATATATCTTTTCTATTCCAACCGCTTTGTTCTGCCAACTCAGTAGAAATCTCTTTCGCGGACTTATCTTTTTTCAATTCTTTTCTAATGGCTTTTAACAGCTTTTCCTCTGTCCATTTTTCTCTTTCTTCTTTCGTCTTTCCTGCCACTACCAGCGTAAACTCGCCGCGCGGTTCCTTGGATTTGAAATATTCGATTGCGCCGCTGACGGGTCCGCGCCAATATTCTTCGAACATCTTGGTCATTTCGCGGGCCACGCAAATTTGACGGTCACCTAGTACGGAGAGAATGTCTGCAAGCGAGTCAACGATGCGGTGAGGGGATTCGAGGAAGATCAAGGTATATGGCAGGTTGGCAACCTGCCCCACGTGTTTGCGGCGTTCAGTTGATTTATTTGGAAGATAGCCAAGATACAGGAATGAATCCGTGGGCAGGCCGGAGACGGTCAACGCGGCGATGGGGGCCGAGGGACCGGGAACAGGCTGAACGTCAAAGCCGGAAGCGAGGGCGATCTTTACCAATTCATAGCCCGGGTCATTGATGGCAGGCGTGCCCGCATCCGAGACCAGAGCCACATCCCCATTTGAAAGCTTCTCAAGGATGAAATCCAATTTGTTTATTTTATTGTGTTCAAAATAACTGGTGAGGGGAGTTTTTACATCAAAGTGTTTAAGCAAAGTACCGGTATGACGGGTATCTTCTGCGGCGATCAGAATCGAGTCGCGCAGAATCCGCACGGCGCGGGGGGACATATCTTCAAGATTTCCGATCGGTGTGGCTACGAGATAAAGGATTCCCATTTGGTTATTTTATCACCCCGCTTAGCGACTTCGTCGAAAGAAAATCGGACGCTTTCGCGTCCGATGATCATGGGCATCCACGAATATCAACTTCGAAGATCGTACAGCCCGCATCCTCCGCTGGCGCAGCCAGACAGCATTGGTTGGCAGAGTCAAAAATGGAATCTGATGAACACTTGTTGAGATCTGAATTATCAATGGCGGGCGGTTGGCACACCTTCAGGCTATAAGAAAGCAGTTGCGGCCCCGTGCAGGAGATGGCCATTCTGCCATTGCTCACATTTTCCACAATGCAGGACATATCCGAGTCGAGAGATTCGAAAGCAGCGCCTTCGGGTATGGAAATCGAAGTGTAGGGAATTTTCTTTACACAAGCCTTATTTAACACTTTTACATCCGGGACAGGGATAAGCACATCCGCCGCACAAGCGGGCGCAAAAGGTAATGGCGATGCAATCAACTCTGTAGCTGTCACAACGACAGCAGCGGCTGTTTCAGTGGGAACAACCGTGGATACTTCAGTTGGAGTCAACGTTACAGGCAGGGAAGTGGGCGTGGATACCGGTAATGGCGCGGGGAAAAGTTGATTACGTAATAAAAAGAAACCAACCAACAAAACAAAGAGCACCATCCCCGCCACTACAAAGCCTGTTCTACTGCGTGAAGGACCTGTCGCAGGAGGCACAAACGTTCCGGTGCGCATGCCCGTATTTCCACCAGAAGTAATGTTACCGTCATTTCCAAAGGCAATCATATTCAGAGCCCTGGCAAGTTCCAGGGTTGTGGGATAACGATTGTTCCTGTCCTTTGCCATGGAAGTTTTTATGAGGGTATCCATTTCGGGAGGCAGGTCGGGAAGTACCTTCAAAATCTCGGGCACCGGCTCGGTGATATGTTTTACCACCACGCCCATGGGCGTATCGGCGCTATAGGGCTGCCGGCCGCTCAACATTTGATAAATGATCACGCCCAAGCCATAGACATCACTGCGGCCATCAATTTCATTTCCTCCCTGTGCCTGTTCGGGACTCATGTAGGCAGGTGTGCCGATCGTACCGCTTCCGGTCAGGCCGCCAGCTGCTTCTGTGAATTTGGCAACGCCGAAGTCGGAAATAAACGGGTCGTTATTGCCGTCAAACAGGATGTTATCGGGTTTGAGGTCGCGGTGAATAATTCCCTTTTTATGGGAATAGGCGAGTCCCTGCGCGATCTTTTCGATAATCCGAGCCGTTTCCTGAATGGAAAATTTCCCTTTTTCGATCCAATCTGACAGCGATCCGCCGGTCATAAAACGCATCACAAAATACGGCTGCCCGTCTTCATTGCCCACATCATAAACAGGCACGATGGCGGGATGTTCCAGACCGGCCACCATTTTGATCTCACGCTCGAAGCGCGAACGAAATTGCGTATCATGCAGCATCTCGCGCGGTAATACTTTGATCGCAACTTCGCGGTCAAAGCTTGGGTCAAAGGCGCGGTATACGGTAGCCATACCACCGCGGCCAAGCTCAGATTTAATTTCGTATCGCCCGATCTTTTCTGGAAGCGCCATGTGTCCAAGTATAAACCAGATGGATATGCTGACGCAAGCAAAAGGATATATTTGCTGTTTCTGTTTAGGCTCCCTTAATACCATCGGCATTAAATATATTTGCAGAACCTTGTTTCTTGATACTCACTTTACCGCCCACGTGGAACGCCCCGAAGGTTGCCTTAAAAAAATCCTCTCAGCCGATCAAACCTTCGGGGCGATACATAACCAGTTAATCAGTTGCAACCTGCGGAGCATGGGGCATCGCAGGCTCAGGCTGCGTCATGGCGCGATAGCCCGCCCAAATGAGGGAGATACCAATAAACTCAGTAACAAACAGCACTTCCACATAACCAAAGCGGGTGAAGGAACCGCCAATGCCAGGCAACAGCGCGCCAATTGCAATGAGCCAGTTGCCAAGCACCCGGTCACGGCTGCCTTGTTTTCGCGCGTATTGAATCGCCGACCAGGCTGCGCCGCCCATGAGGAAGACCATGGCATACATGTTCGGCAAAATGGAGAACATGCGCGCCCAGGTCCATGTCATCACTTTGCCGGTCAGGCGGGCCGGGTCAACAAGCGACATGTTTACAGGGGCGAGAATGATCGCGATGGCTGCAATCAGAATATAAACGATGAAGAACCATGCGAGGATGTCAGCGGTTTTCTTTTTCAATAAGAGATACACCGTCCCTTGTGCCAGCGGAAATGCGCCGAGCAATGCGCCTGAGACATACCAGGCCTTCATATTCCATACGCTCCAGCCGAGCAGCACATTAATGGACTCAGTCAATGTGCCGATGCCGAAGCAGAAAGTGCCAATGGTCCACCACATGAGATATTTTGCCTCAGGTTTGCGGCGCCAGTGTTTGTATAAGGCGGCGGTGAAGGAAAAAGAAATGATGGTGGTCAGGATGGGAATGTAGTGCGTGATGTTTTGCATTTGAAACTCCTTTAGAAAGTGTCAGGTGTCGAAGTGTCGAGTGCCAGGTGCAGCGACAACCTGTTGTTCATTGGATAATTTCGAGTCGAGATACATCTCAAGACTGTTTCTAAATAAAAATGCCAATCGATTAACGATTGGCATTCTCCAATGTTTCATAAGTTTGTAAAAGGCTGATCAAAATGTCATCTGTAAAGCTGTGCATCTTTCCGAAAGTCTCCGCGGTTTGCCCCGATGGGACATTTGCGTCGCCATAAACTTTTATGACCGATTCGATCAACGTATTCCTAAAGAACAAAAATGCCCGCGCCGCATCCACGTAACTCAAGCTGTAACGATGCGCCCGCGATGCGTATTCATAGCCGATGGCGTAGGCTTCAGAGTCCGCTTCCTTTCCATTCGTTGCGATGTAGGTCATCAGCCCGTGAAACAGGGAGCGCGCGCTCAAACGATATTGCGCGCGCGCGTCTTCGTCCAGTTTTTGATACCATGATTCTGCTTGCAAGCGTCCTTCCGAAATTTGCATGCGGACATTTTTTATGACTTCCTGCATCATTTGTTCCGGCTCAATCGAGCTTACACGGGTTCTTTTATATGATTGTGCCCAAAGAGAGATTTCACTATGCTTATAGCGGCGATGTCCGCCCTGTGTTTTGTGTGTGGGTAATACACCCTTATCAGACCAAAGCCTGACAGTGCTGGGATGCACACCCAACACCTTTGCCGCGTCACTAAGGGAAAGCCATTCGTCAGTCATAATTTTTGCCTCTGGAGTCCAACAGCTTGCTGTTGTGTATTCGTGGAGCAAGCAAAGGGAGATGAATTAATCAGAAGCCAAAGCCATCTTATCAGTAAAAGAAGGTTCTTCAACATTCTTCTGGAATCTATTTACATCAATACGTGTGAGCATGATCGCGGCGATAAGCAGCATCAACGCTTCGATCCCAAACACGATCAGATACCCGCTCATTGCCTGACCTGTGACTCTGGTGGCCGCATCTGCGACAATACCCGCCAGAAGCAAACCTATTAATCGAGACAGGCCATTCGAGAATCCCCATGCGCCGATATAGAGACCGACCTTTCCGGCAACGGTCAAATCAAACATGAGGGACAGGTTTGCAACAGTTGAAATACCCGTTCCAAACCCAAGCAGCATAATGCCCAGATAAAAGATGCTTAGGTTGCGCATCACCCCGCTGACGATGATCAAAAGAAAACCAGCGAGTGCGCCCAAATTACCGGCCTGGGCAATCGATTTCTTTGGCGCACGTCCTTCCAATACAGCGGCGACTATAAAAGCGATGAGTGTAAATACGCCGCTGATGGATACAATGCGCGAAGTCGCCTCGATGGGCATACCGAACGCCTCTGCGCCAAACGGCTCAAGCAAAACATCCTGCCCAAGGATGGCGGCCAGTAACAAAAGCAGATATACAAAGAAAATCTTTGCAACAGGATTTTCCATAATTGCAGATGCCATCTGTTTTACTGTATAGATTTCGGCGTGCGGACTTAAGTCCGCGATCCTGCCCGAGCGTGGCTCAAGTTTGAAAAGACCGAGCAGGCCGAGGGTCAGGGCGGATGCGGCGACGATATTAAATGCATTGGAAAGCAATTCAGGAGTGTATGTCGGCACCATGCGGCTCAAACTGATTCCCGTTGCGATCAGGCCGATGACCATCATAAAGAACATGGTCGCTACTGTTTTACCGCGTCCTTTTTCACCTGAAAGTTCGGATGCCAGCGAGAGATAGGAAACCGCCGAGAGGTTGTATCCCATGCCCCATGCGCCGAATGCAAGAACCCCAACGAGAAGGCCGAGGCTAAAATTTTGATCCATCAGAAAAGCAACTTGCGGCGAGACAACGAGACCAAGCACACACAGTATCAATCCTGCCAGGATGTAAGGGGTTCGACGAAAACCCAGAATTGGATGACGATCTGAGAATGAACCGATGGCCACCTGAATGGGTGAAAACAGATATGGAAATACAGCGAGGAGGGTAAAGACTGTTTTCGAAATGTTGAGATCGTAGATCATCACACGGTTGAGCGTGCTGTTGATCGGCACTAATGTCATTGCGACCGCAACATGAATAAGCCCAAGTTGAAAGCGTTTGAGGAACATATATTTCTCCCGTCCTTGCGAGCGAACGCTCTTTGTGAGCGAAGCAATCTCTATTTGAGTTTGAGATGGCTTCGTCGGAAAAAGCAAGAACCCTCCTCGCAATGACGCATCGTTATGATTTAAAAACAGCGAGGGCGTTTTTTTGCGCCCTCGCCTCTGATGATTTGAATTGTACTTTTTAGTGCAAATTACACAATGTAGATTTATATAGAATTTTACTAGAGATTGGTGAGCATTTGAATCAATTAATGTTTCGTGAACTTTTGGATCAGCGCATCATATTTCTGCATTAATTCAGGAGATGGGTCGTGCCCGCCAAATGTGAGCAAGACTTTAAAGGCAGACTCAGCGCGGCGATTATAGAATTGAAAACTGAGCGCCTCACGGCCATCTGTGTGGCTTGGTTTTCTGAAAGCGAAAATGGAGGCAGTCTCCCAACTTTGAATGTGCATATCCAATGATTTGCCTTGCACGTTGAAAAAGCCATCGGTGTTGCTGAATTTGCCAAACTGCCCAAATGCTTCGAGTGTGGTAGCTCCATTGGAAACGATCACGTGAACATTTCCAAACTCTTCAAAAGAGCGGATGATCTCCTCCCAACGGGAGGCATCCAACTCTTGTGAAAGATCGCCTTCAAGGGAACGGATAACCTCCACTTCGGGCACGCGCATCTTTCTGGCGACCATAAGAGTCATCTGCTTTCGATCTGCATTGAACACATCCCGAATAGACTCATGGTCAATCGTGATTTCCGTTTGCAGCATATTACATTCTCCAATTGCTATTTTTAATTTATAAAATGAAAAATAAAATCGGGACTGAATGTCCCGATTTTATTTTTACGCTTGTGTCAGCGCTTCTTTTGCAGGCTTTCGGCCTGACAATTTCAATCCAATTCCAATT
>JBBSCM010000210.1:0-7209 GCA_038250295.1 Anaerolineales bacterium | reverse complement strand
GCTCTGCGGCGACGGCCAAAGTCGCCGGGGGCTAATAAGCCTGCCGGGTAACAGAATCAGTTTCAGGTCCGGAAAAGAAGCGTTGCCAAAGCCAGCATAAAACCCATCGGCCATATCTGTTCCAGCAGCGCGTAGAGAAGAAATATAGTGGGAAGGATTAATTTACAGACTTAAGCGTAAAACAGGTTTTACATATTTCATCCACGATCTCATCAATTGCCCGCAATACTTCTGGGCTGATGAGTTCGCCAACATCATTGGATCTTGGCTGAATTCCAATTAGCGCCACCATGCAATGCAGTTCCAACGTCAGGTAGCGCGCCAGCATGGATAGCGGCAGGCTGTGTGTGGATGCGCTCATGCCTTCGATGGATTGGATCGGAACCCAGCAAATCGCGCCTGGCGCGTCGCGCATTTCAGCTGCGTCTATCAAAAGAATCAAATCAGGTGCAAAGCTGCGCAGTTCACCGGTCACATTTTCGGGAGCGTGGCCTGCTTGAATAACGAGCAAATGACCTGTGTCTGCGGCGCATTCACGGTGAAGCAGTTCACGTGCCACAAGTGTTCCAGCGGCATCATCATTGCGCAGGTTGTTCCCGATCCCTACAATGGCAACACGGGGTGGTTGCCCGGATTCACTTTTGAGTTGGTCCAATAACTGGCTGAGCGAGGTTCGCCAGGAGCTGCTTGATATCTTCATCTTTTCCATAATAAACTGTAAACTCCTCTTTATTTAGTGACGCATGTTCCCAATCGGTATTGGACATGCCCATGCATTTGAATCTGCAATTGACTACACACTGTCCGCAATAAACACATTGATCCATATGATATTTCAACACGAAACGTTTGGCGGCGCGGTCTAGGGTGACAAGTTCAATGGCTTTGGATGGACAGTCTTTGACGCACAGACAACAACCTGTGCAGGCGGACGGGTTGTATTGCAGATTGCCGCGAAATCTTTGCGGTGTGGGTGTTCTTTCAAACGGATATAGCTGAGTGATATTCTTCTTGAAAAATGACTCAACGATATCCTTGAGCATGGTTCCAATTTTCATAGCGCAAATCCTTTCCATACGATCATGACCAATAGCTGCGCCAAAACCAAAATAGCGCCAAATCGCCACCAAAGCCCGACAGTCTGGTCAATGCGCAGACGGGTCAGCAAAACCTGGAACATGGACATTACCAAAAGCAGGGCAATTGACTTAAGTAAAAACGACGGGATGCCGTTCAATCCGCCCAGATAAAAAGCGGAGACGAGTGACAACCCGACGATCAACTCTACAGACCTGCTTATTTTAAACATGGCCAAACCGCGTCCACTGTATTCGGTGAGAGCGCCAGCGACGATCTCAGTCTCCGCCTCGGGCGCGTCAAAGGGTGGCAGTTCAAGTTTTCCCATCAGGCCGATCAACGCAACGATGAAGCCAACGGGTTGAGTGAAGATCAACCAATGATTCTGGGTATAGCTGTTAATGGTATTGATCTGCCAACTTCCCGCAACCAGAGCAGGGCCGAGCATTGCCAGCAGAAAAGGCGCTTCATAGGCAAATAATTGAGTTAGCGTGCGTGTGGCTCCGATCAACGAGAAACGGCTGCTGGTGTTCCAGCCCGCCAGGCCGACACACATCGTCGGCAGGCTGAGCAGGTAGATGGTCACAATCAAGTCACCGGGGAAGCTGGAGGCAGGGTTCAATCCCATCAATGGAACATACAGAGCGGCGGTCAGTGCGCCTGCGAGCGCGGCAACCGGCAATCCAAAAAACAAATACGGATTAATGATCGCAGGTTTGATCTGCTCCTTGGCAAAGAGTTTGACAGCGTCTGCAAACGGCTGAAACCAACGCGGACCAATGCGATTCTGAAAGCGGGCGACCAGTTTACGATCGATCCACTCGTAAAACATGCCAACCAGAACAAGCGTCAGCCCGGCGGGAAAGACCAACAGTGTGATAAGTGACGTGAATGTGTTCATCGTTTGTAATACTCAATTCCATATTCGCGCAACCGGCTCCAAGACCAGGTCTCGCGGCTGCCGGGACGTGCTACAGTAACAAGACGATCATTGCAAGAGAAACATGGGTCCATGCCCGCGATCAACATGGGCACATCTGCCAGTTGACGACCAACTGCTTTTTCCAGCACAGAAACCCAATTGCACAAGCTGGGTGTGCGGATGTGAACCCGCGCGGGAGTTTCTCCGCCGTTGCTTTTTATAAAATAAAATAATTCGCCGCGCGGCGCTTCGATGCGGGAGATTGTTTCACCTGCGGGAATTTTGCGCGGCATACGAGTTGTCAACGGACCTTCGGGAAGATTATCAACAATCGTTCGCATGGTGAAGCATGAGACCAGGAGTTCCTTCAAGCGAACCACGCAGCGGGCTTCGAGGTCACCGTTGGTTTCCGTAACCGAACTAACCGGGAAATGAGTGTAAGCGCCATAAGGGGCTTCAGTACGTACATCACGCACCAGCCCTGAGGCGCGCGCGGTTGGCCCAAGCAAACCGAACTTTACTGCTTCAGCAAATGAAATTGTGCCGATGCCGCGTGTGCGATTAAGGAACATTACATCGGTGGTCACAACTTCGAGGTAATGACGAATGCGTGTTTCAAGATAAGTTAATCCTTCCTTGATGGCTTTCGCCTGTTCCGATCCAATATCGCATTTAACTCCGCCCAGCAAATTTGCAGAATAGTTAACGCGGTTGCCCGTGATCTGTTCAAGCAGATTCATCACGGTTTCGCGGTCACGCCATGAGTACATAAACAAAGTGTCAAAACCTGCTTCGTGAGCAGCAACACCCAGCCAAAGTAAATGACTGTGAACGCGCTCGAGGCCCGCCACTAATTCGCGGATGGCCTGAGCGCGCGGCGGCGCTTCAACCTGCGCAAGTTTTTCGACACCCAGGCTGTAGGCAAGCGCATGTGTGTGTGAACATATGCCGCAAACTCGTTCGAAGAGATACAGGTTCTGAATCCAGTTGCGACTCTCGGCGGCTTTCTCGATGCCGCGATGTGCATATCCAAGCCGCATACGCGCGGCAGTGACAATTTCTCCGTCTACTGTAAATTCGAAATGACCAGGCTCTTTTAATGCAGGATGCTGGGGACCAATCGGGATCACGAAGGTATTTCCGCCAACGACTCCCTGCTCGGGTAATTCGTCAGCATGGCGGCCAGCTACCGGCGCGGCTTGATCGAGCGTGAAATCTGCGCGCATTGGATAAACATTCTCAGGCCAATCATCAGGCAAAAAGAGGCGTTCGCTAATATTTAATCCGCTAAATTTGAAGCCCAACATTTCCTGCATCTCACGTTCAAAAAAAGATGCGGGCGGAAGAATATCCGCGATGCTGGGCAGGATGGCTTCATTACCGCGCGGCAAACGAATGCGCAGGGATGTGATGGCGGGGCCATTGCAAAAATGGTAGAGCGCTTCCAGTTGACCAGAAGCAGTTCCCAGGTCCATGCCCGTGATCGCAGACAGGTAACCCCAATGTGCATCGTGCAATGCAGTCACTGCCGCACGCAAATCATCAGCAACGATGACGACATCCAAACGATTTGATTCGGGCCGAATTGTTTCCTTATTCCACGGAGCGAGAAGCCCTTCGGCTTGCGCTAAAACTTGTTCGATGTTCATGCGGAAATCTCCTCGGCTACATTTTGTTTCTGCGGTATGCGAGCCTTGCCGCCCTTTAATTCTGTCAGCAATTGAACGATGCCGTCAATGATGGCTTCGGGGCGCGGCGGACAACCGGGGATATACACATCCACTGGAATGACTTCATCGACTGAGCCGACGCAGTTGTAACAGCCTTCGAACACGCCGCCTGAAATACTGCATGATCCAACTGAGATGACAAATTTTGGTTCGGGCATTTGCTCGTAGGTGCGGATCAAACGCTCGCGGGCTTGACGGGTAACTGGTCCAGTCACGAGTAAGACATCCGCATGACGAGGACTTCCCTGAAGTTTGATGCCGAAGCGTTCCACATCGTAGCGCGGCGTAAGCGTGGCGAGAATTTCAATGTCACAGCCGTTGCAGGAGCCGCTGTTGAAATGCACCGCCCAGATGGAATTCATCCGCGCCCATGTGCGTACTTGATCAATAACTTTTCGCCAGACCTGGTCTTTATTTGTTTTCATGATTTCACCATTTGTATGGATCGCAGGCTTGAGTCTGCAATTTTTGATTCAAAGCGGACTGAAGTCCGCGCTCCGAAAATTTATCCTATCCAAGGATCAAAGCGATCAGTGCCAGCATCAGCCCAAGCAAATAAATGACCGTGACTGAGGACAGGTCGCTGCTGCCGACCATGATCACACCAAGATGCAGGACTGCAAAAAATAACGCGATCACAAAAAATTGTCTGTAGCCCGGTGCCGCAGGAATCGGATCATAATCTTCTCCGCTGGCATAGGGTTCCGATTTGAATTGAGACTCGCTGCCTTTAGCTGAAAATAACCGCCCCAAGCCGGAGGCAGCTGAAACTACCAGAAAGTAGACCAGGAAGGCAATTAAGGGGGTGAGCAAAACATTTGTCATAGTCTAGTTTCCAAACATGGTCATCAAAGTTCGCGCGGCGGGAATGGTTATCCAGTCCATTAGTTGCGGCATAAAGCCCAACACGATCACAGCGAGCATCATCACTAGCAAGGGCAAAGTAATTGCAAATGATAATGACTTGCCCGCCAACACTTGTGCTGAAGGTGTTTTGCGATACATCATATTTACCAGCGGCGCATAATACGCCAGTGAAAGCACGCTGTTGAGCGCCATGAAGATCATCAATGCGATGATCCAGATATTTTGAGTTTGAAAGCCCGCTACAAAAATCTGCCATTTGGACATAAAGCCAGCTAATGGCGGCAGACCGCCGAGTCCCAACACCGCAATGCTCAATGCCAGCGCAACCAGCGGATATTTCTGCGCGGTTCCAGCCAGATCATTTATTTTCAATGAAGCGTGCGAGTCATTTTGCAGAAACAGCCCATAGATCAGTGCGCCGACTGAAAGAAACGCGAGTCCCTTCATGAGCATGTGATTGAAGAGATGAAAGAATGCGCCCTGTGCGCCAAGTTCCATGTCAGAATAGAGTGCCACGCCGAGTCCCAAAAGGATATAACCAATGTGACTCAGGCTCGAATAAGCCAACATACGTTTAACTACGGTTTGCCGCAAAGCCAGTAAATTTCCATACAAAATATTCAATACGCCGAAAGCCATGAATAAGATTCCCCATGAGAATGAAAAACCTGGCAGAACCGAAAGCGCGCGCAGCATTGCGATCAAACCAACTTCGATAACCACACCTGAAAGCATGGCGCTGATTCCGCTTGGGGCTTGTGAATGCGCGTCTGGCAGCCAGGTGTGCAACGGGACAATCGCAACTTTGACTCCGAAGCCGATGACGAATAACGCGCCTGCGCCAAGCAAAGCCAGACGGTTCACCTCTGGCCCGCTCATTGCTTCTCGAATCTGAATCAGATCCAACGTCCCGGCATTTGCCAAAACAAGCGCAATGCCCATCAACACCATCACCGAGCCGATGGCGCTTTGCACGAGATATTTCATACCCGCTTCCAAAGAAGCGGCTTGTTCACGATAAAAGGCGACCAGTAAATAAGAAGAGATCGCCATGCCTTCAAACCAGACCCACAAATTGAACAGGTCACCTGCACAGGCGAGACCGATCATCAAACCGATCATTGCCAGCAGCATGGCATAATATTTTTCTTCGCCTACTTCGCCAGCCATGTATGGACCAGAGAACAGGATGACCAATGTGCCAAGTGTAAGAACCATGGCAGCGGCCAGCAGACTAATACCGTCCACGCGCAGCCAGATGGCTTCAATGTTAAATTCCTGTATGCCGCCTGCGAGGAAAATTTGTACGGAAAGCACAAATGGAATCCACGCGAGCAAAATGGCCAGCAGGGCTAATCCACGCACGAGGTAGGAGCGGCGATGTAAAGTCGTCTCGTGTGTGCCGAGGCGGCCTGACAAATACACAAGCGGAGAGGAGACCAGCGGAATTACGATCATGCCAATGAAAGTTAACAGAGTCATTTATGCACCGCCCCATAACAACATTGCCAGCACAAAAAATAGAGCGCCGATGATGCCGAGAATATTCCAGTTCAATTCGCCGGTTTGTGTGATGCGTAAACTTTCGGCGAATTTGCTGATCATGTTCACAAAAAAATGATTCACTGATTCAAATCCGAATGATGATTCGGTTACAGTGTTGAGCCAGCCAGGGCTTTCTGAAAGCGCAAGCTTGCGTCCCAAAGTGAAGAACAATGTCAAACCAAGAATCACTGCCAGTAAAGCGAACCAGGTAGCGGGGGCGAAGCTGATCGCTTTGACCATCTCCAGAGTGGATTCTTCTTCGATTCCATGAAAAGGCATGGTTGTAGATAACAACTTGTTTAATCCGCCAAAAAATAACCAGGTTGTAAATGAACCGATGGCTAGCAATGCGAGTGAAACTTTCATCGCCATGCCAGTTTCGTGAATGTGCAGTTCTTCGCGCTGCGTGCCAAAGAAAACCATCCATGTCATGCGGAAAGTATAGAAGGCTGTGAGACCTGCGCCAATAAGCATGAGGATGTATGCCCAAAGCGGCGAGCCTTCGAGACCGACTTCGAGAATGAGTTCCTTGCTCCAGAAACCGTTGAGGATGGGAAGACCCGTCAACGCGAGTGCGCCGATGATGAATACGTTTCGAGCGAATGGCATTTTTGCGCTAAGGCCACCCATGCGGCGCATGTCACGTGTGCTGATGGCGTGAATGACTGAACCCGCTGTGAGAAAAAGCAAGGCTTTGAAGACAGCATGACTCAACAAATGGAATTGACTCGCAAGTACGCCGCCCGCTCCGATGGCATAAACCATGTATCCCAATTGGCTGACCGTTGAATAAGCCAGCGCGCGTTTTAGGTCAGTGGCGGTGAGCGCCATGAAGGCGGTGATCAACGCCGAAGTGACACCCACTAGAATGACGGTGGTTTTCCAGTTCGGAACCGACTCAAAAGCAGGATAAAAACGCGCCAACAAATAAATGCCCGCGTTGACCATCGTCGCGGCATGGATGGGGGCGCTGATCGGTGTGGGCGCTTCCATTGCGTCAGGCAGCCAGGTGTGAAATGGGAATTGCGCCGACTTTGCTGCTGCGGCGATCAAGAAACTAAACGCCAT
>JBBSCM010000209.1:0-7241 GCA_038250295.1 Anaerolineales bacterium | reverse complement strand
TAACCAGGACCAACATGAGAAAAATTGCGGTTCCACCAGCGCCCAATGTGTATCGCCAGCGCGATTGTGCGGCTGGGATGGTGGGTGGGTGCAGGTGGTGAAAGAAGGAGGGGCGCATTGAAAAATTATAGCCGATAAAAAACTTGAATCTATTTTCAACTGGTAAAGAATAATTGATCTTTTCGCAATGTCCAAGTTTGTAGCACGTTTCGCATTTTGCGATTTAACTGTTCTGCATGGCTACAATTCGATAGATTTGCGCACAATCAAATAGGTATTATTAGTCACCTGCAACAGGTTGGGTAAGCTGAAGTACTTCAAGTTCAGAGGACGGTAAATCTTTGACGGGCAGTGTTTCTGAAAACACTGGAAGGAAATGCGCTGCCAGAGAATAGACCACGATTAAGCCACATGCTACGCCCACCACCAGAGCTATTTCTATCAGCGACGGGAAGTAAAAACTGCCATCCAGTGACTTCATGGCAAACCAGGTAACATCGAAGCGATTTAATACAATGCCTGCCGCAATAATCAATGCACCATTCACGGCGTTTTTACGCGTGGAGCGCAGCTTTTTGATGGAAAACCAGATAATCGCCGCAAGAGTTAGAAGCAGTTCAGCCACATATAAGACGCTGAGTATTCCGCTGGTGAAGAGCAGTTCCAGTTTGCTTCCAAGAATTAGATCGCCTAATTTCATCAATAGGTAAAGACCGAAAATCCACGGCACAAAACTTCCCAATTTCTCAATAATTTTTTCGCTAAGCGTTTGTTTGAACATCCAAATACTGACGTAAGAACCAATGATGATTGTGGAAATACCTGCGGCCATGGATGACACCAGGAAAAATTCTGGCTGCATCATGGAATACCATAATGGATGCAGACGATGGATTTGAATCACGAACAGTGAACCCAGCGATGATTGGTGCATGGAAGAAAGTGTGATGCCAGCGATCACCATTCCTACAGTAATCTTTTCGACGAACTTTGAAATTTTCGCGTTTTTGAATTTATCCAATATGATTGGGAGAAATTCAAAAGTCAAAATGCCGCTATAAATGGCGATGCACCAACTGACTTCAAATAGCGCGGAGGAAAGGTTTGGATAAACCAAAAAATGCCAGAAGCGGTCCCAGCGGCCCAGATCGAAGAACAGGATCACCAACACCGAGCTGTATCCAAGTAATCCAAAAAGCACTGTGGGGCGAACCGCTGCATGTAAGTCGTGCATATGAAAAATGTACACCAGCATAGACAGAGTAAAGGCTGCGCCGGAGAATGCCACATTGGTTAAGTCGAAACTAATCCAAAGACCCCAGGGAAAAACAGTGCTTAGATTGGTGGTGTCATTTAGGCCAGCATACAAACGATACAAGCCAGCGCTCATCCCTAAAGCAGCGATGACTGCCAGAATATACACAAAACGTGGCAGGCCTTCCAGGACTTTGATACTTTTCACTTTGATATTTAGCGCCATGTCTTACTCCTTGCCTGCGGTATCGTGCTTGTCTTCAGCATGTTCAGTTTTACGCACGGCTTGTTTTTTACCATTGTGTTCAAGAGCAAGGTAAATGCCCGTCATACCAATCGCTGCACCTGCTGCAATAATGGGAGTGCCTTCCTCGGTTGCGATACGGTTGAAATGTGCCGGGGAATCTGTAGTCTCGGCAGTAGGGAAACCCAGTTGATCGAAGGAAACAGGGGAAATATAAAAAGTGGACGTACCGCCATTTTCATGCTCACCAAAGATATGCTCAACATAACGCTCTGGCTGACTTCTAATACGTTCATGTGCCATTGCCAGCATATCTCCACGGCTTCCAAATTGAATGGCATCTGTTGGGCAGGTTGCGGCACAAGCGGGTTCCTTTTGACCTTCTGCGAGGCGCGAGACACACAAGTCACACTTTGTTATCAAAGCAAACTGTTTGCTCCATTCAAAATGAGGAACCTCAAAGGGGCAGGCATACATGCAATAACGGCACCCAATACAAGCTTCATTGTCGTATGTAATAATCCCGTCTTCGTTTTTTTGTAAAGCGCCCACTGTACACGCAGATACACAAGACGGGTCTATACAATGCATACAATGGAAGGGTGCTGTATAGCGTTCCAAATTGGGAAACTCACCAGTAACACCGCTGTCCTTGATCCAGATACGCGTGCTCTTCATTGGAACATTATTTTCCACACTGCAAGCCACAAGACAGGCGCGGCAATCAATACAGCGTGAGGCGTCAATTAAAAAACCGTATTTAGCCATTTTCTACTCTCCTAAATAAAGTGGTTTGAGTGTCTCAGCACTTGACGCGTCATCAACCTTTTTTACCGTTACAAAAGTCTGGCTTAGGGCTTGTCCACCGCTGATCGGGTCAGTGTACGTAACATGCAAGACTGAGTCACTCGCACCAATGCCGAAGGCTGTGGTCAGACCTTTGGAGAGATGCCCATAGCCTGGCGTCATAAATACACAATCTGAACGAATGGCTTGTGTCACCAGTACAGGAATATGGATTTGGCCGACCTCACTTGTCACTTCAACCCAGTCATCGGTGGCAAGGTCAAGTTTGGCAGCGACTTGAGTATTTATCCACAGGCGCGGCTCGTCGGAATATTTATTAAGGAGTTGATTGTTCTGCGTACCAAATTGTGTGGATTGCGCCACTTTGCCGGTCAATAAATAAAATTGATCTTCGGCAGGCTGCGGCGGTTCTTCCCATGTTGGCACGCCAGAGAAACCGACTTTGGCAAGCGTATCGGAGAACAACTCAATTTTTCCGCTGGGCGTGTTCCAACTTTTTTCAGCGGATTCTCCCGCATGTGGAGTTTCAGGCGATTCGGCGTAGCCTTTGGTTTTGACTTCTTCCAGGCTAACTCCGAGTGGCGCAAGTTGCTGACGCAGGTAATCTTCTTCATCTGTATATTGGAAGAAATCACCAAGGCCGAGTCGCTCGCCCAATTGCTTGTAAATCCACAGCGCGGATTTTGCTTCACCTTGCGGCTCGATCACAGGCTGGCGCAAAAATGCTTTGTCACCAAATGGAAGAAGCGGATCGTAACGTTCGAGATACGAAGCTTCGGGCAGGACAACATCCGAGAACCAGGCGGTATCGTTTAATATAATATCGACTGTGACGATGAAATCCAATTTCGCGAAAGCTTTCAATGTTTTTTCGCGATCAGGCAAAGACATGACTGGATTCTGACGCGAGATGAACCAGCCGTGTGCCTGATACGGTTCACCGCTGACGATGTTGTCGCGCATTTCCTGGAACACGCCGATCTTGAATGGCACAACAGGATATTTCCACGGCACGCCATCAAGACGTAAAGCAGAAACGCGCGGGTAGGGAGGTTGCGATGGAGCACCTAATTTGCCGCTTTCCTCGCCGCCAGCTTCCGTTAATACCACATCCCAGTTGCCGATCAGTGCATTCAAAATTGTAATGGCGCGTTGGGTGTGGAATGAATTAATAAAGTTGGATGTACGCCAGCCATTGTGCGCCAATGCGTGAGGGGCCGCATCTGCGAATTCATGTGCAATGCGAGTAATCGTTTCAGCAGGGATACCTGTTAGCGGGGCGGCCCAATCGGGTGTGTATTTGCTGACTTCTTTTTTTAACTCGTCAAAACCAATCGTATTCTTTTCAACGAACGCGCGATTGTAAAGCTTCTCGCCGATGATCACATTTAGCAGAGCCAAATGAAAGGCCAGGTCATTTCCGGGTTTGATGGGCAGCCACTCGGTCGCTTTGGAGGCGGTCTTTGTGTAGCGTGGGTCAAGGTAGACCACTTTTGCACCCCGGTCAATTGCGCGGCTCAAGTCGGATGTCTCCGAAGTTGAGATTGCCTCAAATAAATTGCGCCCTGTCAACAAAATGTATTTAAGTTTGTCATCGTAAATACGCGCGGGTTCTTCCATGCCGTAAGTCATTGTATTGGCAACGATCATGGCGTTGAAACAAAGGGAGCGCTGCGTGCCATAGTTCGGTGAACCGAAGGCATATAACAGATTTTCAAATAGCGGCTGGCTCAAATTGTGCGTGGATGAAAAGACCATTGCTTCCGCGCCGTATTTGGTTTTGATCTCCGTCATTTTGCTGGCAACCAGATCGAGCGCTTCTTCCCACGACGCCTGGCGGAATTTTCCCTCACCGCGTTTTCCAACTCGAATGAGCGGAGTCAGCACACGGTCAGGGTCGTACGTGTTCATTAATCCAGATTGCCCGCGCGGACAAAGATTGCCGCGTGAGTGCGGATGTTCAGGATTGCCGTCCAATTTGACGACACGCCCTTCCACGATCTTTGCGATCACGCCGCAGCGCCACACACACATCTCACACATGGTCGAGATGTAGCCGTTACCTGCGGCATTGATCAACCCGCTTTCTTTGGCTGCTTTCGCCACCATCGGCGGAAGCATTTGCCCAACGGCGAATGCTCCAACTGATGCCGCGCCTAATTTTAGAAAATCTCGCCTTGAGATTGTTTTTGTCATAAGTGTCTCCACTATCAGGTTCAATACCGATAATTGGCTTACAGATTATCCTTGCGTTTCCATCCTGCGCGATCAATCATATAGAAAAGCAGCAGTGACATCAGTGCAAAGACTAGAACAGTGAGGAAGGGATTCAAATTCCAAAGATCAGGAATGGTTGTACTGCCGTAATTTGCAATTGCAGAGATCGCGGGAAATACTTGTTGATAGGTCAGGCCGTAAAGTACAGCGCCTGTTAAGAAACCAAAGATACCAGGAACAATGTAATCTAATTTGCCTTCGCCGCCACCGGCAGCGCAAGTACCCGGTCAGAAACCTGTGAGAGCCATGCCTATACCAAATATCAATCCCCCGATGATATTTCCGACAACATACGTGGCAGGGACAGCGGGGAAGGTGACCAAGCCCAGGCCGCGCAAGGCGAAGAGTCCGCTCATGGCAACCACAAGCGCGGTCATCATGAATTGAAGCACGGCCATATCGGTAAAGCGGAATACATTTACGATCTTGTTGTACTTGGTCAGGCCGGCTTTATTCAATGAAAAGCCGAAGAACACACCAAGAACAAGAGCAGTGATAAAGTTTGTCATATCAGCCTCCTAATAGTTCTTGCGATAGATAACCAACGCGGTCAAAATGCCGGATGCAAACATTCCAGCGATGAATAGGAAAGCGGCCGGGGCCAGTAACATACCGCCTGAGATCGCCAATCCGCTGGTACAGCCGCCGGCGATACCCGCCGCATATTCCAAAATGATCGCGCCGATGAAAGCCAACGTCCAGCGCTTCCAGACCTGTGGGCCAAAAATACGCTTCCATTGCACGTCAGAGTTGACAGCGTCCTTCTTCCCCCATTTGAGTGTGCCGCTGGTTGCCGCGCCGATCATCCCGCCGAAAAACACACCCACCAGCAAAATAACACCAACCGTAATTCCAGGCGGCATGATGAAGTTGAAATACATATTGTCAAATAACTTTGGCGCAACAACTTGACCGATCAGCCCGGCCAGATTTTCAAACGCGCCGGAAGCGCCGAGCAGGCTATTGCTGATCCAGACTGCGGCAATACCCACCAGTCCGAGTAAAACACCAGCCACGTATGGCGACCAGGTTTCCTTGTGGAGATAGTTCAAAATAAATTTCATGGTTTACTCCTCGTCAGTTTTTTCGGAGATAACGGCATCCATCAAGTCCAAAACTTTATCGGCCTTTTTGGGATTATCCAAAACATTTTTCAGCGATTTACGTGATTGAGATTTGAGTCCTGCGATCTTCGGCAGCATCTCCACTACATCGGCAGGGTATTCACCTTCAGCCTTGCGTGTATCGCCAAACGAAATATTGACCAGTTTCTCGCGCGTGATCACATATCCGCCGCCGCCCACCACCATCAAGCCGATCATCACCATCAAGATCGAATTGCCCCAATTGATGGGCTTCTTTCCCAAAACGATTTGATCGTAATTCTGGGCATAGTTGACAGCATTCGGATCGTCGACCACGATATCGTTACAGCTTTGAGTTGACGTCGTGCTGGAAACAGGTTCGGCCACGACAAGAGCCGCATCAGAATCCCCGCCGGTAACTGGTGCGGAAGAACCCGAGCCGATTTCCACGCCCAAAGTGGTTGCGTAAACCTTTGCGCGCGCATCTAAATCCGCGACATGGCATTGTTGACAGGAAGCCTGCACATCCGCAAGCGGCGCGGCCATCCCTTCGTGCGCAGCAGCTTTGTCCGTCGCCTGATTATTGCCCGCATGACAGATGTAGCAAAAATCACCAAACGCATGGGATTGGTGCCAGCCTGTGCCATCCGCATTCACTGGCATCTCAGCTTGCGCTTCATGACAATTCTTGCAGGATGAAGCCTGCGATCCACACTGCGCGCTGACCGGTGTAGCCGTCGTCAAATAAAAGCCAACAACAATGACAATTGCCAATCCGGTGAAAAGAAAAGAGAGAGCGGTATTCTTATTTTGCATGGTTTCTCCTCAAATGAATTTTTAGGAATTTACGGTTTCTTCCATTAATCCTGCTCGATAAGCAAGGCGGTCACGCATAACGCTTCGCAACAAGTCGAGAGCCTGGATCAGTCTTCGATCTGAAATTTCATACGTAATAGTTGTCCCCTGGCGGGTGGTATGCACCAGGCCATGTTCCCGCAAAACTTTAAGATGCCGCGATGCGGTAGGCTGGTTGAGGTTGAGTTCATTCGTAAGCTCGGTCACATTACGTGGACCGTCATTCAACGCATAAAGGAGAAGCAGCCGATTGGGGTCTGAAAGCGCGGAGCAAAAATCGGCTTCGAGTTGGGAGATTTCCTGTTTGAGGGTTTGATTGAGCATGTTGTCCTTGCCTATATTCGTATAAACGCATATTTGCATCCCCATCATATCTTTGTGACAGATTGTACAATAGTGAATTGTGTCATATTAAGTTTCGTTTAATGTCATATATAGTGGGTGTATGATTTTTGGGGGGTTGGTGGAAATATTGGCAAGCAGCTCAAATACAAAGGATGTTCCCGCCTGAAAAAACCAACAATGAATTGTGCCACTACCTGTTTTGAGATTGGGATTAGTGCAGCACTTATGGGTGCCCGGAGTGCGTCGCACCACACGGGTGGGATTTTTCTGATTAATGAGAAGAATCTACGAGTAGGCAGAATCTCATTAAGTCTGGTGCGACGCACCCTCTCCATGCCAACTGACCGCAAACTCCGCGTTTTTCTTTGACAACC
>JBBSCM010000208.1:0-7251 GCA_038250295.1 Anaerolineales bacterium | reverse complement strand
GAAATCGGCGGCGCAACTGCCTCATGAACGGATTTTGCGTAAGCCAAAGCTTTATTTGTTTAACTCGGAGTTGTTCCAGCAGTTGTACTGCTGGAAATCGGCAGCGCAACAGCCTCGCAAACGGATTTTGCGTAAGCCAAAGCTTTATTTGTTTAACTCGGAGTTGTTCCAGCAGTTGTACTGCTGGAAATCGGCAGCGCAACTGCCTCATAAACGGATTTTGCGTAAGCCAAAGCTTTATTTGTTTAACGCTGTATCAAAAATATGAGCGCCAATATTTTCTGTCAAAACTGTATTGTCTTCTTCCAGTACAACTACCACAGCCAATGCTGTCCCGCCCCAATCCGGTAGTGTGCCCGCTAACAACCAGGTGACAATGGTTTTATCATCCACATTAGCCTGGCTCACGTGACTCCAATATGGCTGGCCTTCCACGATGAAAGATAAAGCCGCATCGTTCGCAGCCTCAGGCTGAATCACCTCAACCGGTTGAGTCTCTTCTGAGAGCACCACCCATCCTTGTTGCGGCGTGTTGACGGCCACTGCAATCCTCGGCGCGGGCATGATTCCGCGGTTGCTTAATAAAGCCGCGGCGAGGCCGGCTTGAAGGGGACTCATTCGTAAATCATTAACCAAACTATTTTCCGCGTCAAAAGAGGCGGGCATATTTATCGCAGGAGTTTGATATAACCCAAGCGTCTCATAATAAAGTTTAAGGTCAGAGATCGTTGGTTGTGTCTCTCCAAACTTCGCGCGCATAAGAGGCAGCAGGGCTGTGCCAATTGGGTATAGCCCTTGTGTTGCGCGGTTCACCAATGGCGCAGATGGATTTTGAGTGAGCGCGTCACCTTCTGCGTCTAAATTATTTGGGTCATAGGCCGGGTGAGACGCCATTGCAAGAATCTCACCGGTTTCTGCGTTCATCAAGAGCATGGCGCCATGATTTTCACCCAGTAATTCATCGGCTTTGGCTTGCAGGACGAGATCAATGCTCAGGCGCACATCCAGGCCGGGCGGGGGAGTGCCATAAATAAGGCGGTCCCACCAGATGATGCTGGCGGGATTTCCCTGCAAGCCTCGTAAATAATCATCAAGAGTCGCTTCCAAGCCTGCCTGGCCGTAGACTGGGTGTGTGTAACCCGTGATGGGGGCAAGGTCTGGATAAAGATACATGCGCGCATATGTCCCGCTTTCGCCCTCGGTGACATTGATCGGCTCATTATTCCTGTCCAGTAATTCACCGCGCGGAACGTAACGATCGGATATGGAGCGTCGCGGATTGTCTGTGCGGTTGAGCAGATCGGGCGCGCGGATGACGGCCCACCAGGCAGTCGTCAATGCGCAGGCGGCCAGCCCCAACGCGAGCATACCGCCCAGGAATGAATAGGGTCGTTGATCTTCCAATGGCGCGGGTTCGTTGTCTTCCACGTTGCTGATAACCAGGAGTATGAAGAGAGCAATAAAAGATGTTAACAGGGATGAACCGCCGTAGGAAACAAAGGGCAAGGTTACCCCGGTCAATGGGAGCAATCGCAGGTTTCCGCCAATGATGAGCAGGCTTTGGATGCCAAGATAAGTCACTATGCCGGCCGCAAGATAACGGCGGAATCTGTCGGTGGCGCGGAGAGATGCGATCAAACCCCGGGCGAGGATCAACCAAATGAGGGCAAGCAGGCCAATGCTCCCGGCCAGACCCGTTTCTTCAGCGATGGCGGCGTAAATAAAATCCGAAATAGCCACAGGCACAAGCAGCGGACTTCCAAGCCCGGGCCCTCGTCCGATCGTGCCGCCATTTGCAACTGCAAGGAGCGACTGTACGATCTGATATGAATTGCCCGAAGGGTCATTCCAGGGATTGAGCCAGCCATCCACCCGTATTTGAATGACATTGATGAAAAAATATCCCACGCTTAGCGCCAGCGTTAAAAGGAGAACTGCGCTGATCAAGACACGTCGTTTGCCGGTAACAAAAAAAATAATAACCGTAAAAATGCAAATGAAGATGGAGGCTGTGCCGAGATCGCGTTGCACAAGCAAAAGCAATAAGGCAAGGCTTGTAACGATCAGCGTTGGAAAGAGCAGCGTGCTTCGTGAAGATATCAGGCTGACGCCGGCGCGGTCTGCCAGATAGGCTGAAAGATAAATGACCAATAATAGTTTGAGCGGCTCGGAGGGTTGAAAGTAAACGCCGCAGCAGCCAAGCCATAAGCGCGGTCCGCTTCCCATAGGATTGGTCCCAAAGATTAATGTCAGCGCGGTAATGAACAATCCGCCGCTGAGGAGCACATATTTATATCTTCTGAGGAGTTTTAGATTTTGTTGGCGGTATAGCGCCACGTTGAAAACAAGAACACTGATGGCAAGCCAGATCGTTTGCCGCAGGCCAAAGGTTTCATCCAACCGCCAAATGGTAAGCAGGCCCCACCCGGAAAGTAAAGCGGCGGCTGGAAGGATATAAGGATCGTGTTCAGGGAGATGTTTATTGGCGGCGCGGTGCGCAATCGTTATGACCAGACCCCATACGATGAAACCAATCCAATGTGACAGCCTGTAATCAACATCCCAGGTGCGTTCCCGCACCGCGGGGGATATTGTAAGAGTTGCAGAATAGGCGAAGAGAAAAAGCGCGGCCCATCGCAGGAGGCGACTCTGGATTGAATTATGCATCCTTCAATGGTACATCATTTTTGAATTGTGGTGGCGGGAGTCCCTGCTTGTGCTATTGAGAAGAAACGAATCGATGAATATCTACTTTAGATACTTCCCAACCAGCAGGTCTAGTTTCTTTCGTGTTTCAGCAGGAATAACTTTTGGGTCTGTGATCAGGGCTGCGGCCAGGGCTTGTCCGCATTGGCATGTGCGTTCTTCCTTTATTCCCCTCACTAAATTACGGATGGCATCCTGGGCGATCTGTGTATTTTTGTTCAGTATCTGAATTACCATTTCAACGGTCACGGGCGCTTCACTTTCGTGCCACACATCGTAATCCGTTACGTGTGCCATGGTTGCATAGCATAGTTCAGCCTCGCGCGCAAGAAATGCCTCCGGCGAAGCAGTCATTCCGATGATGGACATGCCCCAGGCGCGGAATGTGTTTGATTCGGCCTTTGTGGAAAAGCGCGGGCCTTCTATGGTGATAAAGGAACCGCCGCGATGCGTAGTGGCGCCGGTTGAGCGCACAGCCGCCTCAACTTGGTCTGATAGGTCTTTGCAAAATGGGTCGGCAACACCAACATGCGCCACCAGTCCCTCTCCAAAAAACGTGCGAGCGCGATCTTTTGTAAAATCAAAAATGTTGTCGGGGATAACAATATGCCCCGGAGCATAGTCTTCGCGCAATGAGCCGCACGCGCTGATGCTAATTAGGCGTTCCGCGCCAAGCAACTTTAAGGCATAAATATTTGCGCGATAAGGCACCTCGCTGGGTGTGAGGTGATGACCGATTCCATGCCTTGCAAGAAATGCCACGCGCATTCCATCCAGCGTCCCAACTACGATGGGCGCGCTTGGTTTTCCAAATGGGGTATCCAGGCTGTGTTCTTTTGCGTCTTGCAAACCAGACATGTGATACAAACCCGAACCGCCAATAATTGCGATGGATGCTTTTTCCGTCATTTCTTTTTATCCAGTTTTTGAGTGGGTTCGATTAATACGTTTTCTGAGAGAGCCACGTCCAACCGTGTGGCGCCGCATATAATTTCATCCCCCGAAGTGATCACGGTAGCCAGGGTGACCGCTGTTTCGTTGAGCAATGTCCCGTTCGTGGATGTAAGATCCTCCAGCCACCATTGACCGTGATGATAAGTTAATTGGGCATGGCGGGTGGAAACGGTGTCATCTATCAATGGGATGTCGCAGCCAGGATCGCGCCCAAGGATGATCTCTGCCTGCGCAAAATGCTTGAAGATGGGCACAGCGTTTCCATGCCTGACCGTGAGGCTGATGCCCGGAATGCGGCGATTCGCAAGCGATAGGCCTTGTTTTTGTACATCCCTCCATAGTAAAAACAATGCCCATCCCAGAAATCCATATAGGGCAAAGGCTGTTATTAGCCGCAAGGCTAATGCAATTGGACCACTCATTTATTTTTGTTGAATTTGGCTGTGGAATGTTCTTTTAATGATGCAGTGGGGCGGTTTGCCGTGGCGCTTTGGAAAGGCGCAGTGTCTTTCAAGTCAGGCCGAGGAGGAGGGTTATCCTGCCCAAAGATGAGGGCCACGCCGGCCAACGAGATCACGTCCCCGGGATACAGCACGCTCTGGCTCGTGCGCTGCCCGTTAACAAAAGTTCCGCCGGTTGAATTTAGATCAAAGACCACATAGCGGCCTTTGATCGTACGGAGCTGGGCATGGTTGCGGGATACACGCGGATCGTCAATGATCAATTGGTTATCCAGCCTGCGGCCGATATTTACAACCGTTTGTGTGAGGGGGAAAACCTTCACACCTTCCACGATTAAAAAGGCATTTTCAGGTAAGATGCCATCGTCAAGGTTTCCGGTATCAAGAGGGGTTGCGTTAGTTTCTGCCATAGATTCAATCCGATGCGATGCCATGATCTCGGCATCGTTTACACTTATTTCTTCTTTTGTCGAAACAGTGATCGATGGGGATATTGTAAACCTTAATCCTGCTTCCTGGGCAACGGCAGTAATGGAATGTAACAATATTGTAAGCAATTGTTCATCCTGCCATTTGGTGGAAGTATCCGGATGCATTACCAACTTGTACGTATCCGGTGCAACCGCTGAACCGTCTTTTGAAGAAAGTGTATTAAGGTGAATTGCCGCCGCCAGTTTCTGGATGATAATATCCTCCACTTTTTTGCCGGGCAAAATATTCAGCAAATCTACTTCAATCAACGTTTGAAGGCGGCTTTCGAGTTCCTTTAGATTCATTCTCATACGACTTTAGTTATATCATAAAGCTTGCTTGCAATTCGGGCAGGTCTTCTCGCCTGCTTTAACCACGTATCCGCAATTCCTACAAGTATTGGGTTGTACCCTGCCAAGTGGCGCGCCGCACGCAATACAGGATGGCTTGCCCACAGGGTTGGCCGCATGACAGTATTCACATGTGAGACGTTTTAGTTTGTTTGATAGGTCCGTCGATGCGCCAGCTGCCTGTATCGTCTGTGCGATCACCTGCCAGATGCGTTCGCTAAGCTGTAGGTTTTCGATGTCTTGGGCAATATCATCCAGGCGGCTGAGCAAACTGAAAGGATTCCGCAAGGCAGAGAGTGCGCTCATCCCCAGGCTGGCAGCTACTCCCAGCCATGCCTGTTGACCTAATTCCACAATAATGCCGTTTTCCAATTCCTGGATGCTCACGGTCATTGCAGTTTGCCCGCCAGACATGGCCCCGGGTCGTGTGCCGATCTGGACCACTACTTTATCTTTTTGTCCCAGCGTTTGGGCGCGCAGATTGCCGTGATTAAATTCCCCAAGCAGCGCCTGCGCAATATGTACAGATTTGATTTCTCCATGATAGATTCGACGTTCCATGATTTAGATTATAATCGCCTTTGCGATTCTCCTTAAGAACTTAGAAGTTAAATGCTTGCTTTTTGTACAAGAATTTTTTGAACCACGAAGGGTCACGAAGGTTTTTTTAGGTTTTCCTTTGTGTTCCTTTTTTGCCTTTGTGGTTAAATCCTTTTTGGTTTCGGCTTGTCCGAGTTAAGAGTATATACGAAATGAAGCGGACCCGGTTTCACCCCATAATCTTTTCCCCCTTTGTCATCCTGTTTTATTTTTGGATATTTTCCGCACCAACTTTAGCTGTTGTTTTGGCACAGCAACCGACGGACACGCCTTCTTCTTCGACTGGAATGTTCATTACGGTAATTACAGAAGAGCCGCAAATTAACGTGCGGATGGGGCCAAGTTCTTCCATTTACCCGATTGTCGGCACCTTGTTGAGAGGCGCTACTGTGCCCGCATTAGGCAGGTCGCAGGGCGGAGATTGGATCCAGATTGCGTATGAAGGTGCGCCAAACAATAAAGGCTGGGTGTATTCGCCGCTTGTCCAGGTTTCTCCTGGAACATTGCTGGTCGTAGAACCGCCGCCGACTCCAGTTCCGCCTGCAACTGCCACCCTTGACCCAACCCTTGCGGCGCAATTTATTGTTGTACCTACCAATACACGGCTGCCAACTTTTACGCCGTCTCCCCTTTTAACCGCTCCTGTTTACACTGAAATTCCGACAGCGCAATCCCGGAACTCTGTACCTGTGGCTCCTATTATTATTGCGCTTGCAGTCCTGGGAGTTATCGGGTTCATGCTTTCAGTGTTCATTCGCAGATAACCGGCATATCATGAGTACCAGCAAGGTTAAGTGCCTTTTTTTCTTTATTCTACTTTTTGTGGGAATTACTTTTGCGTTTTATTCCCCTTTTCATTCATCTGTGCTTGCCCAGCAGCCAACAGGCTCTGTCCCAACAGTTACCGGTACACCCTCCGGCGCTATTGTGGCGCTTTACCTGGATGAAAGCCGCCCCCAGGAAAATGTCTACTCGGGGCCAAGTTCTTATTTATACCCGGCCATTGGTGTCATATTGGCAGGCCAGGAAGTGCCAGCCTATGGTTATTCTGAAGATAATAACTGGATCCAGATCTATTATCCGGGTGTCCCTAATTCCGTCGCGTGGGTATATGCGCCGTTTGTCAAAATAGTAAAAATAGGTCCACTGCCTGAAGTGGAAGCGCCGCCCACGCCAACTTTGATTTCAACGCCCACCAGTAATATTGACCCAACCCTGGCGGCGGCATTTGAGACTCCGGTCAATGCCACTCGTCTGCCAACTTTCACTCCGCCTGCGCCCTTGGTGGGTGTTATCTTCCTTGAAAGTGAGTCAGCTGTTAACAGGGTGCCCATGGGCCTATTGATTTTTGGTCTTGGCTTTGTGGGTGCTTTAGGGGCCTTAATCTCCTTTTTGCGTGGAAGATGAGTTGACGGATTAACTCGTCTTGCGCCGAGTTAAAATAAAAACGCGATTAACCCCAGGTTTAATTTCCCTGGCACCGCCCGCCATGATTATCCCCGAAGCGGAGCGAGTGGGAGGGCAGGTGTGCTTTGATCTGCGCCCTGTTGTTGCTTTTAAAAACAAACTCACCCACAAAAGATTAATTTCGGGGTGAGTCATGTTTTTTTTATTGGTACAAATTAGTTACTCACCTTACGCAGTTTTGTCTGCTCATATACTGTACCGCGACATTTATGTCGCCTTTCACTCAAGAGCGACATAAATGT
>JBBSCM010000207.1:0-7275 GCA_038250295.1 Anaerolineales bacterium | reverse complement strand
GGAAATAAATTAAGTGAGACTAGTGAAGTAATACGTCAACGGGTACAAGCGGCCAGAAATATTCAGCAAACTCGATTCGTGAATCCCCGCGAAGCGTCCCGAACATCGAAAACCGAATCATCGAATATCATTTCCAACGCCGATATGCGCATCGGGGAGATTCGCCAGTTTTGTCAGTTACAGGATGAAGGCGATGCACTGAGCCTGTCGAAGTGTCAGAGCCTGATGCGTTCGGCGACATGGTGCTGTGCACATGGCGCTGTGCGTGAGTCAACTACAGTTATCCGCGCGCGCCTATGCACAGCACCATGTCATCGCATCCTGAAACTATCGCGCACGATTGCAGACTTGGCAGGCAGCGATGAGATTCAATCCACGCATTTGGCTGAGGCTTTGCAATACCGTCCGAAGATCATGATAGGATAGATCCACTTTCAGGATGTCATGATTCTTATTTTACTTGACCGGAGCAAGTAGAGAATCTTTCTCCGGCTCTCGCCATGGATCGAGTGATAATTGAGGCTTGAGACCTATGATCACTGATCTCCTTTGGATTAAGAAAGAGCGTAGCGAATTATCAGAAAGACCTTTGCGTTCGTCGAGCGCGTCAAAACCTGAGGCGAATCGGTGGTGAGTGGGAATTGTGCTTGCGTCGTCGCCAGGGCGCTCGTCGCCGCTGCCATGTCGCCGACAGGCTGGTTGTGCTGGCTACTTGTTTCATCCGCCAGGTTTTTGAATGTTTTTGGCGGGAATTTCGTCAGTCTTTTTACCTCCCCCGTTCAGCGGGTACGCCTCTGAATGATTACTTTCATTAATAGTCACCGTTCGCAAGCGGCCAAATACAAATCGATCTCACATTCTGATATCGATTCATGCTATTCACCCTTGGGTATTAGACGTTATCGGTAATTAGAAAAAACGTCCCGAAGGTTGCTTTCAGACGCTCAAACCACTCGTAACAACCCTTCGGGACGGTGCTTATATGTTATTTCCGATAAAGTCTCTTATTGCTTTGACGTAAATGATCTGGGTTAGTTCAAATATGCGTGCGAGAATAACTGTGATGCAGTCCACCAAGAATTGCCTTCGATGTGATCCGCTCGCTCGCTGGCTTTGACTTTGGCAAACCATACGGGTCGGGGATGCGCTAAAAAAGTCTTTGGGATTACCGCCATATTGATCTACGCAATGTTGTCCTGCAATTCCTTCCAAACAGATCCCAATCCCAGTTGGGTAACCCATTCTTCTATATACCCAAAATCAATCTGGTTTTTTTTCGCCCGAAGGATTGCGGCAATATCACGGGCATGTTTTGGCTGACCACTCAATCCCAAATACAAGAGTTTGTAGAGGATTAGGTCTTCCGCGGAATGGACGTATACCTTCCCAATCGGCGGACCATAGTCAACTAGCACACGGCGTTGGAAAGCGCTTTGCCGAAGCGCATCACCGTCCCTCATCAAATATAAATCCGCTTTGAGACCGCTGTACATATGGATTGCGTTCAGTGGAATGTCTGCCCGGTCTTCCACCATCGCATCCAGAATGATATCGGCTGGAACGAGCATATCCCTTTTTTTGAGTTCCTCAGAGAATCTGACAACGGATTTAACGGGCAGGTTGATGACAATATCCAAGTCCTGGGTTGCTCGGGGTTCGCCCCACGCCCATTCAGCAATTGCGCCGCCAATCAGGTATTCGACTCCAGCGGCTTCAAGAGATTCAAGCATTAGTTTGAGGAAATCAGTGATATCCAGTAGTTTATTTTTCATGGTGCATATGCTCGCTGTAGCGCAATTTGATTGGCTTGCTGCGGAGTAAGTTCAGGATTTTCCTGGCGGATTCGGTACGCCACCACGTTTCGGGAAGTGTCGCTGATGGCACAGCCTTGTCGAAAGCGGGCGGAAGAAGATAACTGTTGATAAATATCAATCTGGCGCTGATCCGCTTCTGCAGCGCTGGCTTTCACCATTTGTCTGAATTCAGGCGATAGGGCTGGTTGTCCACGCAGATAATAACCAAGGTGTTCCCTGTTTCGGCTGTATTCCAACAGATAATTAGCGGCTTGAAATGCCTGCTTGACCACGCGCATATCACGGTAAAAAATATCTTCCCATGCGGATATGCCAAAGCAGTTTCTTCCCAATCTGTATTCGACCCTGGCAATTAATTGGGTGCGAGTGAGATAGCGTTCATTCCACAAGATTTGAAGAAGAGCGGCGCGACGGGCAGTGGTAATGTCTCGCTGTATGGCATCGCGGAATATGGCTTCGACAGCCTTGTGGGGAAATGAGATGTTTATCATGCCCCCATTATACCTGATTTGAAAATCAGGCAAGATTGCGCCCACACCCAGGGTAAAATGTAAGGTTTGCATGGTTACCGTGAAAGCGTTATAATCTTATCCAATATGGCAATCCTGTCTTTCCGCGATGATGCAACTGCCGATTTGTATCACGGGAGAAACACCTCTCGTGCTCGACGTTTTCCAAGTATGATCTTGAAGATCGCCTTGCGCAAATTGGATGTGATTAATGGCGCACACCAACTTGATGATTTACGCTCCCCGCCTGCCAACCATCTTGAGGTCTTGAAAGGCGATTTGTCCGGCTTCCATAGCATTCGCGTCAATGATCAATGGCGTATTGTCTTCCGTTGGGACTCTGGCGCAAAAGATGTTTCACTGATTGACTATCATTAGGAGTGATCATGCTTCCCGAAAATCGAATCCCCACCCATCCGGGCGAAATCCTGCTTGAGGAATTTCTCATTCCGCTGGAAATGACGCAGGTCGCATTTGCGGAACATATTGGTGTGCCCGTACAGCGCGTGAATGAAATTGTGCGAGGAAAGCGCGGTGTTACGCCTGAATCTGCATGGCTGTTTGCCCAGGCATTTGGAACCTCGCCTGAATTCTGGCTGAACCTGCAAACGAATTATGATCTTGCGCTTGCGCGCCCAAAACGAAAAATTTCAAAAATACCTGTCCATGCCTAAAAGACAATAACAGCACTAAGCTAAAGTATAATTTTTTACCGATGAAAAACATTATCCCGCAACAGCCATCCCAACTTTCCCCTTATGCCCAAGCCTGCCTGAGCGCCCTGGTCCAGAAAAAACTCGCAGAGCGAATCTCTCTTGGCGGCGCGCTGGGATTGTTTCATTACCTCGATTATCGCTCCACCCACGACGTAGATGCCTGGTGGTCGGAATTGTCCACGGAAGCGCAAAGGCGCGAAGTGACGCAGGCACTTGAAGAGACGCTCTCCACTTTTGGCGAAACACGTATCCGCGCGTGGGGCGATGTGGTCAGTGTGGAATTATTTCGTGACGGGAAAACCGCGTTTAGTTTTCAGATCGCCGCGCGTTCGACGCAACTGGAAGCCTCTGCTTCCGCAGGTTGGATCGATGTTCCGTTGGACAGCCTGTCTGATCTGGTCGCAAGCAAAATGACAGCGTTGGTGGAACGCGGTGCACCACGCGATTTTTTGGATATTTATACACTTTGTCAGGCAGGAGTAGTGAGCGAAGGTGAATGTTGGTCACTCTGGAAAAAACGACAATCGTTGGCAGGCAGCGATACGGATGTTGTACGCGCCCACCTTGCCATTGAAACTCATCTGGAACGAATTGCCTTGCATCGTCCTCTTGATCAAATCACAGATTTGGCTCAACGCGAACAGGCGCAAAAGGTACGAGATTGGTATTCCAACGTTTTTCTACAGGTAACTGAAGCATGAATAATAACTGGCTGGATGGCTCTTTGTATCCTGATGTAAGTGTTCCTGATGCGCTGGAGACCCTCGCAGATCGCGTGGATTTCCTTGTCCGTCTATGCGCGGCTTGGGATTTCGGCATCCTGCCAAATGCAGACACCGTCACCGAAATTCGGCGCAAAGAGTGGACTCCTGCCGTGCAGGCCTGCCGCCTCCTGACTTCTCCAGCATATCATCTTCTGCGCCGTTGGCATCGTCTTGCAAGCGTGCCTTACTTGGGACAGCAAATCGCCTTCATAAAAGATGACATCTGTCTGTTACAGATTTAGATTCTATTCCGATCAAAATTGGGGGCAAAAAGGCTTGAGAATGTTAGCCCAAAGTAGAAATGGTGGTTTTTCCGCCCAAATCCACTTTCATTCGTTCCAAATTGTGCCAACCTTCGGGACGGTTTCAACGGAATTCAAGTATGAACGTGCCCGAACCTGTAAGCTGTCATGATTTACAGGTTCCCTGTTTTGGGATTATCCTTGATCAGTGCGAACTTCCGGGCTGATACCACCAGTATATTTTTCGATGGCTTGGTTCAGCAACTTTAGGTCCACGGGTTTGGTCAGGTATTCATTCGCGCCAGATGCCAGGCAGCGTTCGCGATCTTCGGGCATGGCAAAAGCGGTGAGCATAATGATCGGGACAGCGGCAAACCCGGGCGTGGCACGCAGGCGGCGGGTCGCTTCCAACCCATCCATCTGCGGCATTTGAACATCCATCAATATGAGCGTGGGAGCAAGTTCATTTGCCATGGCAAGCGCCTCGTTGCCGTTGCGGGCTGTAAACATCTGATAGCCTTTGTATTCCAGATAATCCCTGATCAATGTGAGGTTGTCTTCGTTATCCTCCGCCAGCAGGATGCTGCCTGTTTTCCTTACGGCTGCCTTGACTTCATCAACCTTTTTCCTCCTGTCAATGAAGGACAGCCTCCTGTCAACCTGTATTTCAGGTTCCTGTATCCAGGGCAGGATCACCGTAAAACAACTTCCGCTGCCGGCGGCGCTTTCCACCTGTACTTCGCCGCTGTGCATTTCAACAAGTTTTTGCACCAGCATCAACCCCAATCCCGTTCCTTCATATTGACGGGATAAACTGCTGTCCAATTGAACAAAGGGTTTGAATAATTTTGAAAGGTCGTCAGGCGCAATGCCAATGCCCGTATCTGTGACCGAAAAGCGCATTTGACTTCGCTCTGAATCTGTCTGCACTTTCAGAGTAACTTTGCCCTTTTCAGGGGTGAACTTAACCGCGTTGTTGAGCAGGTTGACCAGGATCTGTTTCATGCGCCTTGGGTCTGCCACAATCGAGGCTGCCTCTGGGGATGGCGAATACTCGACGGCGATATATTTTTTGTTTGCCAGCTCTTTAATAAAGTTCAGGCTCGAATGGCAAATATCGTTTACAGACACAAATTCAGGGTGAAACTCAAACTTGCCCGCCTCGATCTTGGATACATCCAAAACATCATTGATCAACTCCAGAAGATGCCGGCCGCTGGATTGAATGATCTCCACCGCTGCGCTTTGCCTGTCGGTCAGTGGGCCGCGAATCCCTTCCAAAAGAGATTCGGAAAATCCCAGAATCCCATTGAGCGGGGTACGCAGTTCGTGGCTCATGTTGGCAAGGAATTCATCCTTGACACGGTTCGCGCGAATCAATTCAGCAGTGCGCTGTTCCACACGCCGTTCGAGGTTTGCGGCGTATTCGCGAATGGTTTCCTCCGCCTGTTTGCGCTCGGTGATGTCAAATATCACGCCATGAATTAAGTGCGGCTTGCCATTTTCGTTGGGTAACATGACTGCCTGATCGCGGAACCATAGCAAGCGTCCATCAGATGCGTGGATTCGATATTCCGCGTCAAATGCCTCTCCATACAGAAAACAGCGCATGTAACCTGCATGGGCCCGTTCAAGGTCATCTGGATGGACCTGTTTACTCCAAAGGTCGGGCGATTCTACCTGCCATTCCTGCGGGGTGAATCCCAATATGGTCTCAATTTGAGGGCTGGTGTATGCCGTGCGGCCTTCAACCTTGGTATTATCATCAATATAGATGATGGCGGGAAGTTGTTCAACCAGAGTGCGATATTGTTCTTCGCCTTCGTGCAGGGCTTCCTCCGCCAGTTTGCGCTCGGTGATATCCTGATGTGAGCCGGACATAAGAAGCGGCCTGCCATCCTCTGTCCGGGTTGCCACTTTCCCCCGATCGAGCACCCAGATCCAATGTCCGTTCTTGTGGCGCATTCGCACTTCCATTTCGTAATAATCCAATTCACCTTTAAAGTGCCGCTCCAACAATTCGACGGAGTGTTTCAAGTCATCCGGGTGGGTAAACTTAGTCCATGTTTCAATGGAGATGGGCGCAAGTTCATTGAGTGTGTACCCAATGATCTCCGCCCAGCGTTCGTTGAAAACAGTCTCGCCGCTTTGAACATTCCATTCCCAACTGCCGACGCGTATGCCTTCAACAATATCGGCCAGTCTTCGTTTCTCTGTGGCCAGCGCCGCTTCCGCCTGCTTGCGCTCGCTGATATCCACCAGCACAAGCTGGACAGTCTCTCCATTTACAGAGCAGACCGCTTCAAGCTGTGCCCAAAAAGGATCGTGATCTCTTTTGAGCAGCATCACCTCGCAGGTTTGATTCATGCCGGAGGCGTACACTTTTTGCAGGAGGAAGTTGAAGTCATTGCGGTACTCATCCGTCACATATTGACCCAGGTGACGCTTCATCAGAGCGGCGCGTTCCATGCCCAGCGCAAGCGCTCCGTTGAGGTTGACCTTCTGAATGTCCCCATTTTTCCCAAGCGTAAAGTAGCCGACCGGGGCAAAATCATACAACTCAGTGTATTGATGCAGAGCCGCTTCCACCTCCGCCCGCAACTGGGTCAGTTCTTCATTCTGCATTTCCAGTTCTTCCTGGTGTATCTGCAATTCCTCAACCAGGCGCTGTGTTTCCACAGCGCCCACTGCGGGCGCTGACTTGCCTTTCGCTTTCAGCTTCGCTTTGGCCTTGCGGCGCAATTCGGTGGATTCCTTTGAAGGGTCTGTTTTCATATTATTTCCTTTTCACTTTAACTTACGCAGCCGATAATCCCGAAGGGATGACAGGCTTCGTGATTTGTATTAAACCATGTCACCCTTTCAGGGTTCTGCGAAGAACATTTTCTCGTTCAGCTATAATCATCTCACTCCTTCGGAGTTGCCAGGCGCAAGTAACCACCAATTACTAATTACCAATCACCAATCACCAATTACTAATTACCAATCACCAATTACCAATCACCAATTACCAATCACCAATTACCAATCACCAATTACCAATCACCAATTACCAATTACCAATCACCAATTACCAATCACCAATCACCAATTACCAATAGATATGTGGCGTAATAGAAGCAGAGCGAGTAAACTTTGTAGATGATAACATACCGGAAACTTCTAAAAAAGCCGCAAGTTGCCCAAAGTTTGATTGGAATGGGACTGCTTGAGTTCGACAAGTTCTACAT